>NZ_CP162131.1:45000-407834 GCF_040833975.1 Leptospira sp. WS92.C1
ACTTCTTGTATTTCCGCGCACTTTGCAAACGATACCAATACCTCTTATATTGATATCTTCTCGTGCAAGTGTTACGATCCGAAGGTAGCTTCCGAGTTTACCCGTAAATTTTTCCAGGGTGGCGCGATGAGACTCACCGTGACCAACCGCTTCTAAGGAAAATTGATGGAACTTTGGTTAGACGAAGCATTAGAACTTAAAAACGGACGCGCACTCAAAATCAAGGTAAAGGAGTTCCTACATTCCAGGACGACTCCTTTTCAAAAGATTGACGTTTTTGAATCCGTAGGATTCGGAAGGATGTTCACTCTGGATGGGGTGGTCATGATGACCGAGGCCGACGAGTTCGCGTATCACGAGATGATCGTTCACGTTCCTATGATGAGTCATCCGCACCCGGAAAAGGTTCTGGTGATCGGAGGGGGAGACGGAGGAACCGTTCGTGAGGTTCTGAAACACCCTTCCGTAAAGGAAGTTCATCTTTGTGAAATCGACAAAGGTGTAATCGACGTTTGTTACGAATACTTTCCCGAAATCGCAAACGCGATGAAAGATCCCCGCGTAAAACACGCCTACGAAGATGGCGCCAAATACGTGAAGGACTATCAGAATTATTTTGACTGCATCATGGTGGATTCTTCGGATCCAGTAGGTCCCGCTGAAGTTTTATTCAAAAGACCTTTTTATGAGACGATGGCGAACTGTTTGAAAGAAGGCGGAATTTGCACGACTCAAGGAGAAAGTTATTACTATCACGGACCGATCATCCGGGAGTTGTTTAACTTTATCCCCGAGATCTTCAATCACTGCGGATATTATTATACTGTGGTTCCAACCTATCCTTCCGGGATCATTGGATTTACGTATTGTTCGAAAGGTCCGGATCCTTACACTGTGGTTCCGGATCCGAAAAGAGTGCCACAAGGATTGAAATACTATTCCGCTGAAATGCACAAGGCGGCTTTTGTGCTTCCTCAATTTGCGCAAAAACATATCGTTCGTAAATAAGTTCGTTGATCCGGGGAGGGACTTTTGAATTTCCAAAGTAAATTCCTGACCCGGAGCCAATCTCTCCAATCTCTTCTCTGCGTCGGATTGGATCCCGACTACTGTAAACTTCCGGAAACGGTCAAACGCGGCCCAGAACCTCTCGTTCACTTCTGTCGTGAGATCATCGATGCTACCGCTCCATACGCCGTCGCTTACAAACCCAATATCGCATTCTTTGAAGTGTTCGGTTCTTCCGGAATCCGTCAGTTTGAAAAGGTGATCGGTCATCTCAAAAGCAACCATCCGCAGATTCCGATCGTTGCAGATATCAAACGTGGTGACCTGGATAATACGGCAAGACAGTATGCCCGTTATTACTTCGGAGATCTTCAGGTCGACAGCCTCACGCTTTCTCCTTACATGGGTCTCGATTCCCTTCGTCCTTTTTTAGAATATCAAGATCATCTTGTATTCTGGCTTTGTCTTACCTCCAATCCGGATTCTTCGCAATTTCAGAAAAAGAGATTTTCCGAAACGGGAAGAACTCTTTATGAAGAAGTCGCTCATGTCGCCAACTCCATCTCTCCGGTCAATCTCGGATTTGTAGTAGGCGCAACCAATCCGAACGAACTCGAAACACTTCGAAAACAAAATCCGGACCGTATCTTTTTGATTCCCGGGTTCGGCGCTCAGGGTGCGAAACTCGAGGACTTACTTCCGGTTTGCGGATTGCATTCGCTTATCAATTCTTCGAGAGGGATTCATTTTGCTTCGGGCGGTTTGGATTTTGCGGAAAGGGCCGGTCAGGAAGCGGAGAAGATTCATAAATCGATGCAGTCTCAGTTTGCCGGCTTGAAGTAAATCTACTTTCAAAATTCTTAAAATTCTTAAAATTCTAAAATCAAAGAATTGAATTCCGAAAAATGAATGATATCATTCTTTCGAGTATTGACTTGAGGGGGAATTTTGCAAATCCCGGAATACAAAAAGACAAGTCTTTTTCTTTTGTGCTGCCTTCTTTATTTTTCAGATTTTGGTAAATTCGTCGATGCACAGGACGAAAATCAGAGTCAAATCTCCTGTCCGCCGATTGAGCGACAAAATTTGGTTTTGAATTTGAGACTTGTTGTCGGTCAGGAGGGAAAAGTTAGAATTCTTACTTCCAAATTACGCAAAGACAAGATTCGAATTTTAGGAATCGAAAAAACGGAAATAGATTCTCAAAAATTCACTCAAATGCGGATCGAATTATCGGAGTTCAAATTTCGAAAAATTTTCTCAGGTTCTGTCGAGTATAAATTCGTGGAAAGAAGTTCCGGACCCGGTCTTTACTGTCAGAGATATGTTCGAGACTATATAATTCCTAAACGTTATCAAATATACATTCATACAATGACAATTCCCGATCCTCAATGGGAATGAGTTGATTTTCCTTTTGTGATTCGCGATTTACAGTAAGAGGTCGTCGAAAGAATATCTGCGACCTCTTACGAAAAACTATGATGCCGGATCGAACATATCGTTAAGGGGATGATAAGTTAGCAACGGGCTCTTCTTTTTTGACGGATTCCTCTCCTCCGAAATAAAAACCCACTCCAAGCATTCCGCCGTATTCGTTATAGTGCGTTCTTCCGTTTCTTTCGTTGAATCTGTTGATCGCGCTTCCTTCTGCTTCGGTAAAAACATAAAATCGATCGAAATTCAAACGCAATCCCAACCGTCCATATCCTCGATACGAAGCACTCGAATCAAAACCCGATGTTCCCGCCCCGATAGAAATATATGGATCAAACGTTTTTCCGGGACGAAAATGAAACGTCGGTCCGATATCTAAAAACGTCAGATTGAATTGATTGATATCTCTGAACGCATCTTTTGAAAGAGCGCCATTGATCACACTTGCATTTAGATGTTGGCTGGCTCCGATGAATTGCGCGACTAAATAATCGTAAGTAATTTCTCGATCCTTATGAAAGTCAATCTCGGCGTAGGAACGACTGATTCCGAATTCAAAACCGAAATATCTTGGATTGTATTCAGCGGAAATTCGATAATTTTTCAGAATACCCGAGTTTTCTCCGTAAGTTGTTTCTTTTATTTTTCCGATTCCTCCGCCGAGTTTCAGGGTCCAGGGAGCATATTGTGTGTTCAAATCCTTTTCCTCCTCCGAAAATACGGAAATTCCAGGATAGACTGCACATGTTAATGATATTAACATAATAGAATATTCTTTTTTCATTAATGGTTCGCCTTTTTGATTTATGCTTTTAGGACCGAAAGGTGTATAAAAAAGTTTCAATCGGGACTTGACATGAAAATTGACTGTATGTAAATGATAAGATAGCAATCATACGAGCTGTATGAAACGTATACGCAATAGAGAATAATAGGTTAAAAAATAAATTGTTAAGCGAATTGCTAAATTAGGTTTTTCGACTTAAAATAAAGAAATAGATTTACGATTTGTCCGGATTGAGTCTATAAAACGTAAGACCGAATGATTGCGGCTTACGTTTCAAATCGAATTCCATTTTTTTAAAGAAATGAATTTTATAAAAAAAGAAGCGATTCCTAAGTGAAATCGCTTCTTTTGCCGATGCCAGAAAAAATGGAAACTAGATAGGACTTGGGTTTTTGACGGATTCTTCTTTTCGATCGCTTCCTCCATCCACTCCAAAATAAATACCGACTCCGAATATCCCTGAATATTCGTTATAATTGAATTTCAGGTCTTGGCTATAAGTTCGATTGATGGTGGAAGCTTCCGTTTCGGCGAATAGAAAAATACGATCTAAATTGATTCTAAATCCTAAACGTCCAAATCCTCTATTTGCGGAGCCGTAGCTAAGTCCTGCGATTCCTCCCCCGATCGATAGATATGGGTCGAAGATTTTTCCCGGTCGGATATGCAGAGTAGGAGCGATGTCAAAAAAGGTAAGACTAAAACGTTCTCTGCTGTCAAAGGGGTTTCCGTTGGGAAATTCGGTGTAAGGATTCAATGAAAATTTAAAATAAGAAACTCCTATCTCAAGGCCAAAATATCGGGGATTGTATTCTCCAGAGATTCGAAAAGAATTGCTGCCTCCTTGATCTTCCTGAATGCTTGAATTTTCGATCCTTCCTCCCCCCCAGCCACTTTTCAGAGCCCAAATTCCAAATTGTCCATAGTTTGCTTTCTTATCTTCTTTTTTTCCTTCCGTGACTTGCGGAGGAGGATTTACGGTTTCGGTTTTTTCCTTCTCTGTGACTTGTGGAGGAGGATTCACGGTTTCGGTTTTTTCCTTCTCTGTGACTTGTGGAGGAGGATTTGCGGTTTCAGTTTTTTCCTTCTCCGTGACTTGCGGAGGAGGATTCACGGTTTCGGTTTTTTCCTTCTCTGTGACTTGTGGAGGAGGATTTGCGGTTTCGGTTTTTTCCTTCTCTGTGACTTGTGGAGGAGGATTTGCGGTTTCGGTTTTTTCCTTCTCTGTGACTTGTGGAGGAGGATTTGCGGTTTCAGTTTTTTCCTTCTCTTCTTTTAAAGTTTCGGAGAAAATTGAAAAAGAAAACAACAGTAGATAAATTACAAAGATGCGTTTCATAGAAGACCTCGTTGCTTTAAATACGATTCTGGTCTGATGAAATGCGTCAGGGTTTGTTATTTTTTATAGAAAACGATGATTCAATTTTGATTTCATACTTTGGTGTCCAAATCAAATGATGTATAAAGGGAATGGTTCATTTTTTAAAAAATGAAAAACTACGAAGTCGAAAGACAAGATTCTTTTTCATAAGGAATAGAAACACAAAATGGAATCGAGTTTTTGGGAAATTTTATCAAAACTGATCCCTCTTTATGGAGGAATTGGGTTAGCCATTGTTTCCTTTGTCGCGGCTACGATCCTACCTTTTAGTTCGGAAGTTGCCTTGGTTTTTGCCATCGTCTCCGGTCTTCCTCCGGCCGAGGCTGTAGCTTGGGCCTCTCTCGGAAATTGTTTGGCGTGTGTTGTGAATTATGGATTGGGGACCTGGTTTTATTCTCGCATCGAAACGAAAATCGAAACTTCAAACTTGTATTCAATGATCGCCCTCAAGATGCAAACTTGGGGGCACGGAATTTTGTTCTTTTCTTTTTTGCCTATCGTAGGTGATCCGATTACAATTCTTTCTGGCTTTTTTAGACAACGATTCTCGCTCTTTATTGCGATCGTGTTCACTCTTCGTATCGTTCGTTACATTTTTCTAGCGTTCGGCTTTTTATAACGCCATCAGTTTATTTCAAACGGGATTTCGTTCTTGTATTCGACTTGATTACAAGCGAAAGGTGTTTAACTCAATCGATATTTTTTTTACATCCGAATACTTCCGACCTGTCTATAATACACAAAGAAAGGACGGATTGTTCTTGAAAAAGAATTGGAAAAAGAAAATCACACAAACGGTTTCTAAAAAGAAAACTTCGCAGAAAAAACAACCAGCTTGGTCAATCTCCGAAAAAAAGAAAGAATCGTTAGCCGTTATTGGAACTGGTATTGCCGGAATGGGTTGTGCTCATTTCCTGCAAAAAAAATACGATCTAACGATTTACGAGAAGGGATCTTATATCGGCGGCCATACGAATACGGTTGACGTAGTAGAAAACAATGATGTGATTCCGATCGATACCGGTTTTATCGTATTCAATCATGTTACATATCCTAACTTAAAACGTCTTTTTGAAGAATTGAACGTTCCCACAAAGAAGTCTTCTATGTCTTTTAGCGTGCAGCATATCCCGGAGCGACTGGAGTTTTGTGGTTCTGGTTTGAATGGACTTTTTGCCCAAAGAAAAAATCTGTTAAGTCCTAAATTTTTCCGACTTTTGTATAATATCAATCGATTCAACAAGGAAGCTCCCAGGAGTTTAGAAAATCCGAAATATCAGGACGATACTCTCGAGGAATATATTGTAAAAGAAGGTTATCATCAGGATCTTTTGAATTACTATTTGATACCGATGAGCTCGGCGGTTTGGTCAACTCCGGATAATCGGATGTTAAAATTTCCGGTTTATGTTCTGATCCGCTTTTTTTTAAATCACGGTTTTATGGGACTCGATACGCAGCATCAATGGTATACCGTTCACGGAGGATCCAGAGAATACGTAAAACGTCTTACTGCTCCGATCAAAGATCGGTTTTACTTGAATTCAAAAGTGAAATACGTCGAGACGGAAGGAAGAAAAGTCCGTATCACGTTGGAAAACGGAATATCAAAACTGTTTGATAAGGTAATTTTAGCCACCCACGCGGACACATCGTTAAAACTCCTTAAGAAGCCGACCGCACTTCAAAAAGAGCTTCTTAAAGAATTCGAGTATCAGAAAAATATCGCCACTTTGCACACCGACGATGTCTCTATGCCACAGACAAAACTTTCCTGGTCCTCTTGGAATTATAGAGTTGAAAAAATAAAAGAAGAAGTTCGACCGTTTACGGTCTATTGGATGAATTCTCTACAAAATGTTTCTCAAAATAAAAATTATTACGTATCGATCAACGATCCCGGCACGATCGATAGAAATAAAATTATTCAAGAAATTGAATATGATCATCCTTTGTTTAGCGTAGGTTCGCTCAAAGCTCAGTCGCGTCTCTCGGAACTGAACCAAGAAGGGAATTTATCCTTCTGCGGAAGTTATTTCAGAAACGGATTTCATGAAGATGCGTTATGGTCCGCTAAAATTTTATCCGAAAAGCTTTTAGATAGGAAGATCTGGGATTGAATTCTTCCATCTTTCAAGCGAACATTATGCACGATCGAAAGTTTCCTAAGAAGAATCGATTTCGATATAGGATCTTTACGTTTTCCTTGGATTTGGATGAACTGGAGCTTTTGGATACTCGACTTAAACTTTTCGGAGTCGATCGAAGCGCATTCTTTCGGTTTTCAACAAATGATCATCTGGATTTTGGAAAAACGTCCGTAAAAGATAATATTTTAGAATATTTAAAACAAAACGGAGTTACCGAAACGATTTCAAAAATAATCCTGATTACGAACGTTCGAATTTTAGGATACGTTTTCAATCCTGTCTCCTTTTATTTTTTTTATGGGGCCAAGGAGGAACCGCTCTGCGCGGTTGCGGAAGTCGGAAACACTTTTGGAGAGCAAAAGCCGTTCTTTTTGGGAAAAGAGTCCATGAGAGACGAGGCTTTTTGTCTGAGAACCGAAAAATTCTTTTATGTATCTCCATTTGTGAAACTCGAGTCCGAGTTTGAATTTACTCTGAGAATACCCGGTGATTCTTTAAATATCCGCATCGACGTTTTGGAAAACGGACATACGGTCATGATAACTACATACACAGGAAAAAAGATTGAACTTACGGATGGAAATTTGTTGAGAATGTTCATCCAATATCCTCTGGTCACAGTCAAAGTAATTGTTCTGATTCATTGGCAGGCCTTTCGATTGTATCTGAAAGGCCTGCCTTATATTAAGAAAACTGAAAATACAAATTTGCAAAAAGGAGTTCACCTTGGAAAGAATTACTGAATCCAATTTAAAATTCCAAGATACGGAGATCATCGTTTCCTCTGCGGACACTAATTCTTACGGATTTTATAAAAATCTTTTTTTCAAAGCGCTTTTGCCGATGCAAAAAGGATCGATTCGACTGGCGCTTCCCAACGGAGAAACGACTTATCTTGGAAATCCGGATAGTGACGATCCGGCCGAGTTTCACAAAGGAATCATCCATATACACAATCCGGTCTTTTTTAGGAAGACGGTATTAAACGGAGACCTCGGATTTTCGGAATCTTATATGGATGGGGATTGGGACACCGACGATATCCGAGCGGTGATATCCTGGTTTCTCTATAATATAGAAAATTCTCCATCGGTGAGCGGAAGTAAAAATAAATTTGCGCATCTCAGCTTGATGAACTTAGGAAGCAGGCTCTTGCACCTCTTCCGGAAAAATTCCATTCGGGGGAGTAAGAAGAATATAGTGAAACACTATGATCTTGGAAATGAGTTTTATAATAAATTTCTGGATCCGACCATGACTTATTCCTGTGCCTATTTCAACACGATGGAAGAGTCTTTAGAGAAAGCACAGATCGCAAAACTAGAAATCCTTTGTAAAAAGCTTCAGCTCAAGCCGACGGATCATCTTTTAGAGATTGGAACCGGATGGGCCGGCCTTTCTACCTATGCGGCTAAGAATTATGGATGTAAGGTGACAACGTATACGATTTCGGAAGAACAATATCGTTATGCAAATGAAAAGATCCAAGCTGAAGGTTTATCCGATCAAATCGAGGTTCGTATGGCAGACTATCGCAAAGTAGAAGGGATTTATGACAAGTTAGTCACCGTTGAAATGCTCGAGGCCGTAGGACACGAATACTTCGAGGATTTTTTCGCTATGTGCAATCGTGTATTGAAAAAGGAAGGAATTATGGTTCATCAAATCATCACTTCTCCCGATGCAAGATATTCGTCTTTTCGAAAGGGCGTGGATTTTATACAAAAACATATTTTTCCCGGTTCTTTGTTGCCTTCGATCGCGAGAATCAATCAAGCGATCAATCATACCGGTGACTTTCATCTTTACGATCTGGAGGATATCGGTGGAAAATACGATCATACTTTGACAGCTTGGCTCAGAGGATTCGATTCCAATCTATCTCTCATAAAGGATATGGGTTTTAACGAGTCTTTTATTCGTAAATGGAGATATTACTTTTCGTACTGTGCAGCGGCATTCTCCATGAGAAATATCAGCGTGGTTCAGGTTGTTTATACAAGGCCGAACAATTTAAGTCTTGGAAAGTAAATTCCATGAAAAAAACTCCGAAAAGAAAATTGAGAATATGATGAAAGAAATCCAATCTCACTCTCACAAAAAATCTCTGTTTCACTTTCTAAAGCACCTTTCCCCTAAGAACGTTTTGGAAATCATCAAAAGGGAACTCAAGTCAGGAATCACGCCGGAAAAAATTACGATGAGTATCGTGGTCGGCATTAGCGTGGGGATTTTTCCGTTGATCGGAACCACCATGACTCTCTGCGGGGTTTTAGGGGTTTTGCTCCGATTGAATCCGGTCTCGATCCAACTCGCAAATTACTTGGTATATCCTTTACAGATTCTTTTGATTTTTCCGTTTTTACAAACCGGTTCGAAAGTGACGGGTGCCGCTCTCGATCTGAGCTGGGCTGAGAATATCTCGATTGAAAACGTTTCAGAAATTGCCAAAGGAATTTTCGATGTCGCGGGTTTTGCGGTTCTCGGATGGTTGATTTGGGTTCCGGGAATTTCCATTCTTCTTTACTTTCTGCTTCTACCATTTGTGAGAAAGGCGGGAGTTCTATTCGATAAAAAGAAAATTCGATAAATATAATATTAGGAAGTTTTCATTGTGGCTCTACAGATTATTTCATTGATGTTGGTGGCTTGGGCGGTCGTTATCATATTGATGACTGCCTTATGGTGGCTCGGGAAAAGAGCCGGTAATTATACGATCGTGGACGTGGGTTGGGGTTTGTGTATTTCAACGGCAGCGATTGTATATAATATGATCGGAGAAGGCTTTCTACTTCGTTCGGCGCAGATTACAATCATGGTCGCGTTTTGGGGTTGGAGATTGTCTTTATTCATACTTTTTACGAGGGTTTTTTCAGGACATGAAGATCCGCGTTATACTGCGTTTCGAGAAAATTACGGAAATAAAGTGGACTTGCGGTTTTTTACGAATATATTTCAGCTGCAAGGCCTTCTTGCCGTGCTTTTGAGCATTCCTTTTATTTTTCCAAATTTGAACGAAAATCCGAATATAAATCATTATGAAGTGATCGGTATTGCGTTATTTATCCTTGGAGTCTTGGGTGAATCCTTAGCCGACTTTCAACTCAGCGAATTTAAGAAAAAACCTGAAAATAAGGGACAAGTTTGCGAGACGGGACTCTGGAGATATTCCAGACATCCGAACTACTTTTTTGAATGGGTCATCTGGGTCGCATTCGGCATTTTTGCACTCGGTTCCCCTTACGGCTGGATCGGTTTGATTTCGCCGATTGTCATGTTCATCCTGCTTACGAAAGTGACCGGAGTTCCTCTGAATGAAGTGGGGCAATTGAAAACCAAAGGTGAATTATATCGGGATTACAGCCGTAAAACGAGTGTGTTTTTTCCTTGGTTTCCTAAGTCCTAAAAAACGTTTTCGATTCGAACAAAATATCGTATCGTTCGATCGTTTTTTAAACGAACAGTAAATTCTAAATTTTGAATATAAAGGAGATTTATCCATGAAATGGATGTATGATCTGATGGAAAAAAATATTTTTCCGGATTGGCTGATTCGATTTTGTATCCGCAAACTTTTGGCGCAAAGACTCAAACAAGAAGACAAAGGCTCTCTTGAAAAAAATCAGAAACATTTGATGTCTTACGTGGACGCTCTCAAAAAATCTCCGATTGCGATTCATACTTCCGCCGCAAACGAACAACACTATGAAGTTCCTGCAGAGTTTTTTAAACTCGTGATGGGAAAACATATGAAGTATAGTTCAGGTTATTGGGAGACCAAAACTACTTCCTTTGAGGAATCGGAAAGAAGAATGCTCGAAATCACCTGTCAAAGAGCTAAAATTGAAAACGGGATGAGCGTCCTTGATCTCGGCTGCGGTTGGGGATCGCTTTCTTTATATCTGGCGGAAAATTTTCCGAAATCGCAAATTACCGGAGTTTCCAATTCTAAAAGCCAAAAAAAGTTCATAGACGCAGAGGCTAAAAACCGTGGTTTGAAGAATCTTACGATCCTTACCGCCGACATGAATGGATTTAAAATTACAAAAAAGTTCGATCGATTGGTTTCCGTCGAAATGCTTGAACATATGAAGAATTACGAAATTCTTTTTGAAAAGTTCGCGGGTTTTTTAAAATCCAGAGGACTTTTTTTTGTCCATATTTTCACTCATCATAAATTTACATATCCCTTTGAAATTATCGATGATACGGATTGGATGTCTAAATACTTTTTCACAGGCGGACAAATGCCTTCTCACAATTTGTTTTTATATTTTCAAAAAGATTTTATAATTCAGGATCAATGGGTTGTAAACGGAAATCATTACGCTCGTACTTCCGAAGCGTGGTTGAGCGGAATGTATAAAAATCGGGAATCTGTTCTTAAAATCTTATCGCAGACGTATGGAACGGACCAATCTCTGAAATGGTTTGTCTATTGGAAGGTGTTTTTTATGGCTTGTGCAGAACTCTGGAAATACAAAAACGGAGAAGAATGGATCGTTTCTCATTATCTTTTTTCAAAGCGTTAGACGAAATATAAAAAACGAGCTTTTTTGATACGGTCGGAGAATTTTAAGAATCCTGATTCGTAAGATTGTCGAGAACATTTTTGAGCCCGTATTATTTGGTCCGACAAACTGTCCCCAGAAAAATAGGCTTGAACCGGACTTCAAGTCCGTCCCCGAATAAAACGGGGGACTTTTATTCTTTACAAATTTATGAAAAGATATATAAACGCAATCTTTTGACCCGATCCCAGTTGAGTTTAATCCGACTGCTAGATTCTTCGGTTAATAATTCAATTTTAAAATTTTAATTTCTTTTTCTTCGAAACGAATCGTGTCCTTGAGATTCTGAAACTTTTCCGCGGAAAAAGGGTTTTGATGATTTCTGATTTCGGTTTTTAATTTTAGAATCTCTTCATACAGTCCTAAAATTTCCAGAATGTTTTCCGAGATTTCATTCTTATACAATTCTTTTATCATGGAAATGAGTCTGGAAGGTATATCGGAGTGGACGATTTCGATCCAGCTTAGATCTTCGATTTCGCGAAAGATCCAGTTTTGAAGATAAAGAGCGATCAATCTTTCCATTCTCATGATTTCCTCTTTTGTACTTCGAGGGGCGATGCTCTTATAAAACCGATATCTTTTTCTCAGATGTTTACCCGCCGCGATCGGGTCGATTTCTTGAGTTTTGAGTTGATTCCATTCTTCCGAAAGAATCGGAAACGATTCTTTTCCAAAAAAAGGTTCTCCGAGTTCACAGACATGAGTCGCAGAAGGTTCGAATACGCGAAGTCTTGCTTGAAAAGAATCTGTGTCGGCGGTGACAAGATGAACGGGTGCGATCTCTTCCAATGGACTGAGCACCGCGTTGATCTCTCTTAAAAAAGTGCTTTTCAGCTGATCGCTCGGGTCCGCTAAAAGAAAAAAATTAAAATCGGACGAGTCCCGAAAGTCTCCCCTTTGTCTGGATCCGTAAAACAGGATCTCAAACGGCTTTAGGGAAAACACAGTTTGCAGATTTTGTTTGATCGACTCCATCTATCTTCCCTCTCTATTCAAAAAATAATTTCATTCTCGAAAGATTTTCCAGGATCGCATCGTAAGCTTTGTCCCTTTCTTCCGGATTTCGAAACGGTATGGATTTGATATGGTTGAGATCGTTGTAGATGATTTCGATCGCGTTGGAAGATGGGCTTTTTTTGATGGTGGATATATAATCCAGGTTGATAATTTCCGAATCTCCCAGCTTTAACCACATGTCAGATCCTTGCAGTGGATAGAATGTCGACCTGTACGGAATTGGTCAAGAAGACTAAAAAATTTTGAGACCTTTACGGATATTTTCATGAAATTCCTTGCCAAGAGCCGCAGGAGTCGCTCCGGAATCGTTTTTTGCCTTGGTTTCAAAGACAAAAATAAAGGATTCCTTTTGCCATTCCCAACGAATATAACAGTGATCGTTGTAAATTCCAGTCAGAACGCTGGCTCTCGAATCGTTTGGCATCGAAAAATATTGATACTGCTTATTTTTGAGGGAATTCAATTCATTCGAATTTAACAAATGTTTAAAATCGATCTGATTGTCTTCCGTATACGAAGAGGCTCGAATTCTTTCAAATGGAGTCGTGGAAGAATGGATCAGAAACTCGTAAAAAAGACCCCTTGCAAAAAGTCTGCCCGAATCCAAAAGTGTAAGACCTTCGGAAGTATCATAGACTACGTCGTAGTTAAGTCTAAGATATCTCGAAGTTTCCAAAGAAGTAGCGCCCCCTTTGCTCTCCGGAGTTTTACAGACTTGTAAACAAACAAACGCTCCGATCAGAAAAAGGATAAGGATTATTTTTTTAAAAACAAAGTGCGGTTTTTGCGATGAGGAAATCGGATTTCCTCTATCAATAACTGATTTCATAAAGTTCGTCCTGATAATTTCGAAAGATATAAGAATGGTCCGTTTTCTCAGCCAGATATTCGGAAGGAAGAGGGATCTTGCCTCCGCCTCCGGTGAGATCGACCACGTAGAGTGGAACGGATAAGCCGGAAATTTTTCCCCGAATCTGTTTCATAATTTCAACACCTTTTGCGATCTCCACTCGGAATCCGGAGCTTCCCCAGACCTCGTCGCATTGATGCAGATAATACGGCTTGATCCCGATCGCGGTCAGTCCGTAGAAAAGTTCCTTTAAGATTTCCGCTGAATCGTTGATTCCTTTTAAAAGGACACCTTGATTGAGAACTATTACGTTTCCTTTTTGAATGAGAAGCGAGATTCTTTCTTTTACAAGAGGTGTGATTTCTTTCGGATGATTGAAATGTGTTACAAGATAGATCGGAAAGTGTTTTTTAAAAACCGAACAAAGTTCCGAATCGATTCTCATAGGCAATGTGACCGGATATCTGGAATGAATTCGAACCTGATTGATGTGCGGAATCGATTTTAATTCCCCTAAGAGATAGTCCAGTTTATCGTTGGAAAGATTGAGAGGATCTCCTCCGGAGAGAATGACTTCCTTAATCTCAGAATGAGATCGAAAATAGGCAAGAGCCTGATTCCATTCTTCTTTGCCTGGAGTGTGAAACGAGTTGCTCACCTTTCGTTTGCGGGTGCAGAACCTACAATACACCGCGCATACGTGAGACAGATACCACAGAGCGCGGTCCGGATAACGATGTGTAACACCTTTGACAGGCATGTGTGTCTCTTCTGCAAGTGGATCCTGTTTTTCAAAAGGACCTCGGATCAATTCCTCTTGGCGAGGTACGATTTGGAGTCGGATCGGACAGTGGGGATCTTTGGAGTCTGCGAGTCCGAGATAATAGGGCGTTACTGAAAATTCGAAAAATGCGGAGCAGGAATCAAAGGAGCTCCTTTCTTCTTTGGTGAGTTCTAGGTTTGCGGAAAGAGCTTCTTGGGTTTTGATTCGATTTTGGATCTGCCATTTCCAATTCAGCCATGACTCTATGGTTTCAGGTTGGGAATGATCCAAAACGACTGGAATGAACGCGGAAGTGGACAGTGGACTAACTCCGAAATGACTCTACTGGAATCCTCGGATGCGCACGGGTACCGTCAACTAAGAATGAAATTCTTCCTTTCTAAAAAAAACCGGAAGGAGGACTTTCGAAAACCTGCTTCCGGCTGATTTGTTTTTATAACATCTCCCTTGGGAAATTCTCATAATTTTTAGGAGATTCAGGACAAGAATGAGAATGATTCCAAAAGGGAGATTCTGTATTCGCTTGAGAAAGAAGCTTTTCTTTGCCCAGAAAACTTCGACTTCTAAAAACGGGGAGACTTACTCCCTGATTTTACAGAACGGAACGAAACCTTAAACAGCCGTCGGAGGAGGTAAAGAGAGATAACAAAACGATAAGGAAATTCTACCGGAAATGATTCCAACCTTAGGAATCGTATGAAAAGGCAAGCAAGCGCCGGAAAAACAATCCAACTGAAAAAAAGAACCATGACCTTTGCCGTCGTCTCCGAGTGTGATTCCTTTTGCGAAAGGGTTAGGAATCTGATGAATGGTTCTGGCATGTTGGGTTTTGATTTTTACAAAGGGTTTGTAAAAATCAAACTTACTTTCCACAAAACCCTCCGCTAAAAAACATCCTGCGATGAAGAGCGAAACGATCCCGAATAAAGAACGGCCCATGGAGTGATTCGATTCCGTGAATGTTGAAAATCAATTCTTTTCCTGGAAAAAATCTCGGGGCCCATGGGTTTTATCTCATTTTTTAACCTCTACCTCGACGGTGGGAAGAGTTCCCCTGAGATATCCGCTTTTGAGAATGATTTTCTGTCCATCCTCGCTCGTCACAAAGCTGATAAAATCATCTATCTTTTGTCCGTGATCGGATAAGTAGAATAGATACAATCCTCTGGAGAGTTCATACTTTCTGTTGTAAACGTTTTCGATACTCGGTGTGACAAAGGGCTCTTTTCCGGATAAGGAATATTCCAAGGCACGAACTCGTCCCTTATTTTCAAAAAGAGCGCTTCCCATTCCCATAAATCCGATCGAATTCGGATTGGAATCAATCGCCGCGGCCATAGAGTCGTTGTCTGCTACTACTTTAGATGCGGAAGAATATTCTACATTTTTTCTGGTTTCGAAGTTTTTAGAACCCAAGTCTTTTTGTTTGAGAACATGTGTTTCAAAATAAGCTGCGGTTCCGGACTTGTCATTTCGGATTACGACTTCGATCTTTCCGGGTTTGCCTCCGGCCTTGGACCAGTCGGTGATTTCTCCAGAGAAAATTTTAGAGGCAGTTTCCAAGCTGATCTTTTGGAGAGGATTGGATGGATTGACTACGATTGCGATTCCGTCATAGGCAACGGCAAGAGATTCAAACTTTCCTTTGGAATCGAATTCTTTTAGTTCCTTTTCGGTGAGAGGTCGGCTGGCCGCTGCGATATCGGTCTTACCTTGGAATAATTTTCCAATTCCTTCAATAGACCCACCTCCGTTTACTACGACTTGAATGCCCGAATGTTTTCGGGAATATTCCAAACCGATCATCTGCAGCATTACGTGCATGGTTTCGGAACCGGTGATGGTAATCGGTTCTTTGGGCTTACAATTTCCGGTAAGGAATGCCGCAAGGATTGCGGATAAAAATAAGGATTTAAATCTCATACGTCTGCGTTTCGTTCCTACTTGAGTTCTCCGGGATGCTGTTTGAAGTCTAAAAAAAGTCTATTACATTTCGCGTGAGAATTATTACAAATTACCACATCGGTCTGGATCGTTTGAAGAAACTCAGCCAATCGCTTTCTAAACTCAAATCTCGCTTCCGAGGTGAACTCGATGGCGGGTCCGCTCGGAACACCTAGTAGAACGGATTTTCATGGATCGCTATTTCTTAGCTTCATTATGCGAACGACCTGTAGGGAGTGGAGTATTGAGTTTAAGAGCCGACGCTTGCTTCGCGCTTTTGGCCACAACGCTCTTGGACGCTGATCCATCGAGAAAGCGTCCATTGAGTTTTACTGGATCGCGTTGTGGGGCTTCTTTTTCTTGACAGGGGGCTTGTTTCAAAACAAATAGAAGGAGCGTAATTTATTCTCAGGAAAATCCATGACTCTTGGTATCACAGAAGTAAAAAAAGGTATGGTTCTCAAAGTGGAAGGGGATCTTTACTCGGTCGTTAAGACTGAATTTGTCAATCCGGGTAAGGGATCTGCGTTTATCAGAACCAAACTTAAAAATCTTACCAAAAACAGCTCCATCGAACGGACCTTCAAAGCGGCAGAAAAGTTAGAAAGTGTAGAGTTAGAAAAAAGAAATATGACCATCTGCTACACCGAAGGGGATGATATCATCTTTATGGATTCTAACGATTTCGAACAAATGCCGGTGTCTAAAGAATATGTCGAAGACATTCTCCCTTTCTTAAAAGAAGAGACCGCTATGGAAGTTACATTCTACGAAGGAAAGCCGATCGGTGTGATCCCTCCGAACTTTTCGATTTTGGAAGTAACCTATGCGGAAGAAGGTCTGAAAGGGGACACTTCCGGAACGGCTCAAAAAAGAGTAACCGTCGAAACCGGCGGTGAAATCAACGTTCCTATCTTTGTTAAGCAGGGCGACATTGTAAAAATAGACCTGCGGGATCTCACTTACGTAGAAAGGGTCAATAAATAACATCTGCGGAGGTTTACTATGGCGACGATAGTAAGACAAAAAGGTCTGCCCGAAATCAAGGAGACCAGCGAAGTAAAAATCTTTCTAAAGGAAAGGGGAATCGACTACGATCATTGGAAGGTTCCAGATAACGCATCCGATTTAACGGATCGCGAAGTTTTGGCCGACGTCGAAAAAGAAGAGCTTCTTAAAAAGCTCGACAATCGTTTTGAAACCCTCAAAAAAACAGAAGGGTATCAATCCAGAGATCTGATCGTATTGCATCCTAACGTTTCCGGTCTCGGCGAGATGCTCGCCAAGTTTGATAGAGTTCATTATCATACCGACGAAGAAGTCCGTTACATTGTGGACGGATCCGGAGTTTTCGGGTTTGCGCTCAAGGGAGAAAAGTTTCTCGTCCACGTGGTAAAAGACGATTTTATTTCCGTTCCGAGAAATACCAATCACTGGTTTTATTTGGATGATAAAAAAAGAATCAAGGCTGTTCGTTACTTTCAAGATATGAGTGGCTGGGTTCCAAACTACGTGGATGAAACCAACTCTCTGGACTGATATGTCCGTAAAAAAACAACTGGAAAGGCTTTCCGCTCTGGGAGCCACTTACCATAAAAACGGTTGGATGCCCGGCACTGCGGGTAATCTTTCCATACGCTTACCAAAAGAATCCGGATTTTGGGTCAGCGGAAGCGGTCTGGACAAAAACCTATTAAATAAACGTAATTTTCTTTATATCGATCTCGATTCCGGAAAACCGGATCTTTCCAAAAATTCTAAAGTGGAAAAAGGTTTAAAACCGAGCGCGGAATCCTCCATTCATCGTGCCGTATATCGCGCTTTGGACTACACGGGTTGCGGGCTACATGTCCATACTTTGGAATCCAATCTGATCGGGGCGAATACGTCCAAAAACGATCCGATCGCTTTGTTGGAACTCCCTGCGATTGAAATTTTAAAGGCTTACGGAATCTGGGATGAAAATCCAAAGGTTTATGTCCCGGTAATATACAATTTTCCGAATGTTCAGGACATTTCCGATTGTCTTGAAAAATATCTAAAGGAGTACAAACCCGCGGTTCCATTCTGTATCATCGAAAAACACGGGATTACCGTCTGGGGTAAGGATCCGATTCACGCAAATCGGAATCTGGAAGCCACGGATTTTATCCTCAAATACATGGTCTCTTGGAAAAGTCTGTCTTATCCCGGAGAAAAAAAAAGTTTGTCTTTTCAAACAGAGCAATCCTCGAAGCAAGACTCCGATTTGGATCGGGAAGAGGTATTTTCTACTGAATTTCCGGTTTATCCGGCTACCTTCTCTTAGGGGAAAAACGATTGGTCTTATCCTCCGAAAATCAGCCTATTCTTGTCGCCGGAGCGGGATCCGGGATCGGTAAATCTGTATTAGAAAATTTGAACGTACTTGGTCAAAACGCCCTTGGAATTTCCAGGACCGGTCTTGTGAGAAAGTTGGGCGAAAAATTCGAGTTTGGTTCGAACTTTCAATGCAATTTGTCTCGTCCTTCGGAGATTCTGGATTTCGTATCCTCTTTGCAAAAACAGTTTCCGATTCTTGCGGGAATCTACTTCACCTTTGGAAGCGGACTTTTCAGGCCTGTGGGGCAGATCTCTTTGGAAGAATGGAACGCGCATTTTGTGCTCAATCTCAATTCTCTTTTTTTACTCACAAAGGAGATTTTACCTTTGATGAGACCGGGTTCTTTTTTATGTTATTTGTCTTCCACTGCGGGTTATCAGGGTTTTCCGGAATCCACCGCGTATTGCGCGAGCAGACACGCGATTGCGGGTTTTGCAAAGGCGCTTCGTGAAGAGCTAAAGCCAAAGGGAATTCGGGTGATCACCGTTTATCCGGGTGCGGTGTATACGGACATTTGGAAGGGAAGGGAGGGTTTTGAACAGGACGATATGATTCCAGTGAACGATTTTGGAAAATGGTTAGCGACTTTGTCGACGCTTCCGGATGCGGTTTATCCGGACGAAATTCGGTTATTACCTCGCAAGGGAATTTTATAATATTCTAATTTTATCTTATTTCTTTTAAAGGAAGCTGAACCTTAAATACTGTTTTTCCGGGTTCAGATTGATATGAAATGGTTCCGTTGTGTTTTTCCACAATTTTTAGACAGATATCCAGGCCAAGTCCGCTGCCTTCTCCCGGAGGTTTTGTGGTGAAAAACGGATCAAAAATTTTTCCTCTTAATGATTCCGGAATTCCCGGACCAGAGTCCTCTATTTTTACAACCGCAAATCCGTTTTCTTTGGCTCCGGAAATCATGAGCTTTCCCGAGTAGTTCATGGCCTGGACCGCGTTCATGATTAGATTTGTCCAGAGATGAAGTAGGTCGTCTCGATAAATGGGAAGAAGAGGCAAATCCTCAAACTCAATCGAAAGATCCACCCCGTGTCGAAATAAATTTTGGTAAAGAGCCAAGACTATATCTATATTTTCTTTAAGATCGGAATTTTCCAAGACGCTATCGTTTTCAAAATGAGCCAAACTTTTGAGAGCATATAAAATTTTAGAAGATCTTTCGACGGCTGTTTGGATAGTTTGGGAATTTCTTTCCGGTCCCAAAAGATCCGTAATCAATTCTAAGATGGAAAGCGAAGCGGGATGTTTAAGAATGTTTATGTATTCCTTTTCTTTTCCATAAATTCCGCATTCGATCGCGATCTCGCAGAGTTCGTTGGAAGGATGTAAGATTCCCAGGGATTTTAATGTCACACTGACTTCTTTGACGCGTTTTCTTCTTTCCAAGCCCAGTATAAGATCCGAATGATTTCCTGCGACTTCGATTAGGGAGGAAATTTGATCGCGAATATCTTGAGATAAAGTATTGAGAAGTTGGAAATAGTTTTTCGATTTTTCGCGAAATGATCTCGTATAGTGTTGAATGTTCTGATTGGATGCCTTGATGGCGCCTAATGGATTGTTGATCTCGTGTGCGATGCCCGAAACGAGTTGTCCCAGATCCGCGAGTTTAGCGGTCTGAACGAGTTGGGCTTGTGTTTTTGTGAGAGTGTCTATGATTTTTTCCAACTCCTTTTTTTGATCTTCGATCAATTGATTTTTTCTTATGATTTCTTCGTTCGCGGATTTAAGATTGGCGATTTCGTTTTCCGCGTTATACACATCCGTAAGATCCGCACCGGCGGAAATGATATAATTTGTTTTATGATTTTTATCCTTGATTTCTCGATTTTCCCATTGGATCAATTTTCGTTCCTTAAATTTGCCGATCCAGTGTTCCTGGGTTTTTGGAAGAAACCTGCCTCGAATCATTCTCAAATAAACTTTTTTGATCTGATCTTTTTTATGAGATTCGGTGAAAATTTCCCAGAATGGATGATCCAATACTTCGTCTGAACGATATCCGAATGCATTTTCGCAAGCCTTGTTGAATCTGAGAATTTTGCCTTCTCTATCCAGGGCCACAAACAATACTCTGGTCGAGTCTAGAATCATATTCAAAAAGTTTTTTTCCTCGATGGCTCTGTCTTCTCCAAGTTTTCTTTCCGTGATGTTTCTGAGGGAAAGTATCCAGAAATCGCTTTTTTCTATCTGCGTGGAGAAATTTCTAAGAATGACTTCGTAGTATTTGAGTTCGCCTTCCGTAAACAAACGAATATCCGGAATCGTGTCGGTTTCGTTTTTCTTATATTTTTCGACGAAATAATCCAGATCGGGGTATACTTCTTTGAGAGAAATTCCGGCGGTGTTTAGTCGGTTTAAAAATAAACTTAAAGCCGCCTCGTTATAGTCGAGTATCACATTGCTTTTATCTAATATTAAAATTCCGTCTTGAATTAAATTGAAGACCTTATCCCTGGCGACCGGAATCAGATCCATCATCTTAAAATAAAAAAGGCCGTAAGCCCAGACTAAAGCGGTAATCGAACCCGTTATCGGAAATACGTCCAAGTGAGGATTGATAAAAGGAAAAAGTCCCGCCACAGTCATCAAACCTCCAAAAAATGGAAATATAACCCCAATCAATAAGAGAAACATTTGAGCTTTTCGAAATCCGTTTAAAGTTATGAATTTCCAGATTAAAATACAGACGATAACCAGTTGCGAGAACAGATAATAAAATACGAATAATTTCATCCAAGGGCCGTAATCATAAGCTAATGCCTTCCAAGGAGTTTCGGTTAAATATTTGATATTGATCCGGACCCATTCAGGATGAAGTCCGGACCACACAACGATTTCATTTGAAATCGGAAAAACGATGAGTGCGATGTTTAGCGGAAACTGACGAACAAAATTAAGAGATGTGATTCGCGGAATAAAAAAAGAAATGCCGATGACTATGATATCGTTTCCGATAAATTGAAAGTTATCCCAAAAAAGAATCCATTCTTCGTTTTTGGAAAGGATTTCGAAAAAACTTCCAAAGGAGTATATCGCAAAGCCTAAGATTACAAATAAGAATTCTCTGCTTCCTTGTACTCTCAGATTTTTATAGGTGATATAAAAATTGATCGTAAAGATCGTAAAAGAAAAACCTGAGTAAAAGGCAAATGGGGACCAAGCCAGATCCATTGATACGTGTAGAGGAGGCAGGTTCATTTTCTATATTACTTTGGGATACTATTAAAAGGAAATTCTTAAATACAAACTGTCCGTAGCATAGCCAAATTAATCCGATTGGGAAGAAGAAAAATAATGCGAAATTAAAAATTGGAATTTTTTATTTTATTCTGGGAAGTTTCGGCCCATTCTAAGAAACTTTTTGTAGTGGTGATTCCGAAGTCCAAGGTGATTAGACTCAGAGTTGTTGGCGCTTTTGATTCTCCCAGTTCTTCCACAAACTTGCGAATATTCTCATAAATGCCCATCAGTCGAATCACTTCCTCCCTTGTATCCTGTAGATGTTTGATCAGAACTTCCTTTTGAACATGATCACCGAAATAAAGTTTAAGAAGAAGCTCATTGCGATACGGAGATTTTTCAACGGGTTTTTCTAACCAATCCTTGAGCTCTTTTTTTCCTTTAGAAGTGATTTTGTAGATTGTGGTTTCGGAGCCGGATCCTTTTTTTTCTTTGAAAGATTTGAGACATCCTTCTTTTTCAAGTTGTTTTAGGATCGGATAAATTTGTCCAAAACTCTCCTGCCAGAAAAAACCGATGCTTTGTTCGATCGATTTTTTGACTTCGTAGGCGTTCATAGGGGAATGAGCCAGTATTCCTAAGAGCGCATAACGTGTTTTGTTGACACGAGCCATGTTAGAGTTTTTCTCTCCGACGCGGATCGCAGCTGTTTTTTAGTCGGTTGAAAGCTGAGAATAAGAGAAACGCGGAAAGTTGGGAGTTCCTGTATGTTTTCGAGGTTAAAAACAAATTAGAGGGCATACAATCGGATTCTATATCTGTTAGATACTATCTGGCAGATAGATCAAGCATTATTTAACATTGAGAAATGCTGGGTATGTCCGCACAATTATACAATCATAGACCCAGAACCATATGTGAGTTTTTATTCGCTTTTGTATGTTATTTCCTTTTACCTGCTTCTCGAAAGATTTGGATCATCTTGAGTCCGTCCGCAAGATGGGCGACAGCACTGATACCGCCCATCATTGCTCCGCTCATGCCTGGAGAGGCTGCGTCGGCTCCTGTGAGAAATAAATTTTTAATCGGAGTGATCGTAGAAAACCAAGGCGCTTCTGTTTCTCGAAATCGATCCGGTACACAAGGAAGTCCGTAGATCGTTCCTTTTTTATGAAGTGTGAAATGTTCCGTCGTAAGGGGTGTCGAAACTTCAGTGTATTCTACCATATCCTTAAATCCTGGAAAACGTTCTTCGAGATAGTTTAAAAGTCTGTTTTTGATGGACTCTTTGAGCTGTTTGTATTCTTCGTCTCTTTCCTTCCAAGGTTGGTCCTTCCATTTTAAGAAGGGTGTGTAATCCGTAAAAGCGATGACTTCTGCCGTATGTGCGTGTGCGTGAGGATCTTTGAGGGAAGGAAAGGAGAGATAGGCGCCGGGGACCGAGTCGTTTTGAATCCAATTCAAACCGTCTTTAAAATTCTGATCATGATCCAAGGTGCTATAAATCCAATAATTTTCTCCTAAGAAGCCAAGTTTCCTCGGATCGTCTTTGAGTCCGATATAAAGTGTTACGTTAGTGGTGAGCGGAAAGCGATCAGCAAAGGTCTTGAGTTTATCCAAGAAAGGAATTTGAAATTTAGAAGGAATCAGTTTTGTATAAGTGTTTAGAGCACCTGCATTGGAAATGATCGTGTCGGCGGTATATTCTTCTAAAATTTCTCGATTGGCTTCTTCGGATTTTTTTCTATTCTTAACCCGAACCCCCACTGCCTTTCCGTCTTGTATTAGAATTTCTTGAACTTCTCTGGAAAGAAGAATCCGTCCTCCTTTTTCTTGAATGATCTTTTGAACGGATTGTGCGATCACTCCAGAGCCACCTACCGGATAATATCCGCCTCGAAGATAGTGGGCTACGATCATTGAGTGAATTGCAAAGGCACTCTGAGAAGGTGGAAGACCGTAGTCCCCCCACTGAGAGGCGAGAATCGCTTTCAACTTGGGTGATTTAAAATTCCTATCCAAATAATCTTTTGTCGTAATCAATGCGGAATCGGTGCCAATCAAATCGATCGTATGTTCGAATTTATCCAAGAATGGCGGAAGTGCTTTTAGCATCATATGTCTTCCGTGCCATCCAGCTATTCTTTGGACGTCGTCGAAATAATTTTCGATCGCTTGGAATTCATCAGGAAATAATAATATTAGGTCTTTTTGATATTCTTTCGGATCACTGTTTTCACCAAACGTAAAACCCGGATAAACGAACTTTTCAAAAATCTGAGGCATTTTATACCATTCGATTTCGTTGCGAGTCACAAGATCGAAAATTTTACGTAACATGGAATTTTTATCCATATCTCCGATATAATGGATCCCCACATCCCAAAGAAATTTTCCTTCTCTTTTAAACACATGGGTAAACCCTCCAGCCTTAAAGTGTTGTTCGAGAATCAGAACTCTTTTGTTTCTATATTGTGCCATCAAAGAAGCAACGGTTAAGGCGCCGATTCCGGATCCGATTAGGATCAGATCGTAATGAGTTTCTTTGATATCCATTGTAATGAATTCTCCGGAAAAAGGTTTCGGATAGATTGTTCGGATCCAGAAGTTTCTGTCTTCTTAAAAATCGAATCAGAATGACATTCCTTACGACGGGGCGGGGGATTTACAGTCTTACGAACAAATTGTAGGAACTCATACGAATCGTAAAAGGGAAGGTCTCTGTTTGCAAAGAGAGAATGTGGGAACTCATACGATTTTTCTGTAACATCCGTAAAAATGTAGGATCTCCTTCGAACAATACAAGGAGCTTTACTCTTGAAGTTTCGGATGGGAAACAAGAAAAGTAGGAACTCATACGTTCGATTCTTTCATACATTCACAAAATTGTGCGGGAACTTCTGCAAATCAGCGGATTTTGGTTTTGTCTGATAAAAAAGTAGGAACTCTTACAAGATTCAATCGGAACAAATCGTTGTCTCTAACGGGATTTTACAAAGGAAAAAAGAAATTCAAATTCAAGGAAGCTTGTCCTAAAAGTAAAAATGAGCGGGAGAAAATTCTCTCTGCGAAGATTGGATCCAAGTTGAAAAAAGTCGGGATTAAACCCCGACCTCTTCTTCCTCGGTTTCGGATTCTTCTTCACTTTCGTTCATCAATTCCTTGAGCTCGTTATAGGCCTTATCTTTTTCCTGAACACCGGTCTTTTTGATCGCCTTTCGAAGAACATTTTCCCATTGTTTTTCAGGTAGGCTTGCTTGAATGTCTTCTAAGAGTTCTAAAATCGCAATATCGTCTCCGGTATTGAAAATTTCAGTAGCATCATAACGAAAGAGTGCTGATAACTCGTCGATATATTCCCCTACGCTATTCCCTTTTCCGGAGGCGAGCCTCTTGTCTTGAAGCTGTGTCTTTTTTTCTGCCTTGCGGAGGTCTCTTTCTCTTCTTTCCAGTTCAGTGCGTTTCATAGAAAAACCCTCGATTCTAGCTGATAAGCCAGTTTTTTACGGGGGCTTTCAGTGTATAGGAGATTCCCGGGAAGCCCCCGGGACCGTTTGCAAAAACGCTTGTTATAAAAACTATTCTCTCTGTACTATAGACGCACCGAACAAATGTTATGGTTTATTGAAACTTCAAAAGAAAAGAAATTAGGGAGAATTTGAAATGTCAGTCAACACAATCGCCAATCCAAACTTAAAAACAAACGGCAATTACACAGGGAAAGGGTATCAGGTGGCACAGAATCCGGCCACTTTAGAGGAAATCGGCCGGGTTGCGAACACAGATCTCACAAAAATGCCTGAAATTTTTAAAAAGGCGAGAGACGCTCAAAAACAATGGGCTCAGACAAAGTTTACGATTCGTAAAAAACACGTTCTTAAAATGCGGGATTATATCGTGGATCATGCGGAAGAGTTAGCGGAAATTGTAAGCAAGGATAATGGGAAATCCCGAATGGATGCGCTTGCAACCGAGGTTCTTCCTGCGGCTCTCGCGGCGGATTGGTATGCGAAGAATGCAAGACATCACCTTCAACCTAAAAAACTTCCGATGTCCACGTTCTTATTTTTTAACAAAAAAAACGAACTGCACAGAGTTCCTCTCGGTGTGGTTGGAATCATCAGTCCTTGGAATTATCCTCTCTCCATTCCGTTCGGGGAGATTACGATGGGTTTGATGGCGGGTAACGCAATTCTCTTAAAGGTGGCTCAGGCTACGATTCTCGTGGGACAAGCGATTGAAAGGATCGTGGCCGCGGGAGAATTGCCGGAAGGACTTTTTTATCATATTGTGGGTTCGGGCGGCTCTGTTTCCAAAGGTTTTTTTGAGAATCGTGTGGATAAAATATTCTTCACCGGATCGGTTGCGACCGGTAAAACCTTGATACCGCTGCGGTTCCCACGTTAACCCCTTTGTCCCTCGAATTGGGTGGAAAGGATCCGATGATCGTTTTAGAAGATGCAGATTTGGAACGCGCAGTAAACGGTGCGGCTTGGGCAGGTTATCAAAACGCGGGTCAATCCTGCGGCGGTGTGGAACGAGTGTATGTGCAGGAAAAAGTATATGATCGATTTGTAAACTTATTAGCCGCAAAAACAAAGGCGATTCGTCACGGAGCGGATTTGAACTTCGAAATCGATATGGGTTCAATGACTACGGAAGAACAGCTCAGCACCGTAAAACAGCAAGTAGACGGAGCCGTAAGACAAGGAGCGAAGATCGTCGCCCAATCCTCTCCGAGCGGAAATACAAAAGGACATTTTTATCCCGCGACCTTGATCGTAGATGTAAACCATTCTATGGAATTGATGAAAGAGGAGAATTTCGGTCCAGTCATTCCTGTGATGAAATTCAAGACAATTGAAGAGGCGATCTCTCTCGCAAACGACTCTTCGATGGCTCTGACTTCTTCCGTTTGGACTCGCAATCTTTCTCTCGGAAAAAAGATCGCAAAAAAATTAGAGTCCGGCGTGACTACAATCAACGATCATCTCTACACTCATGGACAATCCGAAACTCCCTGGGGCGGTTGGAAGGAATCGGGATTGGGAAGAACTCACTCTGGTCTCGGATTCGATGAAATGACTCAAGCTAAACTTGTGAACTGGGACATCATTCCTTCTAAAAGAAATATTTGGTGGTATCCATTTAGCAAAACTTCGTATGAAGCGATCCTTGCGGCGATGCGATTTAATTTTACCAAAAATCCGATCTCTCTGATCGTAAACGGAATCAAACTCACTACCTTTATGATCGGTAAGATGTTTACTTCTTGGAAGGTTTGAGATTCCGGACGGGATTAAGATCTTCTGAAAAGGGTCCAGGAAGAAGTCATATCCCTCCGATTTTCTTTGAAATCGGACTTCAAGTCCGAGTCAAGTTTTTTTCAGAAGGACATTGTTTGTAGGAACAATCTATATTCTAAAATTTTTATGAAAAAATTTTCCGAAATCCTTCGGGAAGATTTCCCAACTTGCGGGTAGTATAGTCCATAAAGACGATTCCGGTTTTTGCCTCGCAGATCACTTTTCCGTTTGCAGGTCCGGCTGCATGGGACATTCTATAAAAAATGTCGCATCCTCTCGGATTAAAATCACCCGCTGTGATTTCCACACGGATTTTATCCCTAAAAAAAGCTTCCGCTTTGTAGACGACCGCGATATCGGTCATGATGATCCCGAGACCGTCCACGTTGAGTTCGTTGTAGTTGTGTTCTAAAAAAAATCTGGCCCGCGCTTCGTGTAAAAGTGAAATGACTCGATCGTGAGCTAAGTGATCCGCAAAATTGACGTCATAGATACGGACGTCAAGATCTACAGACCAAATGAATTTTTGCGGAAGTTCTAGTTGGATTCTGGGCATAAGATTTTCTATTTTTTCCCTTCCGATTGCGCTTTTTCCATCGCTTTCCGAATGATTTCCGCTGCTTCGTTCTCGCCTTTTTGTTCTTCCTCTCTACTTGTCTCTGTTTTTTTAGAATTCATGCTTTCCATCAGTTTGTAGTCTTTGATATATGAAGACATTCTTGAATACTGAATGTAAAAAAGAAAAGCAAAGAATACACAAAGTATAATGGCGGTTCTTTTTACGGGAGCTTCCAAATACAAGGTCAATGCAAGAAAAAATAAAAAGGGAATGTAAAAGATAAACGCGGTTCCGATTCCGATTCCGGCATACAGATGGATCAGTCCTCCAAAACTTTGTAAAATGGCTCCGATCCAAAATGTACTGAAGATCGCGGTGCTTGCTCGAAAGCTGCGTTCCCAATTTGTCACCCCTCCACATGCCCAAGAGATAAACATATAACAAAATCCTAAAACGGGAAATGCGATTAAACTCGCTAAGAAGTAAACGATCGGGATTTCAAAAAATAAAAATGAAATCGGAGGAGCCGAAACACCGGTGGGAGTAAAAAGAGTCATACCTAAAACGGCGCTTATATAAAAAAAACCGAGAAAGGTTAGAAAGCGAAAATACAAGGATAAGATTGTTTCGGGTGTTTTGGGAAGATTTTGCCAAAAGGACACCGGTTTGATCAGTATGTCTCGTGCTTCGGCAACAATGGTTTGAAAGGAATAAGAAAAATTAAACATGCGAACTCCGCTTTCGCACAGATTTTTCGTTAAAACCTGGTTGGCAAGGACGAAAAGAAAAACGAATTTTCGAAAGAAACCGATTCCGGATTCGATTTTGCAATCAATATGACTCGATCGATCTATTTTGAATTTCTAACGATCGGTTCGTGTTTTGTAACACCTTGCATGTATTCTTCCAAATAGGTGTGGTCTGTATAATCCAGCATTTTTGTAAAGTGAACATGGTCTCTTTTATAACCCAAAACGCTCTCCAGTGTTTTAAAAATATTCAATCCGGCGCTGATCTCGATATCGGTTCCTCTAAATTGAAGCGGATGTTCGTAACCCGCGGCGTGAGTGACCGATAGTACTTCTCTTCGCAGGCCTTTGATATAATTTGCATTTCTTTCCGCCTTGAGATCGATATCCAATCCAGCCTGTAGCCATCGGTTTTGAGTGGCGACTCCGGCGGGGCAATGGTCAGTATGACAACGTTGAGCTTGGATACAGCCGATGGACATCATCGCTTCTCTCGCGACATTGATCAAGTCGCAACCCATTGCAAAGGCAACGATGGCTCTATCAGGAAAACCTAATTTACCGCTTCCGATCCAGGCGACCCTTTCGGAAAGTCGCATGTTCTGAAAGATTTGATACACTCTCGCGAACCCTACTTTGAACGGAAGCGAAACGTGATCCGCAAAGGCGAGGGGAGCGGCTCCGGTTCCGCCTTCTCCTCCGTCGATCGTGATAAAATCGGGACCTTTTCCGGTTTCCTTCATCCGTGTTGCGAGTTCTTCCCAGAAATGAATCTCTCCGATGGCGCTTTTGATCCCAATCGGTAGCCCGCTTGCGGAATGAAGTCTTTCGACAAAATCGATCAACTCGTTTACGTTTCCGAATTCGGAATGCGCGTTAGGCGAAACACAATCCACACCCGCGGGAACTCCTCGGATTTTTGCGATCTGTTCCGTGACTTTTTTGCCGGGTAAAATTCCTCCCTTGCCGGGTTTGGCTCCTTGCGAAAGTTTGATTTCGATCATTCGAATTTGCGGATTCTCCTCGATCTTTTGCGCAAACATATCCAAGGAAAAATTACCCTTTTCATCCCGGGTTCCGAAGTAGCCGGTTCCGATCTGCCAAACGATATCTCCGCCCAATTTATGAAAAGGACTGATTCCACCTTCGCCCGTGTTTTGATAACAATGAGCCATCATCGCTCCCTTGTTCAATGCGGAGACTGCGTTTTTACCTAAGGAACCGTAGGACATTGCGGATATGTTGACTACGGAGGGTGGACGAAACGGTTTTTTACGATTGTGAAATTCTCCGATTACTTTGAGACAGGGAATCATGGAAGTATCGTTTTTGAGATGTTTTACCTTTGATTCCGGAAATGGAAACGCGCTGTGTTTGATGATCGGATATCCGGCTTCGTAAAGAAGCTCGGTGGTTCCGAATCCGAAGTTGTTGTTTTGTTTTTTTGCGGTCGCATACACCCAGGAACGTTCCGCTCTGCTAAAAGGCATTTCTTCCTTATCATTCGCCACCCAGTATTGACGCAGCTCGGGCCCGATCATTTCAAAAAGATAACGAAGCCTTCCTACAAGAGGGAAGTTATGTTTGATTGCATGTCTTCTCTGAAAGATATCGTGTAGAAGAGCGATGACGGTATAAACACCGAACGCGTAAAAAAAAGAAGACCACGGGTTTTCCAAAATCAACTGAAGAATCGCAGAATAATCAGGAATTTGCATCCGGTAATTCTGCACCCTCTCAAAGCGTTTCGCAAGAAATATTTTTACTAAAGCGAGGAATCTTCCCGATGTTTATAGACGAATTCTTTTGAGAATTCTCCTCTTTTATTCATTTTTGCTCCGATAAATTTGAAACCGTCCTGCAAAACAAAACTATTGCTTTTTACCCAATCACCCGTGTTGATGATTCTAAGATTAGGAATGCATAAAAAATCATGAGTATGTCCCGAAATCAAAACCTTATCTCCTTGATGAGCGATTCTGGAAAGACGTTCGTAATATCTTAAAATTTCTTCGGTGGTAGTCGGATCTTGTCTATTGAGATGTTTGTGATAAAAGGCTTCCGAAAATCGGAACAAGTTTGGAACCAAAAGGGCAATCGTATGCAAAAAACGTAATAAAAAAATAGAGCCGATCCATGTAAACCGATTGTATTGTCCCTGGTGGCCGTGCAGCGCGATCAAATGAGGCGTTTCCGTTTTTTCACAAATATTCCATTCTCTTTCTCTGAGGTATTTTGCGATTTTCGGAGGCAGATCCATCAAATACGAAGTAGAATCGTGATTTCCCACGATATAAATCTTATTGCCCCCCGGAGCGGATAACAGATCCAGACGATCAAAGAGTTTGTTGAATCTTTTTTTGCTTCTGCGCAATTTGCGTGATGCGCTGAAAAACCAATTTTCGATGATATCTCCCACGAGATAGACGGTCTGAAATCGAACGTTCTTTTTTTGAAGATGATCTAAGAATTGAAAAAGCTCTTTGTGCTTGTGCGTTTTTATCTTTTTATCGAGAAGATAGTGAATGTCCGAAAGAAAAATTCCTTCATAGATTTTGTTCCTTTCGAATTTCATTGAATACCGATTTCAAAATCAATCTGACGGATGGATTTACCTCTGTCAAACGATTCCGATCGGATTCCAGTTTTTGAAAAATAAAATTGGATTACAATCAATCCGAGTTTAAAGAATTCTAAATCTCTCCAGCGCTTCCTTTTCAAGTTGTTCCCGGTGATCCGGATGTGCGATCGCAATGAGAGCCTTGGCTCGTTGCCTCAAATTTTTTCCGTATAAATTTGCAATTCCGTATTCGGTAACGATATAGTGGACATGGGCTCGAGTCGTTACCACGTCGGCTCCGGGTTTGAGGACGGAAACGATTCGAGATTCTCCCTTGGAAGTTGTGGAGGGCAGGGCGATGATGGGTTTGCCACCTGAAGAAAGCGAAGCGCCTCGGATAAAATCCATCTGACCGCCGACTCCGGAATACTGTTTGGTCCCGATCGAATCCGCGCAAACCTGTCCGGTAAGATCCACTTCCACAGCCGAGTTGATCGCGGTAACCTTTGGATTTTTTCGGATCACGTGCGGATCGTTGATATAGCCGATGTCCAACATCGCGACTTGCGGGTTGTCGTCTATAAAATCATAGAGTTTTCTGCTTCCCATCACAAAACCGGAAACGATCTTTCCGGGATGTTTCTTTTTATGAATTCCCGTAATAACTCCCTTTTGAACGAGTTCCATCACCCCGTCCGAAAACATCTCTGTATGAATTCCCAAATCCTTATGAGAAAGCAAACACGTTAGGACTGCATTGGGTATGGCTCCGATTCCCATTTGAAGAGTCGCTCCGTCTTCGACAAGAGAGGCCACGTTTTTTCCGATTGCGAGTTCGATCGAAGAGGGTGTTTCGGAAATGTGTTCGTGGAGCGGTAGATGCCCTTCCACAAAGGAATGGATTTGGTCAGCGTGAATGATTCCGTCTCCGTGAGTCCGAGGCATGTTTTTGTTTACTTGTGCGATTACGATTTTGGCGGTTTCGACCGCCGCCTTACTGATATCCACCGAAATTCCCAAGGAACAAAAACCGTGTTTATCGGGCGGCGATACTTGAACGAGTGCAACATCCAAAGGAAGAATTTTTTTTCTAAATAAAGAAGGGCATTCACTTAAGAAAATCGGAATATAGTCTCCTCTTCCTTCCTCGACTGCTTTTCGGGTATTGGCGGCGACAAATAAGGAATTGATAAAAAATTTACCTTCCATTCCCGGTTCGGCATAAGGAGTCTTCCCTTCGGTGTGAAGATGGATGATCTCTATGTCGGTCAGTTCGGAGGAACGCGCGGATAACGCATCGATTAATAAGGGTGGAGCGGCCGCGACGCTGTGTATAAAAACCCTTTGACCTGTTTTGACTTCGGAAAGAGCCGAATCTGCAGAAATATATTTATCTTTCATCTGATTCCGTAATTTTTTAAAAAGAATTCTGATCCGGGATTGAGAGGCTTCAACCTCTTTTTTTGGTTTTTCTATCTACAAAAAACTGATATTTCCCAAGCTATCCATATATGTCTTCACAACCGCCTCGTAACATATATGTCAAATCCGAAGGAATGCTGATTTTCGTTTTAGCGGCGATTCAGTTTACGCACATTCTTGATTTCGTAATCATGATGCCCTTGGGGAGCTACTTTCAAGAGGCCTTTCATATCAATCCGAGAGAATTTTCGTTTTTGATTTCGGCTTATACGTATAGCGCGTTTGCAGCGGGAATCATCGGGGCGCTTTTTATCGACCGATTCAATCGGAAGACCGCAGCCATCTTTTTATATCTCGGTTTTATCATCGGCACTGCGTTGTGTGCGATTGCAGATTCCTACATTCTTCTTTTGGCCGCTCGGATCATTGCCGGTGCGTTTGGAGGAGTTCTCGGCTCCGTTATTTTTGCGATCGTAGGCGATGTGATTGTTATGGAAAGAAGGGGAAGGGCGACCGGAGCGATCATGGGAGCGTTTTCGGTTTCTTCGGTAATCGGAATTCCTTTAGGGCTCAAGATTGCGGAATATTATGGTTGGAATATGTCCTTTGCAGGGATCGTAGTGATGAGTCTGCCGATTTTAGTCCTCATGTATTATCATCTTCCGCACATTCCTCCGTATCAATCTGCGGGCGACAACCCGGTCAAAAATTTCATTCGAATTCTCACTTATAAAAAATATACGGCCTCGTATATGCTGATCATGTTTGTGATTCTCGGCGGATTTACGGTAATTCCTTTTATCGCCCCTTATATGGAAAGAAACGTGGGGATTTTTAAAGAAGACATTCCGTGGATCTATTTTTTTGGAGGATTGGTCACCTTCTTTTCTTCGAGAGTGATCGGAATCATTTCCGATAAGATCGGAAAACACAGGGTTTTCTATATTCTGGTTCCGTTATCCTTTATTCCCATTTTTATCATGACCAATTTGGGAAAAACGTCTCTCGTCGGAGTTGTGATTTTGACGACCGCCTTTATGGTGATCGTTTCGGGAAGATGGATTCCGGCGTTGGCATTGATTACATCCAGCACAGAACCGAAAGACCGAGGCCGTTTTATGACTGTGATTTCTTCCTTTCAAAACCTTGCATCCGGTTTGGGCGCTACGATCGGCGGAAGCATTCTTGTCGCCGCGAGTCCGACGGCTCCGTATCAAAATTATGATATTGCGGGATACCTTGCGATGGGGTTTAACGTGATCGCTTTGGTTTTGATCTCGAGAGTCAAAGCGGTTTCTTAGGAAAGAAAATTCTAAAAAAATTCACTCTATTCTTGACATTTTAATGAGACAGAATATTTTGCTGCCACACGAAAAGGAGGTGGTCTAGTGAATGAAAGTTGTTGTAAACAATTGACCTGTGAGGTGGCTGAGCAATAGCCAGGGTTTCACTTGCAATACAGCCTAACTGGGGCATTGCAATCTAATCAGACCACTGACCTTTCTGAGTTTCGAGAACTGGTCATTCTCGAGCTTCCGATCCCGGCAGATGGATGTCGGAGAGCCGTCGCAGTCGCTCAGAAGGTTTCCCTCTAAACGTTCTTTCCGAACGTGACTCTTCCGATAACCGAAAATTCTTCTCTTTTTTCGTACCCTTTGAGATTCAGGTAGAATGAAACGTGCCCTTATCTTATCCGGTGGAGGAGCCCGAGGCGCTTACCAAGCCGGGGTTCTTCGTTACTTGGAAGAAATTCAGTTTAAACCGGACATCATATGCGGAACTTCTGTCGGAGCGATCACTGCTACGGCAATGGGTTGCGGAATGAATGCTTCTGAGATCACAAAACTCTGGAAGTCTATCGAAGCCAAAAAAGTGATGCGTTATTCGATTTGGAACGATCTCGTAGATATCTTTGTAAAAAATTATTCGCCGTTAACGGATACGACCCCTCTTAAAAATCTTCTCTATTCTCATTTGGACTTTCGGAATCTCCGAAAAAGTCCGGCCGAAATCATCATTAGCGCTGTGAATATTTTAACCGCCGAACTCGTATTCTTTCGAAACAAGGAAATCGATATAGAACATGTGATGGCTTCTTCGGCGATTCCCATGTTTTTTCCTTGGCAGTATGTGGACGGAAAACCGCATTGGGATGGAGGAGTGATGGCGAATACTCCGATTCTTCCTGCAATGGAAAGAGGGGCGACGGACATAGTCGTGGTTTTGCTTTCTCCGGTGGGCGGGATCGATATGGGACTTCCGAAAACAAGAAGGGAGGGTTTGGAACGAGTGTTTGAACTTTCACTCATAGGTTCCTATCAAACTGTGATGGCGAATGTGAATTTTGAGAAAAAAATGAGAAAGGGAAAAAAATCCAGACTCTCTTCTTTGTTATCGATTCCGAGTGCGGGCCGACCGGAGCTAAAAATTAGAACGATCGGCCCCAGGACTTCTTTGGGTTTTGGAAGTATTTTGAATTTTTCCCAAGTTCAAGCCGATTATCTGATCAGTCGAGGTTACGAAGACGCAAGAATTCAATTCGGAGAATCGAGCGCCCCATAGGAAGCGAGATTGCCAAGAGCAGCGAAGCGTCGTGATTGGTTCTTTGCAAAGCAAAGATCAGCCCCGAACTCAATGAAATGCTCTCTATGGATCGCATTTCAAGAGCAGCATTCTTCGAACGACCCGTAGGGAGTGAGGATGAGTTTTGCGTATTGCGATTGGTTCTTTAAACTCAATGCTTCTCTCTATGGATCGAAGCATAATGAAGCAAGGAAAGAATAAAAGAATTCAATTTGAGGAATATTATGGAAGAATTATTCGTAAAAAACGGACATTTTGCGGGCAAGGATGGAACGGTTTATCAGCTTCGAGGAGTGAATCTTTCCGGATCCGCAAAGGTTCCTTCAAAGCCGGACGGGACTACACATTTTGATCAGACTCTTACCTTTTACAATCATAGAAATGTTTCGTTTGTGGGAAGACCACTGGAAGAAAATCAGGCGGCGGAACATTTTGACCGTCTTCGAAAATGGGGATTCAACTTTCTTCGATTGATCATAACGTGGGAAGCCATCGAACACAAGGGACCTGGAAAGTATGATACGGAATACATCGACTACATAGAAAGAATAGTGGCTCTCGCCGCCAAAAAAGGGCTGTATCTTTTTATCGACCCGCACCAAGATGTTTGGTCTCGTTTTACCGGGGGCGACGGAGCTCCCGGTTGGACCTTGGAAGAATTGGGAATGGATATCGGAAAGATCCGGGATTCGGAAACCGCGATTGTTCATCATCACCAGGGAAGAAATTATAGAAGAATGTCCTGGCCTCTCAACTATCAAAAATACGCGTGTGGAACGATGTTTTCCTTATTCTTCGGAGGAAGGGAATTTGCACCCGATACAAAGATCGGTGGAAAGAACGTTCAGGATTTTTTACAGGATCATTATATCGATTCCGTAATCAAGATCGTACGCAAACTTAAGAAATATAAAAACGTGCTCGGTTTTGATTCCTTAAATGAACCTTCTCCTGGATGGATCGGTAAAAAAAATCTGGGAGAGTTCGATGGATTCGGATTTGGGAAGGTCGTGAAAACGTCCCCGTTTCAGGAAATGTATCTTTCCGAAGGGAGAGCCGTTTCCGCGGAGCAAGCCTATATGCTCGGATTTTGGAATCTTCCCGCGGGAACGATTCGATTGAATCCAAGCGGGGTTCCTCTCTGGAAGCGGGGGCAACAGTGTATTTGGAGAAATCACGGAGTCTGGGATTACGATCCAAACGGAGCTCCGATGCTTTTGAGACCAGAATATTTTTATAAAAAAAACGGAAGAAAATACGAATTCTATTCCGGCTTTATGCAGCCCTTTATCAAGAAGTTTAAAGAAAGGGTACAGAAGGTAGAAAGCAGATTTCATATCTTTATAGAAAGCGATCCCGGAAAACTCGAATTGGAATGGAAGGAATCCCCAAAAAAAGGACATGGTTCCGTAGTCAACGCGACTCACTGGTATGATATATCGGTATTGATGCTCAAACGATACTTTTCTTGGTTTGGCGTGCACATATTTCGTCAAAAACCCATATTCGGAAAAGAGAATATAGATAAAGCCTACGAGGAAACGATTCGAATGATTCGGGAAATGTCCGAAAAAAACATGGGAAATTGTCCGACGGTAATCGGAGAGACCGGGATTCCCATGGATTTGAATCAAAGAGTCGCATATCTCAAAAAAGATTATGACGTTCTCGAAAAGGCTTTGGATCGAGTCATGAAAGCGATCGAAAAAAATTTCGTGAATTTCACTCTTTGGAATTATACTCCGGATCATACTCATAGTTTGGGAGATCGTTGGAATGAGGAAGATCTTTCGATCTATTCCATGGACACCCCAACCGCATATGACGAGGATGGGGGAAGGGCGGTCAGAGCTTTCAGTCGACCGTTTCCGATTACCACTAAAGGCCTACCTGTCGCTTTGTCTTTTGATATGGAACGATCCTTGTTTAAATATTCGTTTCGACAAGAGGGAGATTTATTTCCGGAGACTGAGATTTTTATACCGGGAATTCATTATAAAAACGGATTTGAGGTGTTGGTCAATGCAGGTACATATCAATATGATTCGCGTGCAAAAATTCTGAAATTTAAGGGAGAAAAAGGGATTCTCCATTATGGAATAACTATTTTGCCCTCTAAAAAATCACTTTTCAGGGAACAAGATCGGGTTAAAGTGGTTTCCAATATTCAAAAGAGGAAGATTAGATGAAAAAAGTTCTTATGATTTCCCTAAGCGCAATCGCAGTTCTTTCGTTAACTGTAATGTGCGGTGGACCAAAACATTCTGCGGAAGAGTGTGCGCCGATCGTAGAGGAAATGCTAACCAATCTGACTGCCGGACAAAAGGCTGAAGACTCTGCAAACATTGCTACGATGAAAGCTACCTTGGTTCCCGTATTGCAAAAAGAATGTATGTCCGGGAAATTTGATCTCACTTGTCTTAAATCTGCAAAAAGCATCCCTGCAATTCAGGCGTGTAAGAAATAAGATTTCTATCCTTCTCACCTCGTCCATCCGATTTGTCGGATTGCGAGGTGACAAATTTCCGCAAAAACGATTTAGAATTTAGTTTGGCCGCTTCCTTTTCGCATTCCTCTTAAAACGAATTTTTTCTGCAAAAATGCAACTCGACTGTTCCGCGAAAAAGGCCTTTGTCATAACTTTTTCTTACGGAAAAAGTTGTATGGCTGAACGCTTTCGGTTGTCTTCATCGAGACGACCGCTGTGCATATAACCGAGCGACCTGTATTTGCGACCCATAGGAAAGCAAATACATTGAGTTTAGGAAGCGCGAGGTTTGATCCTTAGCGCATTTTATTTTAAAGTTTCACTCGTTTGCGCCGTGATTACGAAAAAATCTGAATTTTATTCTTCCATCAGAAAAAAACCTTCTTTTTCCGAATAACATCCGTGTTCGCGATAAGGTCCAGAAGGATAAAAGTGGATCTTTTGCGCGTATCTTCTTCCTAGTTTCATGCAACTCAAACAGATATCCCATCGAATCGCCCAGTCGCATTCTTCTTTACGAAACGATGGGAAGACTCTGAGAAGCGGTTTGGATTCGGGTCCCTCCGCGAGGGATCTCGCTGGGTCTTGGATTTTGGGCTGGGAAAGAATGGAGAACGAAGATTCTAAAATAAAAACGCCAATCAAAACCGTGAAAATAAAAAATTTGGAAATTTTTTTTTTGAAATGAGAATTCTTTTTCATTCTTGAACTCGCACTTTGTGTATTTTCCGAAATACTCATTCTATTTTCTTTTATCGAAAGAATTTTTTGAGAAGAGGAGAAGATTCCGAGAATTCTTTCCGTGCTAAAACTTTTTCTTTCGGTTTACAGCGTGTTTGCGTTTTGTCGAGGGGACGATAAAAAACGCTTTTTCGGGATTTTTTTGATGTTTGCAGATTCTTTTTGGGAGTTCACAAGAACCGATTTGAAGTATGGGAAAATGGATACTAAATGAAGATACAAAGATTCAATCCAGGCTGGAAGAATCGGGAACCAATGTGGAGACGATTTTGGTTCCGGAAAGTTATCTAAATCGGTTGAGCGAAGAGGATCGAAAAAGTCTACCCAAACGGGTTCTGCCCCTTTTGAGAAGATATGGAAAGTATATCGCTTCTATGAAACGTTTGAATTCAAAGGCCGGAAAGACGATGTATCAGAAAAATCGAGGCAAACTAATTCGGATGAATGTGAGAGTAAGTTCGGGAACTTGGACGATGCTCGGAGCCTATGCCGCTTCTCATGGGGTTTCTCGATGTTTTTTAGTAAATTATATGCTTTGGCTGGAAGATATCGGTGTTGGAGAATCTATCAGTGAAACTTTAAATGTGGGAACTCCCTCCTTTCACGATATTTACAGTTATACATGGACCCTCGATCGATGCGCAAACATCGTAATCCGGAAATTTTCCTTTCATCCGAACCCGATTTTTGCAAAAGATCTGGATTATTTTCCATAAATTTCGGTAAATTTTTCTTTTCGATTGTGAAACAAAATAGTTTCGGGAAAATTCCAAAATCCTGAAAGGAAAGAGTTACGTTTTCAAGAGATTTTGATTTTTAAAACAGTAAACATCTTTCTGATTTTTCAAATCGTCCAAAGAAAAAACTCAAAGGAACCCGAGTATGCGTTTTTCGACTCTCACAAAATTTCGAAGTCTTTTTCTTTTTTGTTTATTCTTCTTGAATGTGCGGCTATTTGCATTTGATCATTCTCATTCTCAATTTTCAAAACAACTCAAGAAATATGTTCAGAATGGATTTGTGGATTATTCGACTTGGAAGACAAATCGTGGAGATTTGGACTCCTATCTTCAAGCCCTCAGCGCTGTCAGTGAAAAAGAATATTCGTCTTTTTCAAATTCGGAAAAGTTGAGTTTTTTGATCAACGCATACAATGCTTTTACGATTTGTTTGATTTTAGATCATTACCCCGTAAAAAGCATTCAAAACATCGGAGGGCTTTTTTCAAGTCCTTGGAAAATCGATTTTTTCAGTCTCTTGGGAAATAAAAGAACGTTAGATTGGATTGAGCACGAAAAGCTCAGAAAGGACTTTCAGGAACCGAGGATTCATTTTGCGATCAATTGCGCATCTCGAGGATGTCCGCCTCTTTTCCAGGAACCGTTTCAACCCTCAAAACTGGAAAAGCAACTTTCTTTGGTAACAAAAAAGTTCCTGTCAGATATAAAATTCAATCGATACGATGAATTGGGAAAAACTCTTTATCTTTCAAAAATTTTTCAGTGGTTCGAGGCTGATTTTATTCGCAAGTATGGAAATCTTCTTGGATTTTTCAATTTTCATTCCGGCCTTTCCCCTCTTCCTTCCGAAACTTCGATCCGGCATCTGGATTACGACTGGAATCTCAACGAGCGGAAATAATTGAGATTTTTCTTTGAAAAAAAACGGAATTTTGAAAATTTTCTCCAATCGTTCTGTTAACTTGCATAGGAAGGCAGGAGGGCCGCGGAATTTACTTGAAATCGGGTTTCCCATATTCAACTTAGTCCAATGGCCTCCCGGAAACAATTTATGGATGCTCTCTATCGAGAGTACAGCGGAAAGATTTTTGATTTTCTCTATAAATATTGTTCTGGGAATCCTGAAGTCGCGATGGATTTGATGCAGGATACATTTCTGAATTTTTTCAGAAAGTACTCGGATGCGGATCTGGATAAAGAACAAGCGATTCGCTTGCTCTATACGATTGCCAGAAATCGATCCATCAATCACTCTCGGAAATTCTCTACCGTTAAGGAGAGTGGAAATCCGGAGATTGAGGACTTTCAGGAACACAAGCTTTCTTTCGTCAGGAAGGCAGAACTTAAAGATCTGGAAGAACGTCTTCTGGCTTGTTTAGATGAGCTGGAGGAAGATGAGCGATATGCTCTCATTCTCCGATTTATGGAAGACTACAACCTGACGACTATTGCGGAAATTATGGATATTTCGGTATCCACAGCATCTCGGCTGATCGTAAAGGCGACTGCAAAAGTCACCGAAATTGCGGAAAGGAAAAATTTGAGACCTTGATCGAGTAAAAATAGCAATTGGGAAGCACCAGGAATGGAAAGGGAAGAGAAGATCAAAGAAATCTTACTGGAAGGAAAGCAAAATGAGCTGAGTACTTCCGTAGAATGGTTAGCAAACGGATTAGGGCGTTCTTGGGTGGAATATTCCCCAAAAGAATCGGATTTTGCATCTCTTTATGCCCGCGCGCAAAACTCAAAAGTTTTGCTATTTCCTCATTTTGCAAAAAATAAATATGTGTTAGCAATCTCTGCGGCAGCGATTTTCTTTCTCGCTGTTACAATCGGGTATTATTCCGTTTTAAAAAATCAAACCCCGCCAAATATCGAAAAAGGTACAGTTGAAATTTCGCAAGTAGAAGGAGAAGCGTATCTAACATCTTCGGATCCGAAAGATCGAATTCTGCTAAAACCGGGAGTTCGGATTCAAGAAGGACAAAGGGTGATCACAACTGCCGGTGCCATTCTCAATTTGAAGGTGTCGAATGGAATTGGGGTCAGGGTTCTTGCCAATTCCGAAGTTTTCTTTCAGAAAATCGATCTATCAACCCACTATAAAATCGGGATCGATTTGGAAAAAGGCGAGCTGATCGCACACATTCACAAAAATCTGAAAAAAGAGGAATTTATAATTCGTTCCAAAATGATCACCGCAGAAGTCAGAGGAACCAGTTTTAGTTTTCAAAATATCGATGGAGAAGGAACAAAAGTTCGCGTTTTAGAGGGCAGAGTATCGATCAGCCCTCGAGGAGAATCCCAAAGGACAGCTCCTGAAGGTGAACAAATTCTGGAGCCCAACCAGGGAATTCTTGTAAACCAAAAGGGTTTTGTTCGGAGTCATTTGAAAGAAACTGAGAAGGACTTGATTAGTGCGGAATTGGAAAAACTTCCGGTTGAAAACATTCCTCGAGATAAAAATCGCGTTTATTCCGACAAACAAGAACTCCTAAACGAATTTCAAAGAATGGAAAAGATCGTTCTGGTCGATGGCAGATCGGTAGAAGGTGTGATCGTGGATATGGACGAAAACACAATGTATGTTCAAACCCTCGAAAAAGAAATTACTCTTCCTCGGGATAAAATCTCGGAAGTGATTCAGCTTCACTGACACGAAATTCTCTTTGACAGCGTACCGGTAAATCGCGAAATTTAGTCTTCGAGGACCCTCTGCATGATAAAAGACGACCCCGGTAAAAAGAGAATTTTCAGTAACTATATCATCGACCGGGACTTTCAGCTTAAGTTCTTGATGAATTATTCCTTACTTATCGTTTTCGGTTTAATCCTTACGGTTGGATTTCTGTATTGGTTAAATTATACAAAGTTTGATAAAGGTGTTGTTTTTCGTCTGAGAAACGACCCGGTTAAGGTGTATCAAAAAGGTTTTGAAGAACAGAATGGGGTAGAAAAGGAAAAATTTGTGGAAAGAGAAATCTTTCTTCCGGATTACGATCATAGACTTGATATGTTTTCGATTCAAGTCAACGGAATTCTTCTTTTGTCAGGATTGTTTCTTGGGATGACCGCAGTATTCACCGTTATGTATTCTCATAAAATGGCCGGTCCTGTTTACAATATAAAAAATTATCTTAGAAAATTGGCGGATGGGGACGAAGCGGTTAAAAAGATCAAGATACGAAAAGGGGATGAGTTTCAAGAGCTCGCCGATCTTCTCAATCAAGTCATTGAAAAACGAATCAACAATTCCAAAAGCTGATTGCTTCCAATCGAATAGGATTTTGTCTACAATCGGGAACACTCGGGAGATTTTTTTATCCTAGATTTTTTAGGAAATTAATTGTGGATTTTTTTCAAAGGCATTGTAATTTCCTTCGTATGATTCGAAAAATATTTTTTTTCAGCTGTTTCCTTTTTCTTTTCCCACAAATTATCTTCGCAGATGAAGAAGTTGCTATTGCTCTTTTTGTATCAGGCAAGGTGCAATTTATTCAAGGCGGTAAAACGAACTCTCTTAAAAAGAATATCGTTTTGACAAAAATGGCTAAAGTGGAAACGGGAGAAGGTAAAGCAGATCTTCAATTGGGATCAAATGCAGTTATCCGAATCGCACCGTTTACCAAGATCGAAATCGCCGAACTATACTCTGACGGTTCCAAAAATACTGCGAAAGTTACTTTAGTTTCCGGAAAACTTTTTGCGAACGTGCAAAAATCCAATAAAAAAGAGGATTTGCAAGTAAGTTCCGCTTCTTATACGGCGGGAGTGCGCGGTACACAATTTGTAATCAGCGAGGAAACAAATAAATCGCCCAGAAACGAAGATTCCGAAATTCCAGACGGGGTTTTTGTAAACGAGGGTCAGGTCGCGGTGGATTCCACTTCCGGAAACAACCTCAATGTGCAAGCGGGAGAACAGGCTTCCTGGAACGGGAAAGAATTATTACTGGAACCACTCAAGGAATTTATGAAAGAAAAGATGAAGATCATTCAAAATTTCAAAACGATCAAAGCGGAAAATTATCAGATGCTCAAGGATCAAAAATTAAAAAACAAAGAACTTCTGGAGAATTTTCCAAAATCATAATATTCTAAAATAAGGCGGTAATAAACACTTTGCTTTTGACAACGGCGCTGCAGTTTGTCATTTGATTCTAAGATTACCGCTTCTCTTTATTTCAAACATTTATAAGCGAAAGAGCGGTTTTTAAGAATTTAAAAACTTCGAAAATTGCTACACGATCGGATTCTCAGCAATAAACACCTGAATTACCTCTGCCAATTCCTCTCCTTTATCCTCCTGTAGAAAATGCCCCGCATTGGCGATTGTAACGTGCTTTTGTCCTTTGGCTCCGGGTATCATTCTTCTGAAAACAATATCTCCACCCTTTGTGATTGGATCACTGTCGCTAAACGCGACTAAAAACGGTTTTTTCCAGGTCTTTAAAATCCCCCAAGCCTTTCGATTGGATTCCGATGCCGGATCGTCCGGAACAATGGGGACTAACGCTGGAAATTTTCGTGCAGCGGCTTTATACGATTCTTCCGGGTAGGGCGCATCATATGCGGCAATTACTTCCTTAGAAAGATTAGAAACACACCCGTTTTTAACGATGGTTCCGATCGAAAGGCGTTTTACGTTTTGGGAGAAATGTCTCCATTTCAAAAAATCATCTTTGGGAGGAATGTCCCCCGTCGGTAAAAACGTGTTGGCTGCAACGATTCGTAAAAACCGTTCTTGATTTTCAGCGGCAAGACGAAGTCCCAAAAGGCCGCCCCAGTCCTGGCAAAAAAGAGTCAGATTTTTCAGATCCAGATTTTCGAGAAATTGTTTGAGCCAATCTATATGACTTTGATACGAAAAAAAGTCCGGATCGTTCGGTTTGTCCGATTTTCCAAAGCCGATCAAGTCAGGAGCGATGACTCTATAGCCTGTCTTGACCAAGGGAGGGATCATTTTTCGATAAAGATAAGACCAGGAGGGTTCTCCGTGAAGAAGTAGAATCGTTTCGGTTCCGACGCCTTCATCCACGTAATGCATTCTCAAATTGCCGATTTGAGTATAATTCGGTTTAAAAGTATAACCTGGTAAATTTTCAAAGGCAGAATCCGGTGTTCTTAAAATTTCCATAAGGGCATTAGAATTTCCAATCTACTCGATTTCGGGAAGCATTTTTCGAGAATTCAAAATTTTGAAAATAGAGAAAAAGCAAGTGCCGACTTTGGGTCAAGGTTGATTTTGAAGAATTCAAAATGATGGAGTTCCTACAAAGGGTTGTATTTCAAATCGACTCATCCTATTGGAGAAAATTTTCTAAGCAAAAAAATTCGAGTTTCTGCAGCAGAATGATCTCCCGATGTAGGATGTCCCACACAAACTCCGAGAGGCTTCGCGATGTGCCACATACAGGGTATGTTAGATTTATTTACAGGAAAAGTATTGAAATACGAAACGCCTGTGTACAACTACAACGAATAAAGTGTAACCCATGTCTCCGGTCTAGAGTGTTACCGAAGTGCCAGAACATACACAACATAACATCCCATAATGAGACATAATATGTAAAAGAGGAAGTCCAATTATAGTCACATTATATAATCATACTTTATTAATATGATTATAGAGTCGGTTTTTTGCCATGAAATATCTAAAACATATATGGCAAGAAACAAATCCACCTCACAATTATTAACACCAAAAGATCAATTTATTAAAATTGCGGAATCGTTCGAAAACGCCCGCGAACAAGCGCTGTTAAAACTCGCAAGCAGAGAAGACGGTCAATTTAAGCCCGGTTCTCTTAACTGGTGGTCAGGCAAAGTAGGGACCATTATCACGCAAGCCTCAGATATCAAAGACAAATTCCAACGTGGCCAAGTTGCACTGAAGACGTTCGATGACGAAGACAGCATCGATGCAATTGGAAAGGCGATCAAGGATTCCGCTCGCAAGAATCTCGAAGAAATCATACGAACTTCCGTTACCATGTATTATCAATTTTGCATAGACGTGGATCAATCCAAGAAAAAAGGGTCAAGAAAATGAACGAATACATTATTTATTTTCGCCTAAAAAGGAAAAGGGAAATGCATTCTGGCAAGACGGTATTTTCGAAATCACTACTCGGAACAAAACAACGAGCCTCGCGCGAATTTAAACAATCTGACTTAGAAGTCACAGCTATCGAAATTAAATATGAAGACAAATATGTAGCTCATCGATTTACAAATTCAAGAAAATGGAGTTCGTTTTTATGAAAGTAACTTCAATCGAATTCAGTCATGGTCCGGTTTCTGTATATGCTCACAGCTTTGAATCCGAAGCTGTGACGATGCACGTAAAAGAATTCCTCTCAACGTTCAGACATTTTAAAGATGTAACTCATGAGTTGAGTCCAGGAATCGGGCGCGTTACGATTTGTTCGACGGACCCAAGCGTAATGCCCTTCGAGTTCCCGGATAAGGTCGGAACCTTGCACTTACATTTTTCGAATGGCCACAATGCAATCGATCAAGACGTAGTAATTTCGTCCCTCCAAAATCCGGAAAAGAAAATCGCAATCGTGAGACTTTTAAAGACGGTCGGTAATTTAATACGGCTAAACGAACCGGAGTTTATATCTGCATGAAATATTTAAAACTCTTAATATGTCTCACGGGCGGAATGTCGATAGGTTTTTTTATTTCATTTTTGATCGAGTCTTTAAATCAAAACCCGCACGAAGGCACGTTGCTGTTTGAATCGTTATCTTGGTATTTATCGATTTTTCTCGTTGGAGTAGGCGGATTTTTTGCAGGTAGAAAGAAATGGAAAAAGACTTCGTAAGCGAATTGAACAAGGAATTAAAAGCAAAAGGACTTCCAGAGGTAAAACCTGGAAGTCAAACCCAGCTGAGAACTTGTTCGGGTTGCGGTAGGGCAGTCACGCTTCTTTACTCTTTAGGTCGCTGTCGAATTTGTATAACGACCGGCTACAAGAGCCGGGTTCTTCCTCCTGGAAAGATTAAGTTTTTTTAAAGTATAATGAGACATAAAGAGGATAAAGAAATGGGAAAGGTTATATTTATGAAAGAACTAAGACACTGTGACGATTGCGTTTGGTGCGATCAACACGTTAGTAGTCCCGAATTAAATGTGTGCCAAAATCCAGAATCAATTCATTACGATGAAATCTGTCCTGAAGAAGTTTGCGAAGAATATAAGGAGATTCTAAAATAATGGAACTACTTCTTATTCTGCTTATTGGAACGTCTGTGTCCTTTGGTCTCTTTTATCTCGACCACAGGGCAAACTTGAAGGAAGGGAAGTCGTGAGAAAGTTTTTAGACGAGATTATCGAAGAGGAATTCGGAAAACTCTTTAGGATCGTGAAGAACCGAATTCAAGAAGAATTGGAAAACGGAATTAGAAACGCTTCGGCGGGAATTACCGCGTATATAACGCAAGGTCAAAAACAAGAAGTAAGCCAGAACGCGTTTCAGTTCATTCAATGCGAAAAGTGTAAACGTTATCATTTTGAAGATGAAAAGCATGTCTGCAATGTGCTTAGGGGAAATAGGGATGCCGAAAGTAATTAGAACCACTGACTTTGTCGCGGAAGTCAAAGACCTCGCTCGCAGAGGATACACCAAAACAGATATAGCGAAGCGTCTCGCAAAGACAGCGTCGGGAAAGACTGTTTCAACGAAAACAATTCGCAAAGCATTGACCGAAGGCGCGTTTAGAGGAAAAAAATGAACCTGGATATAAAGACGGCTCGTAAACTTTTAGCGAACCTTTCGACTAGTACGAGTCCAGAATCAAGCTATCGAATCGAATTTTTTCACATAAAAGCGGCGATGACTTTTGCAATTAAAAAGCTCACGATTCCGAACAATCTTCCTTCCGGGGTTTATAAAGCAGAAGTTTTTGAAGTCACTGACGAAGGAGAAAAATCGCTTTCCAATTTTGAATTCAATGTTCCGAACAAAGACGAGGCCGCCGAAGAAATCAAACTTCCAGTGTTACAAAATTCCGAATCCCAATCTTCAAAAGATCCTAACCTAAGCATTCTTTTAGAACTTCGCAAACAAGACCAGGTTTCTCACGAGAAAGACCGGGAGCTGTGGGAAGTAAAATTAAGTTCTCTCCGTTCAACGTTCGAAGCAGAAATCAAAAGACTTAACGAGTCTCACAAAGCGGAGATCGATAGAATCAATAAAGATTGGGAATACAAATTAGAGATCACAAAGAACAATCAATTACTCTTAGAGACAGAGAGAATCAAACTCACAAAAGCGATTGAAAACAGAGTTCGAGGAGAGTTGAAAAGCGGATCTTCTTCGGATGGAATCGATATCAATAAAGCGCTGGAAAACCCGATCGTTTTATCTGTGATCGGAAAAGTTCTTGGATTAGAACTTCCGAATATTCCGGGAGCGGGAAGCGGCCTCGACCTTTCTGCTTTGGCTCCTATGATAAAGTCAGTCATGGGTTCAATGGCTGATTCAGGAAGGTCAGGTGGACTTTTAGATTTACTTGGTAAAGAGGTTTAGAAATGGAAAACGAAATTAAGAAACTGAAATATAAGATCAGAGTTTTAACTGCTATCTTGAGTTTAGTTTTCCCAAAAATGACTCTTTTAATATCCAAACAAGAAGCGGAAGAAATACGACAAGCATTAGAAAAACTTAAAGAGGAGTAACAAAGATGAAAATTAAGTCCATCAATATCGTAATGGAAGACGGAACTGTTATCGTCGTGGATGTAAAAGATCAGGCGATCATTGACGCGAAATCCGTGGAAAAAATCGCATCGGCATTAGAGGTCAGTGGAGCGGCGAGTAAAATCAAGGAAAATCTTCCCGGAGCCAATGGCTAACGCTTACTTTTACGATCCGAGGAAACAACGTCCCCGAAAACTTCGGTATGTTCCGAAAGGAGACGGGCGGGATTGGCAACGTGAACTTTACGCGGTGTTTTGCGGAACGCTTGTTCCGCGAGAACAATTCCGACCGGAGTGGGAAGAGATTCACAAAACGACTGCCAGGAATGGCAATCCTGTAAATCCCGAGGCGGTAGCCGAGAAGCAAGGAAAGAAATCTTTTAAAGATTAAGGAGAAAGAAAATGGAAACCCAAAAAGAGAATAAGCCGAGAGCATCGGTGAAAAGATACGTTCAAGATGACGTTATTCGATACGACATCTTTATCCCGAAAGACGAGGCTAACATTCATCTTACTTTAGATGAAGAGTCTTTTTTCTTTTTAGCGGATGCGGTAAGATCGATGAGCGACGAGGGAAAAAAGAATGTCTAAGACTCTTGGTTTCATGGAAGAAAAGGCGGATAAGAGCGGAAAGAAGTTTTTCAACTTAGAAATAAACCTTCCGTTTTCTCCAAAGATGGAATTCTACGTTGTAGAGAATTCGAAAAAGAACGCACCGGAAGCCAAGGACTCCGCGCCTGATTTCTTAGTTTACTACGCGAAGAATCAAGCGGGAGCCGCATGGAAAAAGATTTCTAAGAGTGGATCTAAAGAATACCTTTCTTGCGAGATTGTGGCCCCCTTGAGTCCACAAGGCAAGCTGAATTTTACCCTTTTTCCAGACAGCGAAACGCAAGGACGATACAACGTTTCGTATTCGGAACGATCCGAGAAAAAACCTTCAGAAGAGAATCTTCCCGACGGAGTTCCGTTCTGAAGACAAACGGCTTTATTTGTATGGCGGGGACGCTAAGGGAATAAAGTCCATCACAGGCAGGCCGGGGGACGAGAACGTCCTCCGGTTTTTTTTATGCCCGGATTTTCCGGGGCGGAGGGGGGAGAGTAACACCCCCCCGCTAACTCCAAAATATTTTAACTAAATCAAATCAAATCAAACAGATTGAGGAATCAAATCGAATCATGGATTTCATACCCGACTATCTTAAACAACCCTTCATTGACTGGCTTTCTTTTACGGTGGAATATACGGATGAGGCTTGGTCCTGGTTAGAAAGCGTATTTGGAAGCATCGAGATTGAAGAAAAGGGATACAATACGGGTCATACGCATACTTTCCGGACTCGTGGAGACGTTTTCGGCGCTTTCTCGCCGAACCGTAAGAGTCAGAAAATTTACGTTTCGCTTTCTGCGAAGGCTCTTTTCAATTTTGGATCCAAAACAGAGAACCTTTCCGAACTGATTCAAGGGGCGATCAAACATAAAGGGCGGTTTACTCGAATCGATTTGGCTCAAGACGATTTTGACGGACGCCTCGACCTGCCTTTGATTCTTGAGAAACTGGATCGGAAGGAAGTTTTGACAAGGTTCCGTGGATTCAGCGAGTTCGAAGCGGTCGGCGACAAGATAAAAACCGGTTCTCTATTTACGGATCCGAAACTCGGGAAATTAGGCTATACGATTTATATCGGCGCAATGCGAAAAAGCAGTGTCTTCGTACGGATCTACGACAAGAAACTTCAAGTCGGTCCCGAGTGTGCTTATCCAATTTGGAATCGATTAGAATTCCAGCTCACGGGGGACGCTTCTGATCAGTATTGCAATCCGACCTGGAACGTCGATCCAGAGACAGGAGAAATTTTAGAACGAACGGTAAAGATCAAAGATCCCAGACGTGCAACTTTTGAAAATCGATCGTTTGCAAGAACCGCGTTCTACTATCTAAAATTTTTAGAACCGACTTATACTCAGAGAGTAAACGACCTCGGTCATTACTATTTAAGACTCAGGAGAAAAGAACACTGGGGAGTTTGCAAGTGGTGGATCGAATTTCTTAAAGAAAGCCAAGGTGAAAAGATCGGATTGCCGAAATACGAAACTGGACTTGAAGACATTGACCATTGGTTAAAAAATCAAGTTTCGGGCGCGGTCTTTTTAATGTCCGATCTTCATGGAGACGAATACTTTCAGGATTTGAAACTCGAAGGAAAAGAAAAATTCGAGAGAAACAAAAAATACCAAAGACTGAAAGAAGATTTCGCAGAGAAAAAATCGAAAAAAATAATCAAAGAGGTTATCGACGAAATTCCTTTCTAACAAAAGGGACTCATTCGGGACCTGTTCGGGACTTATCACTTCAAAAAAGGGACTTGTATGGGACTTATTCGAGTCCTGTCGGTCCCTTGAAATCGATCTAAATCAAAAAATCTTTTCTGGAACTGTACTTTTCTTTCATTCTGTGCTTTCATATTCGCATGAATTCACTTTCAGAATTACTTTCGAAGACTCCACAAGCAAATCACGCCTCCGTTAAAAATCTTTTACGGTATATCGAAAAAAATCCGAATCAATTCCAAAACTTAAAACCGGCCCTCAGTTCGTTAGAAAGTTTTGTCGATACGGTTTCCGACATTTTCCGTCTTGCGTATCTCTATCCGAATGACTTAGGTGAGTTTAAAAACAAAAGTATTTTTGAACTTTATAACTTTGTTCGCTCCCTTCCGTATATCGCCGATCCGGTTGGACTGGAAACAGTGAGCCGATTTCTTTATACAAGGGAAAATGATTTTCCGATTCGAGACTGTGACGACAAAACAATTCCGATTCTCGCTTGGGCAATTTACAACCGGACTCCTTGTCGTGCCGTTGTTTGTGGAAAAGGAGAGAAGCCGCATCACATTTATCCTGAGATTCAGATTTCAGGACGTTGGAGTTCTGCGGATGCTACCTATTCGGATCGTTGCAGTTTTGGAAAAAAACTCTACGGAGAAAACTACCGAAAAGAATTCTATCTCTCTGATTTCATAAAAAAATTCTAAAAACAGGACTTGTGTGGGACTTGTCTGAGACTTATATGATACATTATTTGTAATAGTTAAGAGTTGATCTTACACTCCTTAAAATAAATAAGGAGAAAAAAGATGACAACGGCACAAAAAATAATCAAGAACAAGGTAGGTCTTTTGAAGTTAGCAGAGACCTTAGGGAACGTCTCAAAGGCGTGTAACGTTATGGGCTATTCACGGGATAGTTTCTATCGTTTTCAAGAGTTATATGAGAAAGGAGGCGAACTCGCTCTCCAGGATCTGAGTAGACGTAAACCGAATCCTAAAAATCGTATCGAACCTGAAAAAGAAGAAGCGGTAAAAAAAATGGCGATCGACTTTCCTGCTTACGGTCAACAGAGAGCATCGAATGAATTGAAAAAACAAGGAATCATAGTAGCACCTGCGACCGTTCGTAGTGTATGGGTTCGTCACGATCTGGAGACCTTTCAAAAAAGACTGAAGGCTTTAGAGGCGTTCATGGCTCAAGGAGATTCTCCCGTATTAACCGAATCCCAAGTGCAGGCATTGGAAAGAAGAAAATTAGAAAAGCAAGTTGAAGGTGAGATAGAAACAGAACACCCAGGATACTTGGGATGTCAGGATACGTATTACGTGGGCACAATCAAAGGCGTAGGAAGGATTTACCAACAGACCTTTATCGATTCCTATTCTAAAGTGGCGATGGCAAAACTTTACGATAGAAAAAATGCTTTAGTAGCAGCCGATATGTTAAACGACAAAGTGATTCCTTGGTTCGAAGAAGAAGGCCTTCGCTTGTTGAGAATTTTAACGGATAGAGGGACCGAGTATTGCGGAAATAGAGAACACCATGAATTTCAGTTGTTCCTTGCTTTGGAAGATATAGACCATTCAAAAACAAAAGCAAGGCATCCTCAATCTAATGGAATTTGTGAAAGATTTCACCGAACCATTCAAGATGAATTTTATGCCATTGCTTTTAGGAAGAAGGTATACAACTCTATTGAGGATTTGCAAAAAGATTTGGATCAGTGGATCGATTCGTATAATAACGAAAGAACACATCAAGGCAAGTATTGTTTTGGTAAAACTCCGATACAGACTTTTCTTGACACGAAGGAATTAGCTAAGAATAAGTATCTCGACAACTTACAATTTTCGTAATAAACAGGAACACGGAGTGTCAGATCTTATTTTGGCTATTACACATTATTAAATTACCCTCTTGTACTTTATTTGAAGTCTGTTATTCTATTTTCACAATATGAGTAATCGACTGACATTAGAAGGGGATGAAAACGAAACGTTACCGGAAGATTTACAAATCCTCCGAGCCTACGGAAAATTTATTCCTACTCAAGAACTTCAAGGGGACGAACTCCTCGGAGATTTTGTTTTAGAAGGATTCGAATATTTTTCCCCTTCCGAGTCTCAACTTTCAGGTGAGGATTCTCCGAATCTAATCCACTTAGGAAATTACATTCATGACGATGCCTATTCCATTGCTTTATCCGGCAATGAGCTTGCGGGATTCAACATCGGTGGTCTTTTTAAAGGCGGCTTCAAGTTACCGAGTTTCGGTGGTTTCAAACTTCCAAAGATACCGAATATTCGAATCAAAGCTCCGAACATCGGAAAGGCGTTCAAGGGAGTAACGAAAGGAATTTCCAGTGCGACAAAGCAAGTTGCAAAAGCTGGAAAGAATATCGTGAAAGCTCATGGTAAAATGTTAAAAGATGCCGGGAAGGCAGTCGGACAACTTGCTCAAGGCGGAATGGAAGTTCTTCAGGCAATGGGACAGGGCGGCGGAGAAGCTCCCATGCAAGAAGAGGAACAAGCCCCTGAAGAAGAACCGATCCAAGAAGAAGTTTATCAGGAAGAATCATTCATCGAGGAAGAACCTGTCTATGAAGAATCTGAAGAAGTTTTTGAAGAAGCAGGTGGAGAACTTGGTTTTTTTCCACAAATGGCGGCGGTTCAAAGTGGTGTCCAAGGAATTACTTCCATCGTTGGCGCACTCGACGCAAGAAATGAACGAAAAGCAAAACTAAAAAGTGACGCAAAAATCGCTCAAATAAACGCACTATCAAATATTTTTAAACCTCAACAAGCTGCACAACCAGTAAGAAGAGCTGTATCGCCTAATCCGAGTTTTTCAAAACCCGCAGTATCAAAAACCTCTGAGGGCAAACTCAGTGTTTCTTATCGATCGAATGACGCCGGGGGAAATACTCCCGAAACAAAACCAACAGATAACAAAATGCTTATGTATGGCGGCATAGCCGTCGCAATCGCAGTAGTTCTATTTATCGCATTTAAAGGAAAGTAACATGGCATTAAGGAAACCTAAAAAACTTAAATATCCAAAGAAACCAAAACGGAGCGCAAGCCCTGAATCCAAAAAGAAGTATTTGGAGCGGATCACAGACATTGACAAAAAAAACAAGACGCGTGAATCCGAATTCGAAAGACGCAAAAAAACCGACGCTGAACTGAATCGGAAGATTTACGGGTAAAAAAAGATGCTCAAGACAATATTAAAAAACTTTAATCACAAAACCTGGATCGGTATCGCAATCGGTGCCGCCACTTTTTCGGCGTCGAATCTTGCTCAAAACTTTGTCCCGGAATCTTTGGATACAAAGAAAAAACTGAGACCGATCGCGGTCCCGATCATGATCGCGCTCCTTTCGGCTCTCGTCGTAAAGAAAAACGAATACAAGCCTTACGCGTTCATGGGTGCCTTTTTGATGCTCATCCTCGGAGTTTTGAAACTTCTCGATGAGGAAAAGTCTACTGACAAGAAAATCGCAAACAAAGTGTTCGGGGTTTCTCTTTCTGGAGACAGAGAAGAGATTCAATTCGATTCCGTTGAGGATCTACGAAACTTCGCAAATGCAATCAGCGTAAACGGAGAAGAATACGAGGAGGTCCGTTTGATTCAAACAGACGAACGAACGCCTGCATCATCTTCCGGACTCTATGGAGACACCGAAAACGAAGGCCGTGTGACTAGTACGGAGGAAGGTCTTGCAGGTGATGAGGATTCCGATCTTTTCGGGGACGAAGAGAGAGAGCTGAGTCTCTCCGGCGGAATGGTATAAGGAATTTTTTTTAAATTTTTCAAGGTAAAAACAAAATGAGAAGAACTCGCAATATAAAAACAAAAGACAAAACGGGAAAACAAGTAACCGTTCAAAAAGACTTTTATCAAAAGACCCTTGTATCGACTGCGAACCTTAAGGGTTCCTCGATCAAGTTGTTTCAGTCAAGCAATACGCTTGTCTTGAATCACGCAAAAGGAGACAGTCCGCTTCCTACAAAAAGGGGAACTGTTATCGTTATGCACGCTCAACTCGTCGCGAACGACTACGGGATTCTTCAATTTGATTCCGCAAACGTGGACGTTTTGAACGCTCTTGAGGTTTTTCGAAATACTCACGAGCTGGAATTCAAAATCGGAAACGAGACCGTTCACGAAGATTTGGTTTCGACCCTTCTGGAACCGCTTCCGATCATCTTCAAGACTACCGACGTCGGTTCTCCCTCCGGCTTCGCAATTCGTCCAGCAATCCAAGCCGTTCCAAGAAAAGCGGATTCAATTTGGATGAAACGCTCCGGTCAGCTCGTAATTCCTTTTGAGAGACCGATTCCAGTCCGTGACGAGGTTTTCTCTCTCGAAATTCGCCCGATGGAAAATGCACCTGCGATTTCTCCTTTGATCGAGAACTACAAGATTCTCGTCAAAATCGGAACCGAAAACGAAATGTCTGGCAACAAAGTTTCCAGATAACCCGAACAAGCCCGGAATGAATCCGGGCATTTAAATACTATGAAAGACAAAAAAGTCGCTCAATACATTTTCGCAAACGAATGCACCGATATCCCCTCGGGTGAAACCAAAAAATTCTCTATCAAGAATCCAACTCAGGTTCCAGTAGAGTGTTGGGGAATGCGTTTGAAGTTCAATCAAGCAATTTCAAAATCTCTTATTGAAATTAAGCTGACTGGACAAAAACGAGATGTCATGTATGGAGCGACTCAACTTGGACTTCTTGGGGATGCTCGCGATTTGGCCGACTCTTCCGAAACAATTCCAACAGATTACATCATCGCAGGAACCAACGAAATCGAAATTGCGATTACCGCGAGATCGGCAATCTCCGCCGGGGACGTGGCAGTTTTATTCTATGCTGAGGATTTCAAGGGATCTAAGCAGTGAATGAACGCTTCATTTCCAAAAAATCAATCTTTTCAGTCTCGAACATTTTAAATCCTTCTACGGATGATGTTCTTCTTGAAAAGGACGTTCAAAAATCTGCATATTCTTTGCCGGGAAATATGAAATTCTCGGCTTTGTTCATTTCTCTTAAGCCAGACAGAAAACAGCACATCACGAAAGTTTTGGCGACTCTTTCCCAAAATTTTAGCTATGTTCGGAAATCATATCTTCCGATCCAAACTCTGAATTTTTTTGTAACGAACGATGATACGATTTTTAGTTTCGTGAAGGAATTTACTGATACGGAACTAAATCAATCCCAGTTAAAATTGAATGGGGCCCTCATTCCAAATCAAGTCACTGCTCAAAATACAAAATTTGCGACTGATTCAACTTTAGATAAGATTCCTCAAAATGTTGTAGAATTTACAACGTATGCACCCGAATACAATTTCCTTTTTTCACCTCGGTATAATGAATCGAGAACGATCTTCTCAGGACTCCGTAAATTTTATCAATGTAGTTTTACGGAACACCTGGATTCGGATATTACCATAAAAATTCCAGAGCAATCAAAGTATTTAGTCATTCTTCCTTATGCTTCCAGTCCGACGCCGGTCAGTGTCTCACAAACTGCGTCTAAGATTTCGGTTTCATCGATCGTGTCTCTTAACATTCAGGAAAGTTAAAATGTCCTGGATTCAAATTGAACCAAATAAATTCGAAAACGGTTCCGGTTGGAATTTAGAACTTGATCCTCAATTCGGTTGGATCATGTATCATGAAGAAATCGAAGATGAATTCTCTGATTCCTTTATCGTATTAGCTGATCTCTTTGGAAATCCCGGGCAAAGTGTAATTACGGTCGATCCTTTAACCGGAAAGATACCTACAACGCTGATTCCGTCTCTGGCGATCAGCGAAGTATTCGTAACTTCAAATCAGACCCAAATGTTGGCTTTAAATTGCCAGCGTGGCGACCTTGCAATTCGAACTGATATCCCCGGTCCCGCAATGTTTATTCTCGCGTTGGATGACGCGACTTCTCTGGGTAGTTGGATCCAAATAACCGTTTCATACCCTGATTGGATTAACATTCAGAATAAGCCTACACAATTCCCACCTACAGATCACGATCATAATTTAATCCATTATACGAAATCAGAAACTGACTTAGCTTTATCAGGTAAGAGAAACGCAGGAAATATTCCTGCGTCTGAAATTTCCGAGGATTCTACTCGAAGATTTGTAAGCGATTCTGAAAAAGCACAGTGGAACGATGCTGTAACTGTAACTCCTGAATGGAATGACGTTCAGAATAAGCCGACTGAATTCAATCCGGTTTCTCATAACCACAACGATCTTTATTATACTCAGGCTCAAGTAGACGCACTCATTGCCGCTATTCCGACCGGAAGTTCTTCCGGTGGTTTCGATGTTGGCGATATCAAGACGTCCGCTCGGAATACTCCCGCGACCGGTTGGCTCCTTTTAAATGGGCAGACAATTGGTAACACAGGTTCCGGCGCGAGTAACGTTGGAACAGGTTTTCAGAATCTTTATGTTCTTCTTTGGAGCGATTGGTCAAATACAGTTCTTCCAATTCAAGACTTCTCCGGTTCTGCGACGTCCAGAGGTGCCTCAGCTCTTGCCGATTGGAACGCTGGCAAAAGACTTCCACTTCCGAATCTTGCCGGCCGCGTTTCTATGGGAGCAGGAACTGGTTCGGGGTTAACTGCAAGATCTTTAGGGCAAAGTATTGGTGAAGAGAATCACCTATTATCTCTTCCGGAAATCCCACCTCACAATCACGGAGGAGGGATTCACAATCATCCGGTGAATACAGGGGGTTTTCTCGCAAATGGAGGTTCAACCAGTATCAAAGTCGGATATACTTCCGTAACCAAAACGAATACCGACGCATCCGCCGCGATTATTAATACCGAAGGGGAAGGACTCGGTCATAACAACATTCAACCTTCTCTCGTATTAAATTATTTTATTAAACATTAGGAATTATATTATGAATCTTTCTAAAAACTTCACACTCTCAGAATTAACAGTTACACAAACTGGACTTCCAAACGAACCGGATGAACGACAAATCGCAAATTTAAAACGTCTCTGTGAAACGATCCTTGAGCCGCTTCGAGAAGTGATTGAACGCCCGATTCAAATCAATTCCGGGTATCGTTCCCCATCCGTGAATCGTAAAATCAATGGCTCGATTACGTCTCAACACATGGCGGGCGAAGCGGCCGATCTTTGTGTTTCCGGAATGAGTACGTTAGACATTGTAAAAATAATCGCAAAACTAAAGCTCCCGTTTCACCAATTGATAAACGAATTTTCACAAGGTGGGATTACTTGGGTTCACGTCTCTGTTGCTCCTCAAGGAATCAAACCTAAGAAAGAGATTTTGAACGCCTTCGGAGTTCCCGGAAACATGAAATACCAAAGGGTTTCGATAGGGTAGGTTATAATCGTGGAATCAGTATATTTAGAAATTATAAAGTTCTTAAATGAGGGATCAATATTCAGAGTCCTTCTCGTTTTATTTTCTCTTTTTTCATTCTTACTCCTTGCGGGCGTAGGACTTCTTTGGTATAAAAATCCGGCTGTAGTCAAAGAAGCTCTACACACGCTGTCACTTCGTAAACGCCCGGAAAAGGTCGTGGAAGAAATACAAGAATCTGTTGTTTCTTCTCCGGACCTGATCCGGGGTCTTTTTTCTTCCTCTGTGGATTTTAATTTCACCGAGAAAGGGGCGCATTTGCATTTCCCCGCTTATATGAGAACTCGTTTAGAAGACGGCCTGAAAGAACTCTTGGAGACTATCGTTTCATCGGTTCGTAAAATTTCCATTGAGAACCGTTCTATTGAATTCGATTTTACAAATACGCTTCTTGTAAACCCGTATTCTGCAAATTGCATTTTCGAAATCATAGAAGACGTTCAAACAAACAATGGGATATATCTTGTCCTTTCTTTCAAAGGCAAGCATTTGAAAGAATTCGAAATCAACGTTCGAAAACTTTTGTCTCGTTCTGATTCAAAATCTGTCAATGTGAGGAAAAGACGATGAAACGATTCCTTACACTCTTCCTAATTTTTTCTTTTATCTCCTGTTCTTCCTACCAATCGAAAGTAGAGAAGAACAAAACCGATTTAGACCGAGTAGGGCAAGTCGTTTCGGATTCCGATGATATTTCAAACGAAGACAAAAAGTTCGTTAAAGATACTCTGAACGAAACAAAGAAACTTTTAGACAAAGGAGTTTCCGAGTCCGCTCTTGCGGACAGGTGGCGAGATTATCTCTTTAACAAGTGGCTTTACATTTCACTCTTTGTCCTTGGAGTATTTGCGTTACTCGTCCTAAAATTTAAGTCTTTTTCTTGGACTTCGCTTATTCCAAACCTTTTTAAAATCAAAAACGGAGGTTCAGAAAATGGCTGATTTACCAACTGGCACCTTAGAAATATTTATCTTTCGACTGAATAACTGGAGCGTAGAAAAAGAAAAGATCTTTATAGAAAAATTGAAAGAATATGATCTCTACGATTTTTCTACTCCTTATTCAGTTCCAAATCACCCAGAAATAAAAGGTATCTACTTTATTCCGGCGGAAATCGACGCCGTTACTCGGGTTAGAAAATTATCCTTAGAGAATACGAGTATCGAGGTGAAAACTTTCGGTTCTTATGATCCGAACAACATTCCTCTTTCTATATTCGGCATTTCTAAACAAGGAATTCCGATTTCTTATATCATCATCGGAATTGTTCTTCTGATCCTTTTGTTAGGAGTGTTAAAATAATGGCTGATCGTTACTATGTTTATTATTCTTCCACTGGTTCCGGGGGAACCGTCGCCAAACCTTCCGGTTACTCCGGTTTTCTTCATAATCCGGACGCGAAAAGAATGTCTTTCTTGCCTTCTTCGGACAAAAGTAAAGGGCAAGAGCAAATCGGAAAGTTTATCCAAGATTTCCAAAGATTGAATACTACAAAATTCAAAATTACGAATGCAGTTTCTCAGCCCGTTTCTCAACCAAAACCGCCGGTAGTCACCGGGGGAAATGTGACGCCCGGAACAGGTGGAACCGAGGTTCCGAAACCTTCGCCTCCGACAACCACGACCGGAACTGTAACTCCTGAGAAAAAAGAAGACAATACGCTTTTGTATGTTGGGATTGCAATCGTTGCGGTTATTGTGATCGCGAAGTTTGGCAAAAAGAAAAGGCGATAAGTCTTGGCCTTCGATGGAATATACAAGCCTTCCGGTGACGTTAGGCACGTTATCGATTGGTCCGGTTATTCCGGAACGGTTAACATACCGGAAACTTTGCGTCTATTTTACGGATTCCTCGAAGAGCCGGAAAAAAGACGTATCTCTTATATCGTTCAAGCGGGAACCGTTTACCGAGAACAATTCTCCTTCAAAATCTATTCCAAAGATCCGCAGATTTCGGAATTCAATCGAATCTTTTCTAAAGCGAATACGCAAATTCCGAATTTCTCGAATTCAGTTCAAACATACGATTACGATACAAAGGGAACAAACATTCCGATCATTCCCGAAAGACTCAAGCAGGAAGCCGAGGAATTATTCAAAGACTTCAAAACAATTCTGATCGTTGGAGTCTCTGTCTTTATCGCCTGGGAAATCTTTGGAAAAGACATTCTCGGAAAGAGAAGGTAACGACGATGGCAGTTGTCAATTCCCTTGAGAACGTTGATCCTCGTCTTGTTTCCTTTTTCCAGGATCTAAAAAAGAATCTTCCTTCGGTTTACGTTTTTGAATCTCGTCGTTCCGTCGCAAGGCAAGCGAAACTTTATGCGGCTTGCAAAGCAGGAACCGGTTCCTGTCCGGCGGCTCCTCCGGGTTCTTCCGCTCACCAATACGGAAGGGCTTTGGATATAAACGGATTCAGCGCGGAGAGGGACCGAAAAAAGATTGAAGCGGTACTAGTAAAGCATCCAGAAATTGAATGGGGGCTCACCTGGAAATCCTCCGATCCGCCTCACTTTCAAATCAGAAATTGGAGTAAGGGCCTTTCTCTCAAAGAAAAAATAATCGAAGGGGGTTACTGGGTATGGCTTGTAATTGCAATTCTCATTCTTATGTATCTGAATCGCTAAACGGCGAGCTCGGGTTCTGGCCTTTCGATTGGTTGGAAGAGAAAGCTACTGAGTTTTGTGTGAACAAAGCGTTTGAGCAGTTGGCTCCGGTTGTCCTGCTTATCATTTCGATTTTTATTATTTTGCTTCTCGGAGGACGGCTAAAGTGGGTTTAAAGGTTTTTATAAGAACCTTGTCTGTGAGCAATCCTTTCTATTGTGATTTCTTTATTAGCTTCGTCGATGAAAAATAAAACTCGATAAGGCCAAACGACCATTCTATAGAAATCGCTTAGAGGAGATTCCATCGGAGCTATTCCTGTGTTATTCAATCCGTTTTCTTTTAACTTATTGATTGCCTTTCGGATTTTTTCTTTGTCAGGATTCGGAAATCTTTTGATTTCCTTTTCGATAAAAATTTCGTTTGTTATTGAATATACGAACTTAGAAGACAGAAAACTATGCCTGATTTAAGCCGCGTTTAATCTTTTGAAAAGAGCTTCTCTCATTTCAGGAATGGAAAGTAAGTCGAGTGTCGCCTCGATGGATCTCATTTTTTCAACAATTTGCTTTAGAAGTTCATAATGTTTAAATTCAAAATGAGAACCATCACGAGATTCTAACTCATCGCGCATCTCGATTAAGGCTCTTTCATAGATTTCTAATATTTCTGAAAATCGATGATAATCTCTATCACATTGCTCAATGCTCATTTTATAAAGAATGCTTCCGTATCTTTCCAATGCGGTTAGAAGTTTGCCTTCTAATTTGTAGAAGTATCCTATAATAGATTTTGAAATCGGGAATACTCTATCAAGTAATCTTAAGGAAATTCGTATCGGAAAAAGAACGATCCGTAAGGTTCTTAGAGCCGGACTTGAAACCGTATTTTTACGAGTTTCCATTTCCACTACAAAAGGAACCAATTTCAGAGCATTTGAATTTAAGATTGCAGTTGCCATTGACTTTACCGAACTGACTGGTTTAAACCAGTCAAATCCTTGTACAGTATTTAGTCGGCAGTGTTTGCAAAAATGCAAGCAAAAATACGACATTTTTGTCTTATCCCTTAAACCTTTAAGCTTTCTCAAAATGGCCCATTCTGATCTAATTTAGGACCAAATAAACGAAACGGTCGTTCTCATTTGGGTTCAATAATCTGATTTAAAGAACCAGAAAATTTAAAATTCTAACTTTTATCATTTTTTATATTTGACAAAATTGAAATTTCCAATTATTTTAACTCATTCTTTGACAAAGGGGGTGATACATGGAAATGGCGACCGCAAAAAATCTTCACGCAGTAAACGTAGATAAAGCTTTAATGCAAAGACTTCTAAATGCTTTTGAAAAAGCGACTGGAGCTGAACCTTCAATCAAAAGTTTAGTTGAAAATGCTTTAAAAGAAAAGATAGAATATTACGAGAAACGGTCGCTGGTTGCAAAAAACCGGTGATGAATATGAAAACTTCCGGTAATGTGTATTTTTGTTTTACGATCTAATGAGACAAAATCTGGCTCATAATTTTAAGAGACATAATTTACATTATCGGAAGTTGCCTGTTGCATCACATAAGAATCTACTCCAAACACTGAACTTCATTATGTCTAGAAAGACGACTTCGTTCCCCTCGATTCGTTTTAACCCCACTCGAAAATTCTCCTGTGGACAACAAAACGGCTCTGAGAAAAAACGGATTGTTGTTTTAGGACATTCTTAACTTGGCATTTAATTTTATGCGGGCTGCACGAGATATCGAAGTCTCGGTAAATGAACGTGAACGATGCCGGTTTTTTCGGTCTCGTGGGAAAGGATGATCTGGGAAGAATCGATGCTCGCAAGTCGACCGAAAATTTTCTCGTGTTCGTAATTCTCCGGATGAACGGTTATATTTTGACCCAGCATAAATCCGTCGATTGCCTCGGTTTGAGTTTCGAGAAATTTTGGCGAAGTCGCAAGTGCCCGGCTGAGGGCGTCTTCGGCGGAAAGCAAGGTCGAATTTCCATGACCGAATTCTTTCATTCTTGCAAACCAGTTGTGTAAGTTTTCATTTTTCGGAACCATGGGTTTGAATTTACGGATCGTGTTCAAAAACCAGAACGGATGATAGATCGCAAAATCACCCGCCGCCGGAGTCTCTCCTCCGAAATACAATTTTTCTCCGAGAACGCCTCCCAATTCGGGAAGAAGTTTGGAAAGGCTCAAATTCAAATACGGCACTTCCGATTCTATATCTTTCCGGCTTAGTTTCAGATTCGGTTGCATCGCTGCCCGATCGTCCACGAGTTCCTGAGGAAGTTTTTGCGCATACGATCCCATCACAAATCTCGCTACCTTAAGAAACACTTCCGTATCCACATACTGTCCTAAAACTTTTGCTGTGAACGAATTTTGATGTTCTGTCGAAAGTTCCGGTTTGGGAAAGAGTCGGTCTAGGGTTTCCAGGATCAACGTAGAATCACAAAATAAATCCGATCCGATTTGCAGAACCGGGGCTCTACGATATCCTCCGGTAAGAATGGTCAAATCCGGTTTCGGCAACGTCGCCGGTGTGATCACCGATAACCAATCGATCTGTTTAAAACCTAAAAAGAGTCTGACTTTTTCCGAATACGGAGACGCCGGATAGTGATGAAGAATGATTTCGGATTGAGTTGTCATTCTTTAAAAGATTCAATATCGGTTTCGAACGCACAAATCAAATTCTATTTAGAATGGAATTTAACGTAAGAAAAATAAAAACAATCTATAAAATAGGTTTTGTCCGTCGAAAACCTTATATCAGAATCTTCTAAAACAACGCTCTCACGAAAAGGCGAATTGACTCGATTTTAAGGGTTGAAACCGGTTTCTAATTCCGGTATCATCAAGAAAGATTCGAAGTTTTGGAATTTCAGTTTTTGTTTGCAGGTTTTTAAGCCGATTGGTGTTTTAAGAATCCTGCTTGACCCTGGAAAAAAAAAATTTATACATTCCGCATGTTCCTCTTAGCGCAAGCACGCCCTATTTTAGTTTGGCCTGAATTTTCCTGGGTTCCGGTCATCAACGGAACTATTTTTGTGGTCCTTCTGGTGCTCGCCGGATACTATTTAGAAAAGCGATTTCGAAATTCCATCGAACGTCGCGCCTTTTTGAGAGCAAGAATTCTGAAACGTCTGCCTCTCAATGATTTAAACGGAAGAGATGTGATCCAGATTCATACGTTCTTGGATCACGCTTCCGTTTCCGTTCTGCAGAGGATTGCAGATTCCTCATCTTGGTTTCAAGAAGCCTTTTTGCCCGAGTTCGCTCACTATCTCGCACACCAGGGAGAGCTACCGGCTTGGAGAGACGTTCTCATTTTTAAACGATTGCAGCACCTGGTTCACGACTTGGGTCCTCATCCTAAGAAAATTCTTCCTGTGGTTTTTTTAACGGATGGAGAAGAAGCATTTCCGGGTTTTTTGTATTCGGGTATTCCTGGCGCTGATTTTGTTCAAAAATCTTTACATGCAAAAGTATTCACAAAAAAACTCTATCATTCCTTTCCGGTATCACCCGGCGAAAAAATTCATGTGTTGTTTTCCGGAGAGGAAAAAGATTGGGTTCGTTTTGAAGCTACTGTTCTCAGTATCAAAACAAACGATATAGGAATTCAAGTTCATTCTGTTCCTGAAAAAGATCCGGAAAAAACAAGGATCTGGGGCGGCATTCAAATGGTGGGCGCCGGCGGAGAACAAGAAGACACCCCGCTTCCGGATGAATTTAAGGGAAGTCTTTCTCAGATTTTAAAATACGGGGGAATGGATTCTTCTACGAACGGTGATATCCAAAGAAGAGTTCATGCTTTTAAGGAACATCCCGGTCTGGTTCGAAAGGAACACAAACCGGAGGAGATTCAAACCTTTATCCAACTCTATGCCGCCTGTTATGCGAGATATCGATCCGACGTTTCTCCGATTCCAAAACCGGTGCTTCTTTTTTTGTATTTTTTCTTTTTGGATGAAACGTTACTCTCTCCTTCCAGAATCGTGCAGTTGTATTCCACTCTGGAAAAATTAAGAAGTCGCGTTCAGGATTCCCATCCTTCTCATCATACCTTGGCCGTTTATCTGCTTCCGGAATGGCTGGGTCTGATTCTTGCCGGTAAAAAAACTCCTTCTAAAAATCATCTCGCTCAGTCTTACGAACAGGTAAAGGCTTCGATTGTAAGAAGAACCGGAACCGACGAATTTGAAACTCAAAGTGGAATCGCCGATCTTTTGCATCTTTTGGATTGGGAACTGAGCAATCTACTGTTTAACGGGCTCATCGGAGTTTCCTCCAACCCGAATCTTGCCTATCCGATTCTTTCCGAAGATCAAATGTATGGAGAGACGGATTCCTTTTTAATTACTCCAGAAAAATTGAATGCGGTTGTGGATTACGTTCATAAAATCGATAGACATCTTTTTTATAGGCAGATCTCTTTTGAACCGGAACAAAGTCCGGGCAAACCGGAACTTGCGATGAAGGAAATTTTTCCGGATTGTATCATCCTTCCGGTTTTTGGGAACAGAGGAGTTCTCTGGCAGGAAATTACCGCCGGTTTGACTTCGAGAGGTAGGCTTGTGTTTCCGCAGGTTTTGAATGAAAACGTCACTCTTGCTATTACGAGAACTCTCGGAGAATTTCGATGGGAGATGGAGAGAACCGTTCGAGGCAGAAAGTGGAAGGATTCTTCCCCTCCTTCTCTAACGTCCGAATATTATCTTTATCTGGAGAATTATCGAAAGTCTCCTGCAATGACTCCGGACGCAAAAAAAACTGTCGATCAGCAAATGACAAAATATCGTAAAAATTTGAAGGATATGTTTAGCTCTGATTATTCGTATTGGATTCTTTTTGAATCCTCCGGAAAACTTCGTCTCAATCGGGTTTCAAGGGATATTCTCAATCGATATGTCCCGTTTTCTCCGTCGACCCGGGCCGAGTTGCAGAAACATCCCATTCTCAAAGAATCAATGGATTCTTTCGAGGCAAGAAAACGAAGACTGGTATCCGGGATCAAAAAAAGATACAACCCTTACTTTCAGACAGGAAACGTTCCGGTAGAAGTTTTGGAAACGATACAGTTTTTCGAAGAAATGTAAGAATATTATAATAATCTTTCAAATGAAGCGGTTCTAAATTCCTTTGTAAGAAAAAATTTGGATCCGCAGACGGGACACCCGTAATTTCCGGAAGTCTGAACTTTTAAAAGATGAAAACAATTGGGACAGTTTATCAAAACAGAGGAGCCTTCCGAAAATCCGTCGTCTTTGAATTCAGAAGTCGATGAGATTAGAAACTTTTTTGCGGATTCGCGATCTGGAAAAACGGCGATTCCTTTTTGACCCTGAGCTGAAAGATCGATTCCGTCCGGCACGGAACAGAGCGCAAATTTTGCGTTTGAGAATTTTTCCGGAAGGCGATTTAATATCGACGCTCCTTCCAGAGTGGCGGAATTCAGGCCGGCAGAATCAAGAAGAATTCGGTGAGGGGCTTCCGCTAATTCTTCCAATTTGGAAAGCAGTGCCTCTCCCAATTTAAAGTCTAAATCTCCTTGGAGGTTGATGATAATTTCTTTCAAAGGCGTCCTGGTATAAAACCGATTTATTCTACTCTTTGAGTGGGGCAAGAAAAGAATTTGTGCAACACATTTTTCAATTCGACTAAAAATCGGAGTGATCCATTTCAAAAAGATTGGACTTTTCGGAACGAAAGGATTTTATTTCCTACATGCTCGGTAAGTGGAATCGAAGAATGTGGATCTTTCCATTGGACCTCATATTCATGGGGATCTCATTTTTTTTAGCGCATTGGATCCGCTTTGAATCCCTGATTTTTCTATTCCCTCCGGAACGATTTTTTACTTCTCTGGTGATCGTGGTCGGAGTCCGCGCCGGTGTTTTTATTCTTTCTGATATTTACAGATCCATCTGGGCATATGCCTCCATTCATGACCTTGTCGAAATTATCAAAGTCACTCTGCTTTCTTCTCTTGTTTCTACGACCGCTCTTTTATTTTACAATCGATTTGAGCAGATTTCGAGAATGGTTCCGATTCTGGACACTCTCCTGCTTCTTAGCTTTCTTTGTATCCGCAGTTTTTCCTGGAGAGTGTTCCGGGATCAGTACATTCTAAAAAAAGCACAGGAAGAAGGAGAACCTACTTTGATTTTGGGCGCGGGAAAGATAGGCGCTACCCTGCTTTCTGAAATCCGTCGACACAACGAGCTGAAACTAAATCCCGTCGGGTTTTTGGATGATGATACCCAGAAAATCGGAGCTCACATTCAAGGTGTTCCGATTCTTGCAAAGATCGATCAAGCAGAACAGATCATCAGTCAATTTGGTGTAAAACAGGTGATCATTGCGATTACCAACCCCGACGGACAACTGATCAGCCGTTTGATTCGTTCCTTTGAAAATACGGACGTAAAGTTCAAAATTCTTCCTTCCTTGGGTTCCTTATTTTTTGATTCGCCGAAATTGCATCAACTCAGAGAAGTTCAGGTGGAAGATCTGTTGGGTCGTTCTGTTGTGGATTTGGAAATCGAATCGATCCGTTCTTATTTAAAAGGAAAGTGTATTCTTGTCACTGGAGCTGGAGGATCGATTGGGAGCGAAATCTGTAGACAGATTGCGGTTTTTGAACCGGCTCGAATCCTTCTTTTGGACGCCGCCGAAACGCCGTTATACGAAATTGAGTATGAGCTCAAAAAAAAGCTTGAGGGACAAAACATAGAAATCGTTCCGATCATCACTGACGTTAAAAACCTTTCGCGGGTCAGCTCGGTGTTTGAAAAACATTCTCCCCAGGTTGTATTTCACTCGGCGGCTTACAAACACGTTCCTATGATGGAAATCAATCCCACGGAAGCGGTGATGAATAACGTGCTCGGTACAAAAAACATGGCCGATATTTCCAGACTTTCCGGTGTGGAACGTTTTGTTCTGATCTCCACGGATAAGGCGGTCAATCCGGTCAATATCATGGGGGCTTCTAAACGTGTAGCGGAATTGTATCTTCAGCATATATCGAGAGAAACAAAAACGAAGTTTATCACGGTTCGATTCGGAAATGTTCTCGGTTCGAACGGCTCCGTAATTCCTAGATTCCGGGAACAGATCGCCAAGGGGGGCCCGGTTACGGTGACACATCCCGATGTGATTCGTTACTTTATGACCATTCCGGAAGCGACTCAGCTTGTACTCCAAGCCGGAAGTATGGGAGAATGTGGGGAGATTTTTATTTTAGAAATGGGTGAGCCTGTAAGAATTCTAAATCTTGCGGAAGAAATGATCCGCCTTTGCGGACTTCGGCCTCACGTGGATATTCCGATCGAATATACCGGACTCAGACCGGGAGAGAAATTATTCGAAGAACTTCTTTTGGATTTGGAAGGAATCAAAAAAACGCATCATCCCAAAATCAAAATTGCAGCCCCTTTGGAGAATCCGGAAGCAACCACTTTTATCGCGAGATTCAACGAGCTTCTTGTTGCGGGTAGAACGAATAAGGATAAAGAGATCTTTCTTGCGTTTAAGGCCTTGGTCCCTGAGTATAAAATTCACGCAGATTATCTCAACGAGGCAAAAGTAGAACCTCTAAATCAGAATTTTAAGAATGGATAAACAGAATCTAAAAGACGAAATTCTGAGTCTCAGAAAATTCAAACGACAATTATTCGATCTTTATTGGGATCAATTCGGAACGTTTTTTCTACACGCACTTCCTCATCCTAAACTTGCAATCGGTAAACGCGGATTAGTCGGTGACGAAAAAGAGGCCGGTATTGTTCTCGTTTTTAGTCCTAAGGGCGGGGTTCGCAATCTGGATCTTCAGGAAGAATGGATCTACGCCGAACTCCAATTTGGTTATACTTGGGAGGAACTCTTTATTCCTTGGGATTGTATTCTGCGCTATTTTGATAAAACACAACAAACTTTGACAAATATGAAAGTTTTTACTACTGAAGCGGAGATTCTAAAACAACTTTCACCGAGTGAAAAAACGGCTTTAACAGAGAAAAAAGAGGGTGAGACGAAGGATGATAAATCCAACGTGATTCAAGTGGATTTTGGGAGTAAATCGAAACAATGAGCCAAAATAAATTAAGATGGTTTGTATTAGGAGATTTGGACGGCTTTTTCGGTCTGATGATTGACAATCTGATTCAGATTCTCGTTCTTTCTTTTTTGTTGACCACCCTTTGCGGTGTACCGGGAGACTTTGTCTATAAAGTGATCCTTCCCGGAACGGCAATTTCTCTGCTGCTCGGAAATTTGTTTTATTCGTGGCAGGCACATCGCCTGGCGAAGAAAGAAAACAGAACCGATGTCACTGCTCTACCTTACGGGATCAATACGGTATCTCTGTTCGCATTTGTATTCTTTATTATACTTCCTGTATATAAGAAAACCGGCGATTATAAAATTGCATGGCAGGTCGGGTTAGTAGCGAGTTTTCTTTCCGGTCTGATCGAAATGTCCGGATCCTTGATCGCGGAAAAAATCCGTAAGATAACACCGAGAGCCGCGCTTCTTTCTTCGTTAGCCGGAATCGCGATCACGTTTATATCCATGGACTTTTTGGTCCGTACGTTTCAGAATCCACTGATCGCATTTCTTCCTTTTGGTGTGATTTTATTACAGTATTTTGCAAGAATCATTTTTCCGTTTCGTTTGCCTGGAGGTTTGATCTCCGTCGTACTCGGAACCATTCTTGCATGGTCTCAGGGAGCTTGGGGAAATCCTATGATGGATGGAGCTTTGTTAAAAGGATCCACGAGCCAGATCGGATTCTATTTTCCCGTATTATCGATCGGTGATTTGATTGCGGCGTTTCAACTCGCGGACATTCGTGAATATCTTTCCGTTTTGATTCCTATGGGAATTTTTAACGTCATCGGTTCCTTGCAGAATATCGAATCCGCTGAGGCCTCCGGAGATTCTTTCAATACAAGAGATTCTCTTTTAGCAAACGGAATCGGAACCGTAGTGGGTTCTTTTTTCGGATCTCCGTTTCCCACTACGATCTATATCGGTCACCCAGGTTGGAAGGCGCTGGGAGCAAGGGCCGGTTATTCCACGTTAAACGGAATCTTTATGACGGTGGTTGCCCTCTTTGGATTACTCGCTTTTATTCAGGCTTTGATTCCGGTTGAGGCGGGAATGGCAATCGTCCTTTGGATCGGGATCGTCATCGGTTCGCAGGCGTTCGAAGCGACTCCGACTCGACACGCACCTGCCGTTGTGATCGGAATTCTCCCGGCACTTGCGGGTTGGGGAATTCTTCTCGTTCAATCTACGTTTAATTTTGCAGATAGATCCATCGCTGGAATTTTGGAAAACGCAGGTGTGAAAGAATCGGCGCATCTTTGGATGTCTGACGTTCCACTCGGGCTCCCATTTCTCCCCTATCCTCTCGGTGGACTTTTGAGTTTAGCTCAGGGATTTTTACTTTCTTCGATGATCTGGGCTTCGATTGCGGTTTTTGTGATCGATCGCGATTTCAAAAAGGCTTTGATCACTTGTTTGATCGCGGCGGTACTCGCTGCGACGGGATTTATCCACGGTTTCTCGCTGAGAGGAAACGATATTCTCAATCAGTTCGACCCGGGTTTGAATTCTTTTGTCACAGCTTACGTTTTACTGGGTCTTTTATTCTTTCTGGCGTCCTTTTTTCGTAAGGAATCGAGACAGGTTTGATACGATTGTAGCTGAGAAAAATGCAGAATGTACCTAGAATCGGCGCTTCGCTTTCTACGGATCGCTCAGCGGATCGCAAAACGGCGCGCGTTAAAAAACTCAGGCACAACGCTTCCGGAAACTCAATGTTTTGCTCTCTATGGATCGCAAAACAGGGTCTTCTTGAAAAAACTCAACACAACGCTTCCTATGGGGCGCGTTGTGGATCGAAATCGGAGAATTTTAGGTCTAAGGATTTGTAGAGATAAAAGAATGAGTTAACTATTTTACACGAATGGGATACGATCAATCCCTTCCGGATTCAACGTCGCCGTTTTATACGGTGGCTTGCAATGGTTGATAAACTCATACAACGTTTCCGGAAACTCAGTGTTTTGCTCTCTGAACTCAAGCGCTTCGCTTTCTATGGATCGCTCAGCGGGTTGCAAAACAGGCGTGTGTTGTATATAATATTATTGAATTTAAGGAGAAACCAAAATGTGGTTTAAACGAATTGGGTTGTTTTTACTGACAAATCTTCTCGTAGTAGTTACGATATCGATCGTAACTACTGTTCTGGGAATCGGGCCTTATCTGGATGCAAATGGGCTTAACCTGAGTTCCTTAGTCGTATTCTGTTTGATTTGGGGAATGGGCGGTTCCTTCGTATCGCTTCTTCTTTCCAAGTTTATGGCAAAGACGATGATGGGCGTGAAGGTTATCAACCCTCAATCCGCATCCGGGGTCGAAAGAGAATTGTATTCCAGAGTGGAAAGACTCGCAAGAACCGCGAACATTCCAATGCCGGAAGTGGGCATTTATCATTCTTCGGAAGTAAACGCATTTGCCACAGGTCCTTCTAAATCCAGTTCGCTTGTCGCCGTCTCCAGCGGATTATTGCAGGTGATGGACAGTACCGAAGTGGAAGGTGTTTTGGCACACGAACTCGCCCACGTTGCAAACGGAGATATGGTTACCATGACTCTGGTGCAGGGCGTAGTTAACGCTTTCGTAATGTTCTTTTCCAGGATCATCAGTTATGCATTGAGCACGATGGTTAAGGAGGAAATGCAATTCACCGTACGTTTGGTGTCCAATATCGTTTTGAGTATTTTGTTTAGTATCCTCGGATCGATCGTAGTCGCCTACTTTTCTAGAACCAGAGAATACCGTGCGGATGCGGGTGGAGCGAAGTTCGCAGGTCGTCAAAGTATGATTGCCGCGCTTGAAAAACTGAGAAGGACGTATGAGGCACCCGAAGACGAAAGGGGCGGAGAAGCTTTTGCTACGATGAAGATATCCGGACATAGCAAATGGTTGTCCTTATTTTCAACTCACCCTCCTTTAGAAGCTCGAATTGCCGCGCTTAAAAATTCAGGATACTAAGATCTTAGATCCGATTGACTTTTTGAAATTTAGCCCGGGTTTTTTTACCGGGCTTTTCTTTATTCGAAATAAAAAAGAATTGTTTGAAATCTCTCCGACTTTTTGTATAGAACCCGTAAATTAAATTCCTGGGACGTAAAACCTAGATGTCTATTGTTAAATCTAAAATCAGAACCATACCCGATTATCCAAAACCTGGGATCTTGTTTCGTGATATTACTTCTCTCCTACTCGATCCGGAAGGGTTAGCTCTAACCATCGGAACCTTTGTAAACCGTTATCAGGGTAAAGGAATCACCAAGGTTGCCGGAATCGAAGCTAGAGGATTTCTCACCGGAGCGCCTCTTGCTTTTCAACTTGGAGTCGGTTTTATTCCCATTCGAAAAAAGGGAAAACTTCCCGCGGAAACCGTCTCGGAAGAATACGATCTTGAATACGGGAAAGACGTGATCGAGATTCATAAGGACGCGGTGCAGCCGGGCGATAAAATTTTGATCATGGACGATCTCATCGCAACCGGAGGAACCATGATTGCTGCGGTCAAACTTCTTCGTAAATTGGGCGCCGAAATCTATGAAGCCGGTGTGATCATCGATCTTCCGGATTTGGGTGGCGGAGCCAAACTCAAAAACGAACTCGAAGTTCCGGTGTTTGCAATCTGCGAATTCGAAGGACATTAGAAAATTCTGAAATTCGAATATTCTTTGGAGGATCCATTGACGGCTAATCTATCCGATTTTTTTAGAATTGGAATCAAAAAACATTCCAAACTTCTTTTTCTCTCTGTTTTTTTGTTTTTACAAACGCAGACGAACGCGGTCGAAGGCCCTCTATCATTTGACGAACTCCGAAAAGGAGTCGTTCAGATCCGGGTTTATTCTCAATCCGTAAATCCGTTTTCACCTTGGACCACGGATCCGGTCCGCGCGGGTTCCGGAACGGGTTTTCTGATCGGGAACAAACGGATCGTTACAAATGCTCACGTAATCTCGAACGCCAAGTTTGTCCAAGTGCAGAGATACAATCAAACCGAGTGGTATGGCGTCAAAATTCTTCATATCGCACACGACTGTGATCTCGCAGTTTTGGAAGCGGAGAATCCCGAATTCTATAAGGATTCGAGAGACTTACAACTCGGTGAAATTCCGGAACTCAATTCTCCATTGATCGTAGTTGGTTATCCGATCGGAGGAAATAAGGTTTCCGTGACTCGAGGAATCGTTTCGAGAAAGGATCAGTCGGTTTATTCTCATCCCGCCGTAGACAGTCATTTGGTTTTGCAAGTGGATGCCGCCATCAATCCAGGAAACTCAGGGGGACCTGCGATTCAGGACGATAAGGTGGTGGGTGTAGCGTTTCAAGTCGCTACCAAGGGTGAGAATATCGGATATCTGATTCCGACAAACGTTATCCGACATTTTTTGACGGACATTGAAGACGGTAAATATGACGGGTATGTGGAGCTGGGTGTTCGGACTCTCAATTCGTTTAATCTTTCTCTGCGAAAGGCAAAAGGGATTCCGGATTCTTTGGAAGGTGTGTTTGTTTCTAGGGTATTAAAAAACGGTTCCGCCGAAAAATATCTCAAAGAAGGGGATTTTCTGACGGAGATCGACGGAAACCCGATCGGCAAAAACGGAACGGTCATGCAGGATCGGGACGCACGAGTGGACTTTGTGGAAATCGTGGACAACAAACACGCGGGAGATAAAATCTCTTTCAAACTTTTCAGAGACGGAAAGGAAATGAGCGTAACGTTCCCTGCCCTTCGTATGCCTGATTTCGATTTTATGAGAAATCAATACGACAAGCCTTATGACTTTGCGATGATCGGCGGATTGCTTTTTCAGGAGATGTCCAGAGATTTGATCACGAGTTGGAGCAGAGGCGGGAATACCTCGGGTGGGAGTCAGCTTTTATATCGGTTTTTCTATTTTATCGAAGACGGACTCAATCGAAAAAAAAAGACGGACGTGGTTTTGTATCGAAAACTTTCTCATCCGGTGAATTCTTCCTCGGACTATTTTGTAAATTTGGTTTTAGAATCCGTAAACGGAATTCCTGTCAATCAGCTTGGGGATTTACAAAAAATTCTCAGTCAATCCAAGGAAAAATATCTACGTCTGAAATTTTTAGACGTGCATGTCCCTTTGATTTTAGATCGCGAAGACGCGGAAAAGGCGGACGCAAAGATCCGCAAGACATACGGTCTGGAATAGATAAGGAAATTATCATGTACAAAATTTCGATCCTATCCTTTTTACTCTTGTTTCAATTCGGACTTTTTGCGGAATCTTCATTGTCAGGAGAATCCAATTCGATCACGGTTAAAAAAAAGTCTTTCAAAACAAAAACCCAGGAAGAATCCTCAAAAACGACATCGGCAGTTTCGAACTCTATGACCTCCGCTCCTTTGTCCAAGGGGAGTCAGGAGTCCTATAACAAAAGTATCATACAAGTCAAAGTCACTTTTCAAGAACCGGAGTATCATCAGCCCTGGAAGAAAAAAAGTCCCCGAGTGCGTAGAGGTGTCGGATTGGTTACCGAGGGAAATCGAATTTTGATTCCGTATTCTCTTTTGCCGGATGCTACCTTGATCGAAGTCAAAAAATATTCCTCTTATTCGGAGATCAAGGCGGTTGTATTTCGGCAGGATCCCGAATCCAATCTCGCTTTACTCCGAGTCGACAAAAAGAATTTCTTTGACGATCTGGTCCCCCTTACCTTTTCTCCTGTAGTCGTATTTCCAAAACAGGTGAACGTCTATCAACTCGACAACTCGGGCTCGATTCAATCCACCTCCGCGACACTATTGAGTATGGACATGGATCAGATGCCCCTTGGCCAGATCGAACTTCCGGTGGTGGATTTGAGTTCCAGCGAAGGACTGAACGGTTTTGGTGAAATTGTAATCGAAAATGGAAAAGTGTCCGGCATTCTTTATGAATTCACATCTGCAAAGAATTCGGGAAGAATCATTCCTTCCTTTGTCATCCAAAAATTTATAAATACTCCCGGAATCAACGTATTCGCTTATAAAGGATTTCGTTTTCGACCGATCACGGATGGAGCCGTAAAAAAATATTACGGTATGGAAGAATCGGATTCCGGAGTCTTGGTCGCGGATATCATTCCCGGTTCATCGGCGAGCGGGGTTCTTAAGTTGGAAGACATTGTTCTCGAATTCGGGGGGAAGAATGTGGATTCCAAGGGTTACATAGAACATCCGCTCTATGGGAAACAAGTTCTTTCCTTTTTGGCGCACTCCGGTGATTCGTTCGGCTTTTCTTTAGGAAAGGAGATTCCGATTCTGATTTTGAGAGATAAGAAAAAAATAAATCTGAGTATGAAACTGAAATCTTTTCCATATGAGGCGGTAAGAATTCCATTTCGAAATATCCCTGTGACCAACGACTTTGCGGTGGAAGGGGGCTTTGTATTTTTAGAACTTTCCGAAGTTCTTTTGGAAGAATGGGGGAAGGATTGGAGATCTAGGGTCGATCGCAAACTTCTTTATCTCTACGACTATAGTAAGTTTCACGAAAAAGAAGGAACTTATGGAAAGATCGTGCTTCTTTCGCAAGTGTTACCGGACGAATCGAATAACGGTTTTCACGATCTGAGTTTTAAAATCGTAGATGCGATCGACGATGAGCCTGTAAAATCCGTAATGGACTTAAAACAAAAGATCCGAGGGGGCAAGGGGGATTATTCCCTGATCTCCTTGGATGACGGAACCGAGATCGCGCTGAATCGAAAACAATTAAAAGAGATCAACGAAAGAATCAATAAGAGTTATAAAATTCGAGTTCAAGAAAACTAAAAACAAGGATAAGCGATCATTTGATTGTGGTTCTTTGTTTTTCGAAATTCGATTTTTAAGTTGAGAGTCCTCCGAATTTTATTTGATTAGGGACTTAAAGTCCGTTTCAAGTATTTTTTTCGATAGGATCAGTGTCGGAACAATATATCGGGATTTGATTTCATTTCCAGATTTCGTATGGTAACGTTTTGGAAATAAACGCGAGTTTAAATAGGAACAAAAATAAAATTCCACCCGCAAAGAACCAATAAACTCGATCTCGGATCGTATTGTCTTCCAACTTCCAGAAGATTAAAAATGCGATGGAAGCGGTAAACATTCTCGAAACGTTTTCATATGTAGACCAATATAGAACGTATCCCGCCGAAAAAACGGAGAACATCACCAAAAAAAACGCAAGTCTCAATCCGAACGCCCTCTTCCAATTTCCCGTCGTCAATATGAATAGGCCGGCAAGAAACAAAAAGAAAATCGGGATTCTGGAAAATCGTTTTGCAAAGACGGTGATTTGACCTCCGAAATCAGCTTCTTTTAAACGCGAAAAAAATTGTGATTGGCCGATCTCATTCCAATATCCGATAAAGCCGTCTAACGGTGTGAAAAAATCCGTAAATCGAGAAGGAGACCATTCCGGAAACTGAAGTCTTAGAAAGACCGCCCAGAGCCCGGGAAACAAAAGGGTCGATACGATCCATAAAGACCGTTTCCATTGTTTTTCCCAAAGAGATTGTATTCCTAACGGAAGCAGTAAAAAGAACGCTTGCTCTTTCGTTAAAATTGCAAGTCCTCCTACGAGTGAAAACCAAATCCATCGTTCGCGTTTGTATAACCAAAATGCGATTACAAGAAGAGAGCTCAGAACCGCGTCGCTTACCAAGAGCACGTAACTTCCCAAAAGAAACGGCGAGAGCAAATACAAGGTGGAATAGATCCGATTTTTTTCTCCGCAAAGATCGCGTAAAACGAGCCAAGAGATTAAGATAAAAATCAGATTGATACAATACATTCCGAAAACGGTTCCCCAGGTTCCAAAAAACAAACCGAAAGGAGAGATCAAAAGCGGATAACCGATTCTGGGGGCCCGAATGTTTTCTTCAAAACCTTTAGGCCACTGCAAGTTGAGTTCGCTTAACGTTCTGGAGTAATAATAAAAGATCTGTCCATCGTAGCCCGCGCCCATATCCCCCGGTTTCCCTAGGATGATCACCGCACCCTTTGGAGTTTGAGACGAATTTTGAACTACAAACGGCATCCCGAAGTTGATTTGAGAACTAGGATTCCCCTCGTATTTTTTCCAGATCAGAAACGAAGAAAGCGTGTATAATGTGACGAACAAAAAAAGAGCAAGCGCAGGATTTTCAAAAAAGGTCCTTATTCGTTTTAAACAGAAGTCCGGTAAAGAATTCAAGGTTAATTTTTCCTTTGGGAACGATTTAGAAAATCCAAAATCGCTTCTGCATAAAGTGTCGAGCTTTGTTTGGCACCATTGTAGGTTAAGTGGTGCGGATCTAAAAAGAAATTTTTATTCGGTATCGAATCTTTCAGGTCGTAAAACCCAAAGGTTTTGTTTTTTCGAGAATTGAAAAACTCGAGATAACCCTTATACCAATTTCCATTTTGATAATATTTCTTTTCGATTGGATTTTCAGGAGAATTGATGATGATAAATTTTTGACCGTTTGCTTTAAATTTTTCAATCGTCTTTTCCAAAGAATCGAACTCGGACCATGTGAAAAATGCGGAAGAACCTAAAATCTGTTTATTTTTTTGAAGCTTTTTGAGTCGGTTCAAAGCACCTTCGTTTTCAGGGTTGGAGTAGATACGTTTTTTATAATCTGCATTGTAGTCTTTGTCGGACATCGTTTCCACTCTGTCGTCATCCAGGCCGTGAATTCTTTCATAGGCGATATCGGTTCTGATTTCCCGTCTACAAAAGTTTTGAGGAAGTCGGATCCCGTAGGTTGCAGGGATTCCAAAAATTCTCGCATCGACTTCGTCCGAGCTAGTCGTCGGTGACACCGTAAATCGTAATGTCACCGACTGAGGTTTGTTTCCGGATAAATCTTTAAACTCGAGCAGGAGCGGCTTCCATCCCTCTTTAGAATACGTTTTTGTGTGTAAGGGAAATTTGAGAGACATTCCGTCCGAAGTCATTTGTTCGATCGTGACATTCACCCCCGGTTTTTGAGTGAAAATATCTTCCGATAACTTTCCGTCTTTCAGCTCGCATTCGATCGTAAACTGAGGCGGGGTCCACCCTCTTAAAAAGATTCCTTTGTCTGGCATTGCGCCGGTATAATAATGATAGGAACGCATCGTTCTTGTATGGTGTTCCAAATACTCTATCCAAGGATCGTATAAAAAACTGCGGTATCGATTGAGTAGAATTCCCGCCTTAGCCAACTGAGCAAAAAATTCTCCTTTTGTGTATTCCTTCCAGTGATCGGCTAAAAATTTTCCGGGAAAAAGCAAGCGATTTGGGTGATGAAACTTGGAATCTTTTATTTTGGTCGTTTCGTCAAAAACAATGTCTCCAAATTCATTTTTTTGAATATAATCTAATTGTAAATCGGCGGGATTGAGGACGTATACGACAACCTCTGGTTTTTTGGAAAGAATATCATCCGAGTAGTAATAAAGATCCGTAGGTGATAACGCCGGATGAGCATAAAATTCGGCTCTTGTTTTTTTATTTCCGGGATAGGAAGAATCCAAAAATGTCGCGATTTGTTTTGGATAAGAAGAATACATCGCCACGCTGCTTCCTGTGATCAAAATTCCTGTTTCATTTTCTGTAAAATGGATATTCTGACGTTTGTGAAGAAAATTATACCAAGGGGACGTGTCCCATTCCAACTCGTTTGGAAATTGAAAAAGTGCGATCGGAAATAGAATTCGATCTAAAAATACGAATCCTAAAAGAAGAGTTAAGGAGACCCAGAGTGTTTTGAGTTTAAGTTTGGATTCAGAATTCATTTTGTCTTGGAATTACAGTCGGAACAAGTCCCATAGAGAATAATCTCGTGGGTATCCACGGTAAATCCTTTCGGGCTTTTGTCCAGAGGAAACGGACAGATTTCAATATCATAAACACGATCGCATCGTTTGCAGTGAAAGTGGTGGTGGTGATGAAGATGACTTGCTTCGAATCGGGATGATTCTCCGGGTAGATGAATCTCGTTGATCGCCCCGGTTTCCATCAGATGATTTACGGCTCTGTATACGGTTGCGATTCCGAGATTGTCGAGATTTTTTCGAGAGAGTTCATAGATTTCTTTGATGGAAAGAGGGCCTTGGGCCGTTTCGAGAACTTTTAAGATTTCCCCTTTTTGTCTGGTGTTTCTGAGGACTGCTTTCTTATCTTCTACTTTCATCCAAGGGTCCGACCGATCGGAAGCGTTTTTTCGAAAAAGGTTTCGTAAGAGAAATTCGCTGATCCAAAGATGCTGTATTCCTTTTGACGGGAAGTATTTCCCAAAGTCAGGTATCGGTCATTCCAGAATTCTCGAATTCGGCGCTGTCTTGTGTCAATCCCAATTAACACGATTTCCTTGAGTTAGATTTGAGAAAGGGATTTTGAGAACCCGTGTTTTGTTTTTGTGTATGAGATCCTACACACCTCCAGGCTTTTCGGCAGAATCCTGAATTTTACAATAAAATAAGTTTGATTCTCAGTATCAAGTGAAAAGAATTGTCACAGTATTGTCAGGAGATACGCAATGAGTTTAGCAACACTACTGAGAGAAGGAACTTCCGAGGAACACAAGGCCGCAGAAGGTTCTGCTTTTATCCGCTGTTTTATGAAAGGAGTTTTGGAAAAAGGAACCTATGCGAGACATTTGGAGGCGTTTTATTTTGTTTACGAAGCCATGGAAAAGGAATTGGCGCGTCATGCAGACCACCCAGTTCTGAAATCAATTTGTTATACCGAATTGGATCGTAAACAGGCTCTTTTGGAGGATCTTCAATTTTTTTACGGTTCTTGGAAACCTGCTGATCACAAACCAACCGCGGCGACTCAGGCTTACGTCGATCGGATCCGAAAAATTTCCGAAACCAAACCGGAACTTTTAGCGGCTCATTCCTATGTTCGTTATTTGGGAGATCTTTCCGGAGGACAAATCCTCAAAAAGGTTGCGGCACGCGCTCTTGCGCTTCCGGAAGGAAAGGGAATTTCTTTTTATGAATTTCCCGCAATCCAGGATATCAACGGATTTAAACAAAATTATCGAGTTGCGTTAGACACTCTTCCCGTAAGCGATTCAGAAAAACAGGATATTCTAAAGGAATCCAAACAAGTGTTTCTTTTAAATCAGGGAATCTTTTCCGAATTGGAACAGGACTTGATAGCCGCGATCGGTAAGGAAACTTATGAATCCGTCCTCGCCAAAGGATAATAAAAAAAGATCGATATACATATTGCCGGGAGCCATCTTTTTAGCGATGCTTCCAGTAACGATGATCGTTCCTATATTTAAGGAAATTGTAAAGGATCGATTTCAATCGGGCAACAGCGAGGTTGCCTGGTTTCTAAGTATAGCGATGCTCGGATCCTTTTTCTTTTCTCCAATCGCGGGTTTTCTTTCCGACTTCTTTAGAACCCGTAAAAAAATCATAGTGATATTCTGTGTAGTGGATGCCTTGATTTTAAGTTTACTTCCGTATGCAAACAATCTTCCCACTCTTTTGATTCTTCGTTTTTTAGAAGGAGGCGCACACGTTTTTGTGATCGGTCTTTTGCTTGCTTCCGTCGCTGACTTTGAACACGGCGAATCCAAACTCAAATCAACGAGCGGAGCTTTGATGGGTTGGTCAGGAATGCTTCTTTCTTTGGGGGGCGCGGTTGGAATCTCTTTGGGATTTTTAGGAAAACAGGATCCTTATCTGCCTTTTCGAATGGGTTCCGGTATCCTTTTGATTCTTGCTTTTTTAGTCCATCGACTTGCGCCGGGAGAAGAGTCGATTCGCACACAAAAGAAATATTCCTGGAAGGAATCCGGGGTCGTATTTTTGTCCCACCCTCTTCTTTTGTTTCCTCTTGCGTTTCAATTCTTAGATCGATTTACCTCCGGATATTTTATGAGCTCTCTCAATTTGCGACTTAGAGAGGAATTTTCGCTCAACCCTTCCGAAACGGGTCGTTTACTTTCCCTGGTTTTCCTTCCTATGGCGTTATTATCTTATCCCGCGATTCGTCTTTCTCGAAAGACAGGAAAATACTTTCCGGTTGCCTTCGGTTCCTTGATCTACGGGGTTTCACTTTCGTTTTCCGGAATGTTTCAAACGGTCGGTTGGATTGCGCTTTCTCTGCTATTTTGCGGACTTGGGGCGGGTCTGATGTTCGCCACTTCTTTGCGTTTGGCTTCTTCTCTTTGTACTCGGGAAAACAACGGGATCGTAATGGCGGGTTTGACTGGTTTTGGTTCTTTGGGCTTTTTTTTAGGGCCGATCTCTTCCGTGGGATTGGATCAGGCCGCCGTATCTTTGTTTCCGGCTTTTGGATTCTCTATGACTGCTTTGTTGTTCGGTTTGGCTCAGATTGTGATCGTATTGATCAGCATTCCTTTTTATAAAACCTTAAATCAAAAAGAATATTAGAAATTTATCAATTAAAATTGTGCAGAAACCCCGCCGTAGAAAAAACGAGGGCGGGTCGGATTGTATGCGAGCTCGTATTGATTTAGGACGTTATCCACACCGACAAACAATGCGAAATGTTTTTCAAAGAATTTTTGTTCGATTCTTAAATTGACGATTGTAAACGGCTTTCCGTATGTCACCGGCGGATTTTCGTTTAACCTGACTTCGGTGGGAATATAATCCTGACCTGCGGCGGAAAGATTGTTTGTGGAGCTGTAAAACGGTCTTTTGTCCAGATGTTTGGCCCTGAGGTTAAACTGAAGACCGCTTGGAGAATTGTAGATCAGATTTGCAGAACCCTGATGTAGGGCTCTTCCTTCCAAAGGTCTATCGGTAGTCAGATCCCTCGTATCCGTATGGTTGTATCCCAGTTCCAAGGTGAAGTGTTTTAAAAAACGATATTGGATTCCGAATTCTCCACCTCGAGTATATGCCTTTGCGATATTCTCCAATTGAAATTGGGCGAATTCTCTTCCGCGATTGGAATCGAATTTATATTGAATCAGATTGATGATATCGTTTCTATACACGCTGAAAGAAAACGTAAGAAAGCTGAACGGCGTGTATTCCAAATCCGAGTTGATTGTGATCGATTTTTCGGGTCTTAGATTCGGATTTCCTTCCACTACATAACCCACGGCTGGATTTTCAAATCGCAGATAAAGTTCCTGGAAGCTCGGAGGTCGAAAGCCCCTTCCATAGCTGACTCTCCAAACCAAATTTTGAAGGATGTCATAACGTGCCGCTAATTTCGGAGTGGTCTGATTTCCGAATTGAGAATCGTCGTCGTAACGAACTCCGGGAACGATCCGGATTCTAGGAGAACGGGAAATGGTCCATTCGTCTTGGAGAAACGCGGCTCTTCTGGTTCGGTATACATAACGATTTTGTAATCGATCGGATTCCAATTCATTCGCAAAGGATTCGGCGCCCATGGTGATAAAATGTCTTTCGGAGGCTTCCCAATCCAACTGAGCCGTTCCTTGAGAGGTTAGTTCGGCATTCAATTGTTTTAAGTCCAGTTCGTTCGATCCTCTTTGATCGTTATAGTATTTGTTTTCCCATTTCGATATGTTTCCCCGAAAGGAGATGAGATTCTTTTTTCCGAATCCGTATTCCAAGGATCCGGTCGCCAGAAAATCGTGAGTTTTATTATTTCGATCAAAGACTGCTTTGGACTGAGTTATATCGACCCCGTTTTGATCCCTGTGTTGGTAGAGAATTCTTGTCTTTCCTTTAAACTTTCCATCCGGATTGAACGTAAGATTCATTCCGGTATTGAGATCCTGATACGCATTTCCGGTGGTAGCTTGAGAATCCGGAACCAGTCGATAACCCGGGTTTTTGTTGTAACCTGCGGAAACCATTCCGCTTACGAGATCGTTTCGAAATCCCATATTTGCGGTCGTATTGAATTCCCCTTCGGTGTTGAAGTTTTTTCGGCTTCCGTTTCCGTAAGTGGTCCGAGTTTCGAAACTCAGTTTTTTATCCCCTTCTCGAGTGATGAGATTGATCACGCCGCCGATCGCATCCGCCCCATACAAAGCGGATGACGCGCCTTTGACGATTTCGATCCTTTCCAAGTTTTGAACTTTGAACCTGCTAAGATCGACTGCGTTATTCAGTCTTCCCGAGATTCTTTCCCCATCGATCAGAATCAGAACATATTGAGAATCCAAGCCCAACATCCTAACCCGGGAACCTCCGAAAAACGGAACCACATCTATTCCCAATTGAGTTTCCAATACTTCTGCGGCGTTTCTTGCTCCGCTGGCTTCGATCTTCTTTCGTGAGATGACCTCGGTTGCAACCGTGGAGTCCTTGAGTCTTCTTTCTCCTCGAGAACCGGTAACTACGATTTGTCCGTCGTCTTGTCCGTTTTCTTTTTTAGGTTCAGTGACAATCGTATTTTCTTTCGTTGAAATTTCGTTAGGCGCTTCTTTTTCCGAGTTTGAATTTTCTTTTTTAGTCTTATCTTCCTGTGCTTGGATCGAACCTACAAAGAGGAATAAAAATAGAATCTGAATTGCTTTGAATTTCAAGAGCCTGTGAATCGTGAACATGAAATTAATAGGGGATTTGTTTCCATCTTACGGTTGGATATGCGGAAGTGCCTTCGGGGCTGTAATATCCGGTAACTTGGAAAATGTAGTATTCGTTTCCGGTATTGGATCGGATGACAAAAATCCTATGATTAGGTTGTAAAAATGCAAGACTATAATGAAACCATTTGTTGAGAACATCGCTTCCGATATAATTTGTCTGAACTCCACCCGCGGCTAATTCGGATACGTTTGTATCCGGTGAAAAATTTGCATCCGTACAGCCCAAGGCGGTGGACGAACTCGCCGCAGCGATATTAAAATCCGTGATCACCGGATTGGTTTCGCAAGCTCCGCCGTTTCCGGAAATATTGGTAAGTCCGCTGTTGGTTTGTAATTTGAATCTTTGAAAACCCACGTCCCAACCGGAAGCGGAATCCGGAACAAGAGCCTGTTGTAAATTAGAAAAACTGAATTTGATCCATACGTCATACGAAACCGCTCTAACGCTTGTGGTATAAGAACCGTCTCCGTTTGGGACGGTCGAAAGAACTCTTGAAGAGAGGGACTCTTCGATTTGTTTTTGCAAAGCGAGAATCGATTGACGAACGGCAAGTTCGTTTTCGTCTATCGCTGGATTTTGTCTCGCGCAAGAAAGCAGAATCATCCCGAATCCAATCAGAATTTGTTTCCAAAGTAGTTTGAAATTCGGGATGCAATTCATTGTAGAAATCCTAAGAATTCTTAATTTTGAACCGTGATTTGAAACGTAGTCGCAGGAGGTTCGTTCGCTCTGTCCGCAAGATAGAAGATAAAGTAATAATCGCTTCCTAATCCCGCGTTTGTATTTAAAGTATAGTTAAACGGACCTGCTCCGGAATATGTTCCCTCGCTTGCGGTTACATAACTCAAACGTCCGCTGTCATAGTTGCTGGAAGTGAGAGGGCAAGCGGCTGTGTTGTAAATCATAGGTGCGTTTGCGCCTAGGCCTACTGCAGCGGTTGCAACGTCTTCATCCGAAACGTTCATACCTGTAAATGTAATTACGTCTCCGTTCGAAGCGCCTGCGTATCGTACTGCAGCAATGGAATGATTTACAAAAGGCACCTTTCCATAAACGAGGGTTTGTGCAGTAGTAGTCGCGTCCACAGCCGGAAGTCCCGCTACTCTATTTCCTAGGGTTGCTGAACAATTGTAACCTGTTGCTAAACTACCTAAGATCAAGACTATGGGATCGATTCCTTTTTCCTCTGGTTTACAGTTTAAAAAAGCGCCCAAGATTAGGCTTAAAATGACTGCCGTTTTTACATGTTTTAGAATTTTTTTCATGGTATCTCCCGATCAAAATTTGGATTCGTTTCCATTTTTCATCCATGAAGATGAGAGTCAAACTCAAAATCAGGAATCAGGTATGACATCCTACAAAATAAAATCTCAATTCTCAATACGTTATTTCTCATTGTGAAAGAGGTTTTGAATCGGAGAAATTTGGTTTCTATTTCAACGACAAAGGTTCTGAATCGTTCTTAGTATGAATCTGAAACGGATCCCTTTTTTTCTCTTTGTGTTTTTTATTTTTTCCTGTTCGATTTTGAAAACGGAATCCGTTTCCGGAAGAATTCCGATCTATTCTAAAGAAGGAAAGATTCTCAGATACTATCCGTATCAGATACGATGGATCGGTTTTGGGGAAGATGAATTTCCGGATACCGCGAGGCTTACCGATTTTAGAAATCTTGTTTCGTTGGAGATCCTACATCCGGAATTTCAGAATTTAGAAGAACTTACTTCCTTAAAAACGATTGGATTTTTAAACCTGAACGGTACCAAGGTAAAGGACCTTTCACCTCTGCGCAAACTTCCAGTCTTGCACAGCCTTTATCTCAACCAAACCGATGTGAATGAAACGGATCTGATTCGTTATCCGCAGATCGACCAGCTTACAAAACTGGGTCTTTACAAAACTAAAATCAAAAATTTGTCTTTTATCGGTTCGGAATGCAAATTGAGACAGCTGGACATTCGGAATACGGAGGTTTCTTCTCTGGAACCGATCGCAAACTGTAGAAGTTTATTGGAGCTTCGGATCGGAAAAACGAATATTAGAGAAATTAAATCTATTTACGAAATAAAAGATCTCAGATATTTGGAATGGACCGGTTCCGACTTGTCCAAGGAAGAATTGGATTGGATTCGAATGCAACTTCCTCATCTCAAACTGATCCCGATCCATCCAGGATCCTTTTGAGATCGGGGTTTCTAATAAGACAAAGGACTTGATTCCCCTGGATTTGTGTAGAGTAAAATATCCCCACGTTCAACTCGAATTCCTTCCGCGGTTACCTGTCCGGTCGTTTCTACCGTCGTCAGGGCTCTTACGGGATATCTTTTTCCATTCTCTTTTTCTAATACGATCGACGCGTTTTTTCGCACCCTTGAAAGTCTGAGACCCCAAACCTCGAGAATCTTTCCGGAACTTTGTAATACGAGAGCGCTGATTCGGTTGAGATCGGATGAGATTGATTTTTTATACACTCCGGAAGAGTTGCCCGGAATAAAATCGGGTTCGATTACGATTTGATTTTCTTCGTTCGATTTTAGAAAAAAAGAAAGATGATCGCAGTCGTATGCGCGTAATAATATCCAGCGATTTCCGGATTCTCTGTTTGTAAATACTCTACAAGATTCCGGTATCAGTTGGAGATCCCCTCGAAGAGTGGTCCTTACGTTTCCTTCGATTCTGGTTTCCTCCCGGTTTTTGCTTACGGTTACGCTCAATTGGGTGAATATAAATTTCGAATTTTTTCGAGTAAGATTCAGAAACAACTGTCTTACAAAATAACCTTCTTCTAAATTTCGGATGGGGGAATAGTATTCTCCGGAAACAAAGGTCAAGGAGGGTTTTACAACGGAATGCTCTTCGATTCTTTCCGGATTCAAGGAACAAAAATGGATCGTAAAAATCGTAAAAATTGAAAAACAGAATTTTCGAATGATTTGATTTTGAAACTTAGACAGTATTGGATCCAATGCTAATTGCTCCTGATCTACGACAAAACGATCCTGACAACATACGAGTATAAAAAAGAATCTCAATCAAGTTTTCTCTTTCAGAAAACGGGCCGACCCGAAATTTCTGCGCTCTCGAACGGCTTTTATTCTTTGGAAAACAATCGTTCGTATGCGGTTCGGAAGAAATTTTCGAATTTCCGAAAGATTGAGTGAATCATTGAGATGATTTTGCATTCTATGATGGCGGTTATTTCAAGATAGATTTCACTGTATTTTTGAAAACAGGTTCAAATTTTCTCTTAACGTAAATCGGCGATCATTCCATACCGGGAATCATTCCTCGAAATTCCCCCATTCTTTCTTCTGCAGCTTTTTGAGCCAATTCTAAGGAACGAGTGACCGCTTGTTTGATACTTTTTTGCAGAAGTTTTTTATCGTTTTTAGAGAGCAGTTCGTCTTCAATCAGGATATCTTTGATATTGAGTTTTCCGTCGGAGACACAAGTAACCAGATCGTTTTTAGACTTTGCTTCGAAGGAAAGCGCCATAAGATCTTTTTCCACTTTTTTCATTCTCACGCGCATCTGATTCATCTGCTTCATCGATTCTAACTTGTTTCCAAACATTTTAAATTCCCCGGATATTATTTTCTTAAAAAGATTTTATCGAATTCATTTTTGAATCGATACGAATTCTTTTCTCAATCAAATTTCTGAACGGTAAAAAACGAGCAACTAGAAAAGGTGTTAGAAGGAGAGTTCTATTCCTAAAGAAGTAAAATATTCGGTATAATACTGCGAAAACGCCGGTAGACGAAACGGACCGACGTCTGTATAGATGACTCCCTTGGAAAGATAGTTTCTAAAGTTCATAAAAAAGATCGCGTTTTGAAAACTGGTCTTTCCTCGAAAGCTTGCGGAGAAAGAACGAAGAGGTTCTTCGACCTGATTGATTCCGGCATTTTTTTGCGAAAGAAGATTATAAAAATTATTTCCAAAAAACAGGGAATATCTTCCGGCGGGATCTAAGAGCATCGTAAGACCGAGGGTGGTTGCATCCGATTCGGGGGTGATATACAATCCGTTGTTCTTGGTATTCGGGTCCGCGGAATAACTATAACGAACGTTGAGAATGATTTTTGTAAAGTCGATAAACATGGAAAATCGCGCGGCTTCCGGGTTGTAAATTCCCCTTTCTCTTTCTTTATTCAGGATCGAGGTTTGAAAGGAAAGACGTTTGACGGGTTGCACGTTAGCCTGCCACTCGATGACTCTTCCGCCGCCGGTTCCCATCGCTTGATTTCGCAAAACGGGATTGTTGGCTATGTTCGGATCGCCACTGATCGGTTGTGCGTTGTTTGACGGATTGGAAGAATGAATAAAACGATTGGAGGAAAGACTTGAATTTCCGAAAGAACTTCCCGATACGATTCTTGTATTGATGTATTTGTTCGGGTTAAAGGAAAATCCCGCCATGGAATATCCTTGGTCTTTTTGATCCGCGGTATAAGGAAGAGAGTTTCCTGTTTTTAAGATCGCTTCCACACCCGGTAAAACGGTGTAACTCAGTTCAAGAGTGTCTAACGTGGATTGATTGATACCTGTTTTATCCGTTATTCCTAAAGGATCCGATTTTCTTCCTCGAGAGACTGGAGCGAGATCGCCAAAAGGAAGTGCGGGAAGAATCGAAGAATTGAGTTGAACGCTGCCCCGTTTTCCGCCGATAAAGCGCGCGCCGGTCCAGCCGGTATTTTGATCGCTAAATAGAGTATCCGACTGATGATTCCATTCGACGTTTTGTCTGGAAGGAAATGGACTCCAGTTTGCTCCGAATTTTGCAAAGTCGAATCCAAGATCGTTTCGAATCGCCAAATCTTTTTCCAGTTCTTCTCCAAAAACGGATTTTTTAAAACCGAAAATTTGAAAGGTTTGTATATCCTTCTGCTGTTCTTCCTGTTTCGATTTGAGAGTCGGATCTGCTTTGGGAATTTCGGTCTTTTTTTCTTCGAAAGGAGATTCGGATTTTTGTAGACTTGGAGTTTTGACTTGGGCAAAAGATAAGAGCACACCGAGTCCGGTGGCGGAAATACCGCTCACTAGTAAGGATGATTGTATGTTGATCGTCCCGATGAGTCTCATATTCTATTTATCGGTATTCACGGAATCGAATGACAACTTAGAAACGCAGATTTGATTTTAGACAAATGTTTTTATCGGGAATAAGTCCGCAAAAAAAATTCTTTGTAAACCAAAATCATTGAAAACGATCCTAAATGACAGAACGGAACTGAAATAATTCAAAATATACGAGTTCAGTATTTCGTCTTTCCATTTTTAATATTCGAGTTTTACCGGGAAGAAACTTTTTGACTCATTCTGTCTCATTGTCACGGATCAAACATACGTTTCTATTCGTGTTCCTCTTCTTTTTTTCGATCGATTCGTTCTTCTATTATATGAAATAGGCTGCCCTGAGGATATTTTCCGTTTTTCCCAAATTTTCCTGCGGGAATTCCAAAAACTTCTGGAATGAGTTCTTCCACATGCGAACAGGTAAAAATCTGAAATTTACCCTTATCCATTGATTTACGGATATGAGTCGGTAAGTTGAGATCTCTCAAATTTGCAGTGGGAATATAAATTTTATACTTATTTTTGGGATTCCCGGCGATTTGGATTACGTCATACCACGCCGGAATTTTCGTATTTACCGAGCCGACCGGAAGAATTTCCCCATACTGAGAAAGCGCGCCTGTGACCGCGATATTACAAGGGATCTCGATACCGGATAACGCGGAAAGGATCGCCAAAAGTTCCGCGCAACTTGCGGAGTCCCCATCGATGGGGGAATAGTTTTGTTCGAACAAGATCGAGGCATCCAATCCGAAGGATTGAATGTGAGAGAACATTCCTTTAATATAAGATTGTAATATAAATACTCCTTTATCGTGAAGATCCCCGGAAAGATTTACCTCTCTTTCGATATTGATAAAATTTCCGGAACCGAGCGCGACTCTGGCGGACACTTGATTGACCTGGCCGAAATCGGATAAGGAAGAATGGAGTAAGATCACTGAAAGACCGTTGATCCGTCCCGTCTTTTTACCCTTGAGTTGAATCGAAGTCAGCCCCTCCTTCACACTTTCAAGATATCTTTTTTTGTGAACTGCGATTCTTTTTTCGATGAGTTCCGGAGCCGATTCCACTTGGGCGCGTGAGATCGTTTTTTTCTCCTTTTTGAAAAGAACCAAAAGCTCTCCCACAAAGGTTCTGAGTTCCGCAAAGGATAAGGAAAGTCTTGTCTTACTATCATTCCATCGAAGAGCGATTTCGAGTAACGCGTCCACAGCGGAAGGATCAAATGTGGGATATCCGGGTTTCTCCCAGGAATGGATGAGTCCGCCAAAAAGTTGAAGATTGTTTTTTGTCTTCATGACCGCTTCGTAAGGAAGATGAATCTTAAAAGAAAAACTGTCATAAAAATTTGGATCGACTCCGGAAATAAAATCCACTTCTCCTTCTTCACCTGCGAGAATAAGTCGAAAACGAGTATTGACGGAAGGATGAAATCGGTTCATTTCCTTGGAACCGGTCATTTCCGGAAGTGTCAAAAAGTCGATTCTCCCGGTTTGAAGAACGCCTTTGACCAAATAGTATAAGTTCGGATCTTCCACGAGAGCGCGCATCGGAAGTAATAGATAGCCTCCGTCCGCTTCGGCCATCGTGCCGGGACGGTATTCCGAGTTTCCCGGAAATCCCGCGAGAGTTAAAAATCCTGGATGCGGGTCGCAGATTACCTTACTATTTTTTTTAAGTCCGGAAATATATTCTTGGAGCAAAGTGAGATCGGATTCCAATCCAGGACCCGTGATCAGAATGTTCGAGAAAATTCCGGGATTATCCAAAGCCTTGGGAAGAGAACTGAGTGCGTCTCTGTGAAATGCCAAAAAATCGGGAAGACCGTTTTTGAATTTTTGTTTTCCTGCGTGAAGTTTTGTTTCTGCTTGGCTGGAATTTATTCTTTTAATCACTGAGACGATTCTTCTCGGGTTCACCCGTTCTATCAATCAATAATCCTTCGTACGAAATCTCAGAAGGACTTATCCTGATTAGACTGTAGATCGTATCGAAGGATGAGCATTGCGTCTCCGTACGAATAAAATCTATATTTTTCCTGGATGGCTTTTTGATACGCTTTCAAGGTAAGATCCTTTCCGCCGAACGCGGATACGAGCAATAAAAGACTGGAACCCGGGAGATGAAAATTCGTGATCAATCCCTCGCAGCTGTAGAGACGATCCTCCGGCTGCACAAAAAGTTCGGTTGCACCCGGACCGGCCCGAAACGAATTCGTATTTTTGTCAAAAGAGGATTCTAAAGCTCTGAGAGTGGTAGTTCCGATCGAGAAAATTCTACGATTTTCTTTTTTGGCCGTATTCAGAATCTTTACGATTTTTTCCTCGAGAAAAAATTCCTCCCGATGTAGTTTGCGATTTATAAAATTCTCCTCGGTCAGAGGTTGAAAGGTTCCATATCCGACTGTAAGCTCTAAGGTGCAAATCGAAATTCGTTTTTCTTCTAAGGTTTTGAAAAGAGCTTCTGAGAAATGAAGACCCGCGGTGGGCGCCGCGACAGAACCGGGAGTTTTTGCAAACAAGGTTTGATATCGGATTTCGTCTTCTGGATTTGCTTCTCGTTTGAGATAGGGAGGAATCGGAATCTCTCCGATCTGATCAAAGTTTTCTTCGTTTAATCTTGAATCTGATTTTAAAAAAACGAATTCCCCTTCTTTTTTTTTCACAACGAAAGAAAGAAGTTTTGTTTTTTGATCCGTTAGGCGATCTCCCGTTTTTAGTTTTCTGGAGTTTCGAATTTTGCATTTCCAGAGTTCGTCTTTTTCCTCTAAAAACACGGCCTCGTGAGTTCGATAGAGAGCCTTAAGATATACTCTGCGTTTACTGACCTTTGTGTGATTGGCGACTAAAACATCCCCTTCCCGCAGATACTGGATTAAGTTTTTAAAAGAAGGAGTCGATTGGATTGTTCCCGAAACAACATTGAGAACCATGAGTTTGCTTTCATCACGATGAATGGTCGGGTATCTTGCGATCCTTTCCTCGGGCAATTCAAATTCAAACTCACCGAGATCTGAAAACAACATCTTATTTGTAGAAGATTTTTGGAAAGCGTTTAGGAGAATCCTTTTTTTAGGCGAACAAACATTCTTTCCGAGTCGGAAGGAAAGGAACTTGGTTTGATTCGGTAATTTTATTGGTTGGCTTTTCGAGTGCGATTGAAAAGTGTTTCAGAATGCAATTGAAAGACCGAAAGACCTGGATTTTTGCGGGAACTATTTTGTTTTTCTCCCTCCTCTTTATCACAGGAATTTCCAAAGTGGGAAATCGATCTGATTTTCAAGACTATTACAATGCCTCCGTTCGTTTTACCCAAGGAAACAATCTCTATAACCTGGAACAGATCGATCAAATTTTGGAAAAACTTCAATCCGGAGAAATCAAAATCGAAGAACTGTTTACTCCCAAGGTATTTCTTCAACTCAAGGAAATGACGGAAGGATTGGGTTCGTATATTTATCCTCCTACGTTTGCATTTTTACTGATTCCGATTTCGTATCTTCCGTACGAAGTTGCATCCGGTTTTTTTTTGAGTTTGAATTTTCTTGCTCTTCTCGGATCTCTTTACATTCTCTCTCTTCGTTTGGATCGAAAAGGGAATTTTATCTTTTTTGTGATTCTATGTTTACTTAATCTTAGATTTATCGAAAATCATCAGAACAACAATCAAGTCGGTCTGCTTCTTATCTTTCTAATTTTGGCTTCCGTTCATACGACAAAGGATTGGCTTTCCGGTCTGCTACTCGCGCTTGCGATCGTGATCAAATTGACTCCGGGCGCTTTTATGCTGTTCTTTCTTTTACAAAAACGTTATATGGCGATCGTTTATACGTTTGTATTTGCGGTGTTTTGGATTTTTTTGCCATGTTTATACGCCCCGAATTTTACGATTGAGATGACGTTGACATGGAAAAAATTGATTTTGGATAGTTATCTCAAGTCTCCTTTGTTCCGAGCTTGGAAAAACAATCAGAGTTTGAACGCGACACTGGCAAAGTATTTCCTCAACTACGCGGATGTTTTGAATCAAACTCAGCTTGGGTATCCGATTCGAGAATTGTCCGAGGTCGTAGTAAAAGGAATGTATTATGTTCTTTCTTTGGGTCTTGTGATTCCCTTTTTTAAAAGGGTTTTTGCAAAACGAAAGATCGAGCTCGCCCTCGCTTGTATTTTTGTTTTTTCGATCATCTTTAGCGGAATCTCTTGGGTCCATGCGTTTGTATTTCTTTTGGTCCCTTCCGCGCTTTTGCTTGATAGAATTTGGTCCTTTTTTGAGGATTCGATTCTATCTTTTTGGAAATCAAACTCGGATTCATTTATACGAAAGTCGATAAATTCCATTTGGCTTTTATTCGAGCAGGATAAGGTGAGTTTTGCGTTTTTACTCGGTTCGATTTTGATTCTTCTTTGCAATCGATTTGTGATGGGAGATGAAACGGAAAAAAGGTTGATGATGGCATCCTATCTTCTTTACTTTGCAATCTTTCAATACGTTCTGCTTTTGTTGGCGGCTGGAGACGAACGTGAAACTCGGAAAGAAGTCCTTTCGAATCAAAGACTGAAATGACGATTCAAAAAAACGAACTCAAATACAAACCGAGGGTGGGTGTGGACGTTCGTCCCCTCGCCTACGGGATCACCGGAAATTCGCGATATCTTGCGGAAGTTCTCCGAAGATTGATCTCCAACGAGTCTCCGTTGGAATACTATCTCTATTCCAACAAACCGATTCATACAGTATTTTATGATATTCTTTCAAACTCCAACTCTAGATTTTTTTTGACCGGAAAACTTCCGGGAGTCGCCTGGTTGAACTGGACGATTCCGGGAAGAATTAAAAAAGATCGATTGGATCTTTTTTGGGGAACACTTCAGTTGCTACCTTTGTCCTGCGGAGGGGCTTTGACCGCGGTCAACTATCACGATCTCAACTTTCGTTCCGCACCCGAAACGATGACAACCGCCAACTACTGGCAGCATCGCATTTTATCTCCGAGAACCTTGAACAAAGCGGATCTCGTATTTTGTCTTTCTGAAAATACGCGCACCGATATTTTAAAATTCAGATCCGACTTGGATCCAAAATTGAAAGTGGTTTATCCGGGAGTGGAATCGTTTCCCGAACTTCGAGAGCCTCTACAAAAACTTCCGGAAAATTTTCTGTTTACGATCGGAACCCTCGAACCTCGGAAGAATTTAGGAACTCTCGTTGAAGCGTATCGGAAGATAAAACGACAGGATTCTTTCTATCCGTTTCCTCTTGTCATCGCGGGACGTTTGGGTTGGAAATCGGAAGGATTGACCCAACTTCTCAAAGAAGGAAGTTTAGAATCGGAAGGAATCTTTTTTGTGGAGAATCCTTCGGACGAAGCGCTTGCCTGGCTGTATCAAAAGTGTTCCTCATTCGTTTTTCCATCGCTTCACGAAGGTTTCGGTCTTCCTCTTTTGGAGGCGCTTCGAGAAGGAAAACTTTGTATCGCCTCGGACATTCCTGTTTTTCATGAGATCTTGGAACGAGGTGTAGATTTGTTTGCGGATCCGCTCAACGTGGATTCTTGGGTATTTGCGTTTGCAGCTCTCAAACAAAAAAAATTGGGAAGACCCGTCGCTTGGAATGCTTCCGAATGGACCTGGGATCAAACCGCAAAAAAGATAGAAGATGGCCTGATCGATCTCTGGAAACATAGAAAGGAGCATCAGAACCAAAGAGTATGAAACGATTGGAAAGAAAAATTTACTCCGGTTGGGAATCCTTGAATCGGAACGAGACATCAGGGGCTCCGATTTCTCTAAAGATCAACCCGATTCCCCCGATTGTAATGACCGGGATCGTCTTGATTGTGTTATATGGTTGTTATCTTTTGGGGGATCTTTCCGCCGTATATCTCCAAAAATTTACGGATTTTTTACTCATTCCGAAAGTGCTCAATCTTCCGATCCTACAAAATCCGAAATTGTATCAGGCCGTAGGATATCTTACGTTCGGTTATATCGGGTGTGCGTTTGTATTGGATTGGATCCGTTTTATCGGGAAAAACTGTATGAGCAAAATCGCTCTCAAAGGGCATTTTCTCGTTTTAGAAACACGCGGAATTTTTGGGAAGGATGTGTTTCAGTGGAATCGGAAAGAAAACGGAATCCAAATCGTGCACAAAACCGGTTTTTTTAGAAAACTTTTGGGTCTGGAAAGAATTTTGATCCTAACCCCGGATCTGAGATCGGAGGGAATCTCATCCAAAAACGGAATCGTTTCCCCTTTCTTTTTTCGGGGACAAAACCAAAGCCTGATTGAGCATTTATTTCAATATTAAATATTTAGAATGTATTTTTCTTCGGAGACAAAAGACCAGCTTAGAAATAGACTTTTTTTTGGTTTTTTGATTCTTTTTATTTTTTGCGTTTTTTTATTCGATCTCCGTTTTCTTTCCAGACACTACGACTGGGATGCGATCGTCTACGCCTACAATATCAATTCCGATCTTACTTGGAGAATTTTTTACAATCCGCATCATCTGGGTTTTGAAAGCACCGGCTATCTTTATCTCAAACTTTGGAGAGAATGGTTTGGTAAAGACTCGGTGATGTTCGGTCTTCGGCTGCGGATCTTAGTCTCCGCGCTTTTGTTCTTATTCTGTTTTATCTGGATTTATAGAAAAATTTATTCCGATACGTTAGGTGCGATTCTCCTCGGCTTGGCGGTTCATTTTTCGCAAGGATTTTGGTTTTACGCACAACACAACGACACTCCTCTGATTCATTCCTGTTTGACCGCACTTCTTTATCTTTGTTGTATTTACTTTGCGCGTTTCGGGCATTCTCCGATTTCTATTTTGATCTTGTTTTTGATCCAGCTTTGGAGCGTTTACTTTCATCAGTCGGATATTTTATTTTTACCTTTGGTGCCTATCTCCATTCTTCTTTGCAAAACTTGGAGAGAAAAAGAATTTCCGCTTTCATGGAAGTTGCGTTTCGCGTTTATTTACTGCTTTGTTCTTGTGGGAATTCTAACCCTTTCTTATCTCTATACCGGATTTATCCTTCTCAATCGAAATCTTTCCGCGCCTTTGGATAGCGAAAAGAATTTTGCCAACTGGCTTTTTTTATACGCGACCAAGGACAAATGGGGAAATTCTCCCGAATCCAAAAACTATGTGATGAACTTTTATAGAGGGATCGGAGACGCATTCCTGAACTTTGAAGGTGTAAAAAGCGGATTGAGAATCAAACCGGATTCTTGGGACAACCGCGAATCAATTCCTTACAATCTCAATTTCGCGTTTTGGGTTTTTGTTTTGGGAATTTTGATTTTTAACTTTAAGAATGTTTGGAAACGGTTTCAACCCGAAGTGATTTTACTTTCGTTTTGGCTTGTTCCTTCGATCTTATTTTATACTTGGTGGGAAGGTTATTTTTTTGAATTTTGGGTGGGGACTTCCATCGGAATGATTCTTCTCGCCGGATTTTCTTTCAAATCTTTAGAATTTCGAACGTTCGAATTGGGAAGTCGTGCACTGACTCATATGATTTTATTCGGGTTTGGTTTGCTCTTATTTCTGGTAAATTTTTCATATTCAACCTATCCCCGATCCGTAAAAAAATCGGTAAGTTATATCGAGGGAATCGAATTCAAATTGGATTCCATTCTTCCGGAAAAAGTTTATCCGCCGGAGTCCGCAAAAATCGGTATTTTTGAACGGTAAATCGAAGGCTACAAAAGTTTGAAATTGATGTTGTAAGGATATTCTATTTTGAAAAACTGCTCTTCAGGTCTTTTAAAATACTTGATCAAGACGAACTATGCTCTTTAACTCACTGCATTTTCTATTCTTTTTTCCGATCGTTCTCATATTAAATCATCTGCTAAAGGGCAAGATCCAGAGGATCTTTCTTCTCGGCGCGAGTTTTTACTTTTATATGTCTTGGAGAAAAGAGTTCATTCTTCTTTTACTCTATTCGATTGTTATCGATTACTTTGCCTCGCTTCAAATCGGAGCCGCCGCGCCGGGTTCTAAAAAAAGAAAAGTTTGGTTGATCGTTTCGTTGATCACAAACCTGGGTTTGCTTGCTTACTTTAAATATACAAATTTTCTTTTGGGTGTGGTAAACGATCTGACCCCGATCGCGGGTTTTAAGTTTGCTTATTACGATATCGTTCTTCCGGTTGGAATTTCATTTTATACCTTTCAATCTTTGAGTTATACGATCGACGTTTATCGCGGACAGATCGAGGCTAAAAAATCGTTTATCGATTTTGCTCTTTACGTTTCTTTCTTTCCTCAATTGGTTGCGGGACCGATCGTTCGGGCTCAAACTTTCTTTCGGGATCTGGATCTTCCTCTCCCGGTCCGAAAGATCGATATTGAAATCGCGTTTTGTCAGATTTTGATCGGTTTTACGAGAAAAATCGTATTTGCGGACAATCTCGCCAAAGTTGTGGATTCCACATTTGCAAATTACGCTACGCTAAATCCGATCGAAATATGGACGGGGGCTCTTGCGTTTGGTTGGCAGATCTATTTCGATTTTGCGGGTTATACGGACATCGCGATCGGAGTGGCTCGTTTATTCGGTTATAAATTTGACCCGAACTTTAATTTTCCGATGGTCGCGAAGAATATCACGGAACACTGGTCCCGTTGGCATATCTCATTCTCTACTTGGATTCGTGATTATATCTTTATTCCTCTCGGAGGTTCCAGAGGGTCTCAGTTTTTGATTTATAGAAACATCTTTATCACCTGGTTTTTTGCGGGAGTTTGGCACGGAGCCGCGTATCACTATATTGGCTGGGGAGTTTGGCAGGGAATTATGATTCTCGGAAATCGGGAATACGGAAGGACAAGGATTGCCGCCTTTTTAAATGAAAAAGGAGGAAGAATCTACGACATCGCTGCCCGCGTGTTTACGATGTTTTGCCTAACGTTTGGATTTATCATGTTCCGTGCCGAGAGTATGGAAAAAGCGATTCCTATGATGAAGGCTCTCGTATTTTGGGTTCCGGGCGGATTTTCCTCCGTAAAAGGATATTCCAATTATTATTACGGGATTTTACTTTTGATTTGTTTTGCTGCGTCGTATTTGTTCGCAAAAAACAATATCGAGAAGATCGTGGGAAGTAGATGGAAGTTCATCCTATTCTTTCTTGCCAACGTTTTTATGCTTTTGGTTTTTGGAATCACCGAAAGTCAGAGCTTTCTCTACTTTGCATTTTAGGAATATGGATCCGTTATGAAAGAATATCTTGCATTTTTGAAAGATCCTAAATTCTGGATTTCGGTTTTAATTCTGATCTCGCTCGAAACCGGAATGCAATTTGGTTGTTACAGACCTTTTTTAAAAAAGAATTCCTATGCAGCTAACGTATCCCGGATCACAGGTCACGTCATCGACAAACAAAAGGAATTTGATCCCGACGTTCTTGTAGTCGGAACCTCGGTCGCATATCAGGGTTTATCCATGCCGATCTTAAATCAAGAATTGGCTCCCTTAAATAAAAAGATCCAATCCATTGCGATTCCAGGAACAGAGCTGATTGTCCAGGATCTCGCGATTTTAAAAACCCTTCCTCATTTTAAAAAAGTCAAAACGGTAATTCACGTTTTCGAAGTCACAACTCCTTGGGTGGGTCAAAAAATTCTCAATCTTCATACGTTAGCGATGATTTCAGAGTTTGATCGTTTACAGGTATATCCGAAAATCTACGATTTCGGTTACGATGTAAAGGCGGACGATCTCGCTTATATCGGAGTGAAGTCGATCGCTTATAGAAGAGACATTCAGGATCTGATTTTAAATCCTTCGAAAAGAACTAAGGATATCGGGAAACGTTTTAAAATCGAAAACGACAACCCTTGGGATTATGAGAATTCTTATAAAGAAAAGATGAGTTTATATCCGATGAAGGACGTCGCGGATTGTATCGTAAAAACAAATCCTGCGAACGGCCAACCGATTCCCGAAGGTTCGGATCGATTTCATAAAAAGGCGATTTTTGATACCTGCGTTTTATTCAACAATCCTCTATTGGATGCAAAAGAAGACGCAGTCACAAGACAGTATTTTGACCGTCTCAAGATTCTTCACGATGAGATTCGAAAAATCGGAAAAGAAAACGGACAAGAGATTGAAATCATAGGAGTTGTGGCTCCTTACAGTCAGCTCATTCAAGATTGGAGACTTGCGGCAAGAGACGAGGTTTGGAAAAGAGAATTTAAAAGAATTCATCCCGAAAACCCCGTCCCTCTTTTGGACTATCAGACTTTTCTCGACGGTCCCGATAACGGAGATTGTTATTATGATTTAATTCATCTCAATCAATTCGGAATGAAAAAACTGTCGTATGCTTTTGCGAAAGATTTGAAAGAAATCTTAAGTAAGGAAAAGAAATGATCTTTACATCCACCCTTTTTCTCCTCTTTTTCTTGGCTGTTTATATTTTTTACTGGGCGTACAACGGAAAAAAATACAGAGAATGGGTGATCGTGATCGGCTCCTTGGTTTTTTATGCCACTTGGAGTATTCCGTTTCTTTTTCATCTATTAGCAATTCTTTATATTAATTACGTCGCGATCAAAAGTCTTTTTATAAAGAAAAATCCGTCCGTTTTGCGCGCGATTATCGTTTTCGATTTGATCAATCTCGCGGTTTTTAAATACTTTTACTTTTTTACGGATAATTTTTACGCTTGGACGGGTTGGGGTTTTTTGGATCAAAAAACTTTTGGATTTCAGATCATTCTTCCTTTAGCGATCAGTTTTTATACGTTTCAGATCATAGCCTTTGTCGTGGATGTTTATCGCGGTAAGATCACCGAAGATACCGGTTTTTTCCGTTTTGTTTTGTTTATCCTGTTTTTCCCGCAACTAGTCGCGGGACCGATCATGAGACATCAGGATTTTTTTCCCGTTTTGGATAAGGTAAAGATCAAACCTTCCTATATCTATTCCGGATTGTATCTGCTTGGTCTCGGGATTGCAAAGAAAATTTTGATCGCGGATAACATCTCCTCATTGGTAGATCCGGTTTTTAGAAATCCCTCCGAATACGACGGATATTCTCTCTTTCTTGCGGTACAGGGATTTACGTGGCAGGTTTATTGCGACTTTAGCGGATATACCGATATCGCGAGAGGTTGTGCATTTCTAATGGGATTTAACATTCCGGTAAACTTTCGAGCTCCTTTTTTCAGTCAGAGTATCCAAGATCTTTGGAGACGATGGCATATCACTTTGGCAACCTGGCTTCGGGATTACATTTATATCCCGTTAGGCGGTTCGAGGACCTCAGAGCCGAGAATCTATCTGAATTTAATCGCCACATTCACGTTAGGCGGCTTTTGGCACGGAGCGAGTTGGACCTATGTTCTCTGGGGTTTTTGGCACGGGGTTTGTCTCGTCGTGGATCGTTTGATCGATAAGTTGGGGCTTCCCAAACTTCCCGAAAGGGGACCTTTCTGGTTTGTCATAAGAGCTTTGTTTATTTATTGTATTTTTGTAATTGGAGCGGTTTTTTTCAGGTCTCAATCCTTGTCGGATTGTTGGTATATCTTGAGCCACGGTATCGACTGGACTGCGATCTCCTCCAAACAAATTTTGAGGACAGATCTGGTGACTCCATTTTTGATCGGCGCTTTTCTATTGCATACTTTGGAATACTTTGAAAAAACTCCGAGATTTTATTTCCGTTATAAAAAGACGGTGGTTACCGCGTTTTTAGTCCTTCTCGTTCTGCTACTTTCCAATTACGCGGGTAAGGGTCAGGATTTTATTTACTTTCAGTTTTAAGGAGGGAATCATGAACCAGAAAAAACAAACCACAGTGATTCCTTTCTTTCGGAAGACGTTGCTCTGGGTCCCGCTCGCGTTTTTTATCTTTGCGTTTTCCTTGGATCGTCTTTTATCTTCCGAATGGATTCGTCCTTATACCGAAGCCGGTGCGGAATATTATTTTTATGAGATGAAGGACAAGGTCCTTGCCGCGTTGATCAAACAAAAAGAAACCGCAAAGCCCGAAGAAAAGGTTCTGATCTTTTTCGGGACCTCTCATATGGGAGAATTTTCGTTGGAGACGATCCGAAAAAAAAGAAAGGATCTGATCGTTTATAATTTTTCGGCTCCCTCCGCTCCGTTTTCGTATCACAATTACAACCTTGAAAAACTGATTTCTGCGGGAATCAAGCCCGAATATGCGATCTTGGAATTTTATCCGGATTCAATGACCGATTTTTGCAATCGATATCCTCTTCGATATTCGTATGATCTTCCCTATTTTTTGAGACACGCGTCCGAATTCTCCACAAATGATTGGGATACGTTTTTGAGATCACGGGTGTTTCGCACAACGGTATTTCCGCCGCGTTTTAAGGAGGCGATGCAGCGAATCAAAGATCCGAGTTCCAAAGAGATGATGCTTGCGATCCGCAACGTTCTTAAAAACGAATCCGATAAGTTTAACGGGGGAATTCCGAACGTTCTTTTGGCCAATACTCCTCCGGAAAAACTTGAAGAAGAATCCGCAAAATATTACAACGATGTCTATCGTTATATTAAGATTTCATCCGTTCAAAAAAGGTTTTTATTTCAATTTTTGAAAACCGCCGAAAAAAACGGAATTAAAGTGATCCTCTGGTCCCCTCTTTTGTATACGGGTTTGGAATCGAGGGTTAAGTCCGCTGAATTTTATCCCGTTTGGGAAAAAATCCGTAAGGAAACATTAGAATTTAAGAATGTATATTCTCTCGATATGAACGACTTCCGCGCTGAAGTGAAGTGTCAGAAATACATAGACCCGCATCATTTGAGCGGAGGATGTTATCCGGAACCCACGGAAATTTTAATCGATCGTTTGGATCTTTAGAGATGAATGAAAACGAACTTTCTCTCAATCAGGCTCAGGCCAAGGTGGATGAGTGGATTTCCAATTTCGGAGTCCGTTATTTTTCGGAGCTGACAAATCTCGCGATTCTTATGGAAGAAGTGGGTGAATTTTCGAGACTGATGGCGAGAAAATACGGGGATCAATCTTTTAAAAAGGGAGAGGATCCGAACGGGATTCCAAAGGAGATGGGAGATATTCTTTTTGTCCTGATCTGTCTCGCAAATCAAATGGGGATCTCTCTCGAAGACGCGTTACGCGCCACTCTACAAAAAAATACAGAAAGAGATAGGGACCGACATAAGGAGAATCCAAAACTTCAATCCTGATCATTCTTTTCTGACCGCTAAGTGTAGTTCTTTTAAGCCGCCGTTTTTTAAACTCTCCAAAACACGAATCAATTTTCCGTAACCGATTTCCTCGTCTCCGTAGAGCCAGACTATGGTATCCTTAAATTCTCCTTTGGATACAATTTGTTTCCATTCTTCTTCGCTGAATTTTTGTCCGGAGTATTGGAGCTCTCCGTTTTTGAGAAGAAAGATTTCCTTTTTGGAGCCGATCCCACCGTTGTTTGTGGAATTTGTTTTCGGAAGATTTACGGGAAGCGAATGAATTTCTTTTTGAAAACTCATCGCAACCATTGCAAAAATCAGAAGAATAAAAACGACATCCAACATACTCGTAAGATCGAGTGGAGAATCCTCTCCTTCCAAAAGGCTTTTTCTTTTTGGAACGGAAGACTTCATTCTAAATTTTTTGTCGGATCGAAAGTTTCGTTTTCGATCGAGTGTTTGAGTTCGATTTCGGTTTTGTGAAGGAGCATTCTTAAATATTGAAATGCGAGTACGGAAGGAATTGCGACACAGAGTCCTTGGATCGTAGTATTGAGCGCAAGGCGAATTCCCTCGGAAAAAATTTCCAAACTTACCGTGCCGGCATTTTTCATCTCTTCGAATGCGACCGAGATCCCGATTACGGTTCCGAGTAATCCGAGCATTGTCGCAATTCCGGCCAGATTTCGAATCCATGCAATCATCGCTTCGGGAATAAAAAATTCTCTCGTAAAAAATTCGTCCGAATCTTGAAGAATCGATCTCAAATGAGACTCCTGTTTTTCCTTACCCCCTTTCGAACTTTCCTCCTGGAGTTTGAATAGAATTTTTCGTTTGAGCACGGGTAGGAAGGTTCGGACTCTGAGAAAGAGGCCTAGGTTTATAAAACTGACGATAAAGATGAGAATGGAAACCCATCCTCCTTTTCCAAACAGAATATCCACAAAATAGACCTCCGGATCGTATGAACAGAATGCGGTTTCGATTTTCTTTGTCATTCCAATCTTGTTTTGTTTGGAATTGAAAATCTATTTTCGTAAAGTGATCAAACCATCTCTGTCCGGATGAAAACTTTATTTTTGTTCGGAATGTTTGAAAGTTTCGATTTTACCTTCTTTTTATTTTTTGGAAACATAAGATGTTTTTGCATTTTCATTCATTGAGTGGAGTTAAAAAGTATTCTTGCCAGAGAAGACCAATTCTAAATCGTTTATTTTAGGTTACTATGTCAGAATTTCAAATGCCTCAACCCGATCAGAAAGCCGACTTTGTCCGCGAGAATTTTGACAAGATTGCGAAAAAGTATGATCAATTTAACGACTGGAATAGTTTTCTTCTTCATCGGATTTGGAAAAATCGTTTAGTAAAAGAGATTGAAAAAAATCTTTCAGGACATTTGAGGGTGATGGATCTCTGCTGCGGTACGGGCGATATTTCGGTTCGTTTGGAAAAATCTTCTTTTGTCGCCCATGTTACCTGCGTGGATTTTTCGGAGAATATGCTTGAGATTGCAAAAACTCGTCTGCAAGTTCCCGCAAAACAAGGAAGGGTGTATTTCGAGGTGGGTGATGCAACTCAGCTTAAAAATTTTCAAAATTCCCAATTTGACGTCGTCTCAATCGGTTTTGGTCTCCGAAACGTGGACAATCTTCCGAAGGCACTTCAAGAGATTTATCGAATTCTCAAACCGGGAGGATTGTTTTTAAATCTGGATGTGGGAAAGGTAAAAAATCCTTTCATTCGCTGGATTGCCGATTTTTATTTTTTTAAGATCGTGCCGATTCTTGGTTATATCCTTTGGGGTGGGAGGAATGATATGTTTGATTATCTTCCCGTTTCCTCCCTTTCTTATCCGGATCAGAATCGACTTCAATCCCTTTTAGAAGAGAACGGCTTTCAGAATGTCCGATATTTGAATTTTGTATTCGGAAATGCGGTTTTACATATCTCTAAAAAACCCCTTTAAGACATAAGTATCGAAGGTTTTTCTCGGAACCCAACGAAAGTTCCGATTTGCTCAAATTTTCAATGCGGATTTTTTTTGTAGGAACGATCAGCATTGCTTCCCGGGATTCATTTCCGAGCATCGATTGCCCTCTTTTCAATCTAATTATAAAAAAATTCTTGTTGAATTCGATCGTCTCCTTTATAATTCGCGCACTCTTGTAGTATTTTCAATGTAGTCTCTCGTCTTCTATTCTACCATAAAAAGGGATGTAAGGATCATGAAGAAGATAGTTCTTTTACTGCTTGTGTCGAGCATTGTAGTAGATTGTAGTCACAAAAAAAAGGGCGCGCTTTGGCCGCTTTTATTTTTATTAGATACCAAAACGGAAACTGCCAAATCCGGTGCGGGTAGTGAAACCGCAAATGCCTCAAACGGCGGAACCGTAGTCATCGTTGACAATACAGGAAGCGGAAGTGGTTCGAGTTCTTCACCTTCGACTCCTTCTTCCAATTCAGGAAACACTGAGACCGCTCAGCCTTCTCCTTCTGCGGGGACAGGAAGTTCCGGTGCGGGCTCGGGTAATTCCGGCGTAAGTCCCGATTCCGGCTCCGGTGCAAGTTCCGGCAATTCGAGTTCTAATAACAGTCCTTCTCCTTCCTCCGGATCCTCAGCAGGCGGGGACGGTTCTGAAATCGGTTCCGGTTCATCGGGATCGGGAGATTCGGGTTCGTCTAACGGAGGAGACTCTCAGTCTACGCCTACTGCACCTACATCCGGCGTGGATTCCAATGCTGGAACGGCCCCCCCTACTGCTTCACCGACTCCGGAGATCACCGGTGTGATTACAGTAAACGATCAAGTGGGAACTCCTCCTTTCAATTACAACACGGTTCAGACGATTCCTCTCGACCTAATCGTCGTAGATAAACAATCAAAACCGATCGGCGGAGCAACCGTAATCGTTTCCGATAATTTCGGAAATATTTTGTTTCAAGGAATTTCGGACAATACCGGAAAAGTATCCGGCACGATTACCGTGGAAACTTCCGTAGGTCAAATCACTCTTGAGATCACCGCGGGCGGAGAAACGATTTCCAACATTATCAATCTGATCAATGTGATCGGAATCGATCGCGAAATCAAATACGAGATTTTACTTCCCTCTGTTGCAGTTCCTACAGATACGGATGCGGACGGGATTCCCGATTCTTTGGATGTGTATCCCCAGGATCCGACTCGTGCTTCTTTGATCCGTACTCCTGCCGAAGGGGTGAGCACCGTTGCGTTTGAGGACCAGTATCCAACTGCGGGAGACGCCGACTTGAACGACTATGTGGTTCACATTCACAACGAAGTGGATTTGAATGCGGCGGGAGACGTGATCCGTTTGAGAGGAACCTATCAGCACGTTGCGAGAGGAGCCGGTTACAAACATACTTTCTTTTTGAAGTTGCCCGTATCCGTTGGGGCTTCCTTTATGAGAAAGGTGGTGCGTGAAGACGGAAAAGAAATCGCCGCATCTTCGACAAAAACGATTTCCGTATCCGATTTAAATCAGGGAATTCAGATTCACGAAGAATCGAATAAAACCACCTCGAATCCGAACGTAAATCCCGGCGGTGTTTTCAAACCGGGGCATATCGCTACGATCGAGATCCAGTTCAATTCTCCCGTGAAAAAAACCGCTCTTGGAAATTACCCATATGATATCTTTATCAAGGTGTCCAATACCGGTAAGGAAATTCACTTTCCGGGATTGTATAAAAATGCAAACGGAAGCGATAAATATCTGGATTCTAACAACTTTCCATGGGCGATTTTAGTTCCGGGAACTTGGAAGTATCCGTATGAAGGTTTGGATATCCGTAAGGATTCTCAATCCGGTTACGGGGAATTCAATCTTTGGGTGGCGTCTAACGGAACTTCCTACAAAGAATGGTATAAACACGTTACCAATGAAGCGAAGGTGTTCCCCGTTCCGGATGAAGATTCCGGTCTTATGGGATTTCTGTTGCTTTCTGTAAAGAAAAACGCCATTCTTGTGGCCGTCCTTTTGATGGCGGCGGGAGCTACTGCGGCATTTCTTTTTAAAAGAAGGGCCCTTTCTCAGGCTTGATCCTTTAAAAGAGAGGGGATAAATTCCGATAATCAAAAGGAATATGTTCCCTCTTTTTGGATCCGAAGAGATTCTCATTACCCTATTGAAATTCGGCACCGCGATTTTCGCGGCCGGATTTTACTGGTTTTTTTACCGCAACACTTACTATCATCCCAACAAAATCAGCTTCGATCTATCCGCCTTTTTTTGCGGAGTTTTTACCGTAGGGTTAGCTATCTTTCCAGAACTGATGGTTCAGAATTATCTGAAAGAGACTTCCTATCTAGAAAGGGCTTTTCCTGGCAGTTCTCTTTTGGAAGAAGTTCCGAAACTTCTCGTAATTCTTTGGTATTTTCGGGGTTTAAAAGGGATTTATAACACTTCCGATGGAATTTACTTCGGACTCACGTTAGGCGCCGCTTTCGGGCTTGTGGAGAATCTTCTCTATTCTTCCGTTCTCGAATTTTGGCCTTTGTTTTTACGAGCGGTCACATCCTTGCCGATTCACACATTTACCGGCGGGATTTATGGATATGCTGTGATGGAATACTATCATTCCAGGCCTTCTTCGTTTAATTTTTTACGAGTGTTTTATAGCTTGATCGGATGTTTTTTACTGCACGGAACATTTAATTACATTTTGCTCATAGACGGAAATTTTATCGCACTTCTTCCCTTAATCCTTGCTTTAGGATTTTTTATTTTAGAATACCTTCTGACGATTTCTCAGAATATTCTTCCCATGGATGTTTTACAGTCGATCGGACTTTATAAGGACGATTACAGGGTGCTCTCCAAATTTACCCGTTACGATTCCTGGATGCGTTCCAGCCAAAATCAACAAAAGACAATTCCAATTCCCCTGCTCCGTCAGCTTTCCAAAGAGAAGTTGATCTGGAATGTCGTTCTATTTTTCACTCCTGTGATTCTATATTGTATTTATCTAATGGTTCCCGAAGAGATCCCGATTTTACTCGGAGGAATCAGAACTTCCGAATTTATCGGTTTGTTCGTCGTATACCCGATATGGCTTTGTGTTTTGATTCTTTTCAGAGGGATTTTGAACCCTAAATTTTTTCGAGAAAGAGTTTTGAAAATTCCTCTTTTTATCGCGGTATCTATCGTTCAGGAAGACAGACAATATCATTCCCTTGCTTATTCCCTATCCGGAAAAGGATTTTATTCTCCCATTGAAACCTCTCTGGAAATCGGGGACCGTGCGTATGTGACCTTTTATGTGGCAGGCAGGGAATTTAAGAATATATTAGCGATTCCTGTTTGGTTAAACGCAAGAGAAGACGATCCCGAGTTCGAATCGGGAGCCGTATTTATCTTTGTAAAGGCTCCTTGGAAACTTTTACTGTGGAGGTTGGCGGTCCGTGCCAAACAACAATTTCAAAATTTGATCGACCAAGTGAGTCAGAAAGGTTCATCAACGAACACGATTTAAAAAATCGAAGTCTTCCGCAAAAATTCCGAATCCGTCTATATTGGCTCCGAAAAAAGAACGGGAAATAATATCCGCTTTCAAATATTTGGCTCTATCGGGAACGTTGAGTCCTACTCCGCTTGATGCGGAGAATACCGGTAAAGTTTTGGATTGGATTTCGATCCAGTCTGGTCCTAAAAAGGACCAGCGAATATAAACTTTATCATCTTTAGAAAGTTTTTGATTCGCTGGTACAAAAGCTCTCAAATTGATCGGCGCTCTTCCCGCTAAAACCCAAGTCGCTCCTGAAGAAAACTCGTGATAACGAACTCCATTTTGATAGAGGTTTTGTTTTTTAGCCATCAACTGATAGGTTTTCAATTCCGCATAACGGAACTCGGGCCCTCTCAAATTTGGCGCGATTTTTACAAGAGATGAAAATAAGACTATAAAACCGAGGACGAGTGCAAACAAATTGAACCCTCCCCCAAAACCTCGATGCAGTTGTCTCGACTGCGGCGAAGAAGATGTAATCAACCAAAGACAAAAAAACGCTGCGATTCCCGAGGTCCCCGACCATGGCATAAAGAAAAATAGGATCGGAACCAGAAGAACCAAAAGTTTCCAGTGATTTCGATACGCGATCTCCAAACCAATCCAGGAAAAAAATACCAAACAGAGAAGAATTCCACCTTCATGAAACAGAAAGACAAAGGAAGAAAGCCCAAGTTCGCGGATTCCACCAGGAGGGACCGAATTTACGGACCTGGAATCGATCCAGTTTAAAACAAAACTTCCGGGACCATTCCCAATCCAAATGGATTGTTTTGCCCAGTTCCAAGCGGCTCTGGTTTGAATCCAACCTTCCCCCCAGTAAAAATCTAAAAAGCGCGTAAAATTCCCGCCCGGACTTTTGTAGCCTTTGACCCAAGCCTGATTGAGTTCCTGCCAGGTTTCATAGGACCAAACAAACGAACCGACCCAAACCATAAGAACGATCCATCCCAAAAAGATAAAAACACAAACGGGAATATAAAACCATCTCCACCATTTGTTTCGTATCCTTGGAAAATAACCGATCGAATATCCATAGATGAGTAAACTCAAAAGTAAAATCCAAGAACCGGCACTGAAATGTTTTCCTAAGATGATAAAGGGAAGAACGAGTCCTAAACTGAGAAGAATCTTTGTCGGAGTTCTCCAGCCTCTGGAGTGCAGATAATGAAAAAAAGTTCCGATTAAAAGGGGGAATAACCAGTTCAAAGAGCCGACGTCTGCAAAAAATCCGGAGATTGCAAATGTGTCTCCCATCATCGGAGTAAAGGGAATTGCCGAATGACGAGTGAATCCTTGGATTAATAACATTAGAATATTTACAAATATTCCCGCGAACAAACCCTGTCTCCAGTATTTAACCGGAGAATCGCTTTCGTGAGACGAAGTCTCTTCGGCAAAAAAATAAAGAATCGCGAGCATCCAGGAAGCGATTCCGTCCAAGGTCAATCCGAATGCGTATCTGGAACTGATGCCAGGCAGATAAACCGTATCTAAAATTCCAAAACCTTTGAAAGGAGGAGCGTTGAAGTAGACAAAAAATCTTTCTAAAAGAAGCAGACCAAGGAATACTAAAATTCCAGTTTTTGGGTTTTGATAAAACGGCAGTGAGGATTTATAAGGCCGGTTGATATAGAAAAAACGGAAGATCGGATCTTCTTCGTTCACCGTTTGAGAATGAAATGTGGAAATGTACTGTCTGAGAAGAATTCCGAAGATCGCCCCTGCGAACAAACCGCTTAAGGATCCAAAAATTACGTTTTTATCATAGAGCAAACCCGGTAGAATGAGAGCTCCCGCCATGGTGAACATGCGTCCCGGCTTGCGATGATAGAGATTGGGAACAAACCCAAACAAAAATTGAAGCAATCCGATCGCTACGATCCCCGAACCTTCGGTTTCCCTTACAAAAAGAAAACTTCTGAATAAAATATAGGATACAATAGAACAAACGATCAGTCCTAAAAAGGTGGGGGTTCGGAGAGGTCTGAGTTTAGAAATGATTCCAGGCACGAATAAAGAGGATCTTGCAAAAAGATCTAGATTTCAATCTAAAAACAAATCAAAACATCGCTTTTACGCCCGGGAAGAAGTTGCAAAGATCATTGATAAGAATGTCTTTGAAAACATAAATTGAATTAAAATTGGAAATAAAAAATTGAGTAATGAAAGAGAATCGCGATCGAAAAATCAATCGTCCATCGAATCCATATCGGATGGAATTTTGTAGGCACCGGTTAGGCTTCCTGCGGCGTTTTTACGACCAAAACTTTTGCTTTTAGAAAGGGTTTCCGCGTATTCTACCGTATAACGAGTCCAAGGGATCGCTTTGAGACGAGCGATTGGAATTTTTTTCCCGGTTCCCTCGCAAATTCCGTAGGATCCGTCTTCGATTTTATCCAAGGCTACATCGATTTCACGAATGGTTTCGATTTCTGCTTCGGAAAGAACCGAGCTTAAAGTCTCTTCGTTGATTTCCGAAGCGATGTCGGCGATATCGCCCATTTCTTTCAAGCCGGATGGTCTGCTATTGTCTTCCCAATGGGCATACTTTTCTAAGAGAGTGTTTTTTCTCTCCACGAGAAGGTCTTTAATCTCTTGAAGAACCTTCTTGTCGTATGCTTGTGTCTGTTTTTTTGCAGTCATCCTATTACCTGGAAATCTTAGACCTTGGTTTCCTTGTATTCGGTGTGTTTTCTGCAAAATTTGCAGAACTTTTTTGTGACCAGTTTTTCGGTTTTTGCCTTTTTGTTCTTAGTGAGAAGATAAGTGCTTCTTCCTTTAGAACAACCTGGTTCCTGACAAACGAGCTTGATAATTTCTCTCATGGCGCTACTGTCTCGATTTCAATAAATTCCTCATCAGTAGACGGGAAAACCCTGATTTTCAACTCAAATTGTCTAAAAAAGCAAGAATGAGCACTGAAAAACGTTGTACTGGAGGTTGTATTCTGCTAGGAAATGGGAGAGGGCTTAAAAATCAAGGAGGATTCAGGGAAATTCTCGAAAAAGAAGTTGTTTTTAGAATTTCCGGTCTTTTTCATTCTCCCAATTCGAAATCGATTTTCAATCAAAAGATGAGATTTTAAATTTCCGTTTTTCGACAAAAACTTTTCAGAGTCAAATCCGTTTCAAAAATCTACTCCACTGATTGATAAAGACCAATTCGTTGCAGCAGTTCGTATTTTTATTTTCTGAATTTCAAACGTGGCGAAGTATTATTTCACCAAATCATTGTTAGTTGATTTGATTTTGTGTACCGATTAGAGATGAAACCATTCGTCCTATCGATTCATTTGTATGATTTTGCAACGAAGATCCGATTTCGCTTACGTTCCTACAAAGGAATTTTTTGAAAAACGGCTTGCACGCGGACTTTAAGTCCGTTCCAAAGTAAAATACCGGTGTCGTTTCAGTGACAATCTGAATAACGAACTCCGTTGTTTTGAATCGTCGCTTTCACTGAGATCGTTTTCGAGAGCGCGTTCAATTGTGGAATCGTATTCTTGTCACAGATCCAATGGATCGTATTTTCTGGAACGTTTAAATTTCCACAGCCGCCGAGATATGCGAAGTCGCGCCAGACCATAACGTCTAAATTCTGAAAAAGAATTTTCTGCGGAACTCCTTGGACAGAATTGTAAAACAATGCACCGGATAGAAAAAAATCAAATCGGATGATTCAGAAATACAACCCGCAAGGGACACGCAGGGCTTGGTCCTAAAACGCGACGGGTTGGTAATGGTTTGGTTGAGTAGTTGGATCGAATGATTTTTGTAAGAGAGAGATTTCTTGAGTCGCGTTTTAGACCGAGCGGGACTCCGCGAGCCCGAAGTGGCCCGACCGCGTAGCGGATGCGGCCGCAATGCTTGAAAACAAATCTATGTTTGGTGGAATTTACGGATGGAACAAAAGTCACCCTTCAACGTTGCTTCTCATTCTTCCGGATCCGATTTTCTCCAAATCGCGGCCAAGATACTTCCGATTAACGAATGAATCAAACTCGAAATCGCTGCGGGGATTGCCACCAATGGATCCGGAAAATTGTTTCTGGAAAGTACCACTCCCAGTCCTGAGTTTTGCATTCCCACTTCGATGGAGATGGTTTTAGCGATCTTTTTTTTGGGAATCAAGATCCAAGAAAGAATATAACCGAATAAAAATCCGGAAACGTGCAGACTGACCACTGCTAAGATCAAAATTCCCGCCGATTGAAGGATTCGTTCTCTTCCCGCACCGAGAATCGAAGACACGATCATCGTGATCAAAAACACCGCAATCAAAGGAGAAACGATTTGAATTTTTTTGGAGAACCGAGGCAGATAAAAATTGAGCAGGACTCCACACGCTACCGGAAGAATCACAACTTGAAACGTATCTAAAAAAAGTCCTCCCGCGGATGCCTCCACCCCTTTCCCGATCAAAAAAAGTGTGAGCAACGGGGTCATGATCACGGAGAGAATCGTGGAAGATGCCGTCATAGAGACGGAAAGAGCTAGATCCCCTTTTGCAAGATACGTGATCACATTAGACGCCACACCACCGGGACAACAGGAAACCACGATCAGTCCTGTTGCGAGTGGTTTGGGCAGATCGAGTAGGATTCCGATTCCCCATCCGGAAAGAGGCATAACCGTATACTGCAAGAAAACGCCGATAAAAACCGGAACCGGTGTTTTGAACACGTCTTTGAAATCTTGGGGCAATAGAGTGATTCCCATTCCGAGCATCGTAATCCCTAACCCGTAGGTGATCCATGGTCCTGTGAACCACGTAAACCACTGAGGAAAGAAAAAGGAAAGAATCGATCCGCTCAAAACCCAGACCGGAAACAACAAGGTTCCGATCTCGCCGATCCTCTGAAGTTTGTTTTTTACCAAACGAAGACTAACCCGAAAAAGATCCGAGCAATTCCACTACCCGATCGAGTTGATCCTTACTGTTGTAAATATGCGGCGAAAATCGAACTTTACCGAGACGAAGCGCGCACATCACTCCATTCTTTTTGAGATAAACAACGAGTTCGTCCATCGGAATTCCTTCCTTAAAGCCGACCACGATCCCGGTTCTGTTATCCGGAAAATGATCGAGTTCCATTTGAAATCCAATTCCTTTCATTCCTTCGGATAGATAGTCCGCGAGTTCATAGACTCTTTCCATCACGGTATGAAATCCGATCTTCTGAAGCATTTCGAGTGTGGATAAAAAATAAACCCAGTCTACAAAGTTTCCCGTCGAAATTTCATATCGATCCGCTCCAGGTTTGAGTTCGGCCCGGTAAGGCAGATAGACCTCGTCGTTGACCACGGAAGCGCTTCCCTTAAACGGGAATGCAAGAGTATCGATCCGATCTTGTTGGATATACAACATTCCCAATCCGAGTGGTCCTAAAAGCCATTTCCAGGCCGGGAACGCGATGTATTTCAGTTTCATCTTTTTGACGTCGATCGGAATCAAACCGACTCCCTGAGCGCCGTCTAACACGAGTTCGATTCCCTTAGAATCTAAAAAGGTTCCGATCTCTTCGAGAGGAAACGGCATTCCCGTGCACCAATGTACCGCAGAAAGTGCGACGACTTTTGTCCTGGAAGAGATCGAGGATTTTAGGGTATCCAAAAATTGATCCGGGGTGGAAGTCATTGGAATAAAACCGATCTTGATTCCCTTGTCTTTCCAGTGTTCCCAAGGATAGATATTGCTCGGATATTCGTTTTCCAAAAGAAGAATTTCGTCCCCGGTTTTTAGATGGAATCCCAACGAAAGAAAACTCATTCCCTCGCTAGTATTGTGTATGACACAGAGTTCTTCAGGATCGCAATTGATGAGTCCGGCTACGATCTTTCGAATCGCATGTTTGACGGTCGGAAACTTTCTAACTTCGGTAAGGATGCCCTTCTTTGCGTAACCTTCCAAATATGCTTGGACCGTTTGGATCGTATTTACGTTGCAAGGAGTGGTTCCACAGTTGTTGAGCCAGATCATCTCCTCGTTTACAGGATAGAGATCTTGGATTTCCTTCCAGTCGGTGATCGTAGAGGACTGCATTCTTACGGATTACCTTCTTTTTTTTGCCTTCGCTGTGCTTTTCTTTTTCGGCGTCGCTTTTTTAGGAGAGGATTTTTTAGGAGAGGATTTTTTCTTAGGAGCGCTCTTTTTGGAAACCGCTTTCTTGAGCTTCGGTTTTGGAGCGGCCGTCTTTTTCTTAGCGACTGTTTTTTTCTTAGGAGTCGCTTTCTTCGCTACCGGTTTTCCGACTGCTTTTTTAGACGCCGGTTTTGCGGTGGCAGTCGTAACGGGTTTTGCCGCGGGAATTGGGGTGGACGTTTTGGTTTTTTTGGGCGCCGCCGGGGTTTTTCCCGATTTTGTTTCGGCCTTTACTACTTCTTCGGCTTGCTCATCCCAAAAGAAAGTCCCTTGTCCGGAACCGGATTGAGACTGATCCAATCCGTTCAATTCGGTTTCCAACAAAGCTTGGTAGTTGTGATTGTAGTCCTTGAGTTTTGTGAACAAGGATTTGATATTTACGTCGTCGAACTTATTTGCGAGTTTTTCATAGAAGGACACTGCATTTTCCGCTTCTCGAATCGAACGTTCCAGCGCCTCATGAGCGTCCTTTGTCCCCGGTCCCGAGATCGTTCTTTCCACCTTGTTCATTATTTTTTGCAGAGTGGAATCGTGAAACTTATGAATCGCAGTGAGTTGTTTTAGGTTTGGTAGTTCGGACCCTTCCGCCTGTTCATACAATTCCGTAATGAACTTGATATGATCGTCCACTTCTTCGGCTAATCTTTCGAAAAGCTCTTTGGTATTTCCGGGAGCGAGCGTTTCATAGGTGTTCATATAAAACTCGAAGTAATCCTTTTCGTGCTGAATTGCCGCAGCTACCGCTTCTAAAAATGTGGTTTCTTTTAAAGGTTTGATATTCATAATCAAGATTCTCCCGATTTGTTTGCTATCTTAGTTATCTTACAGACTGAATCAATAATTATTTAATTTTCTTCCGTGGATTCATAAATCAGAAACTGAGCCGCATAGTATGTTAACATGACCCAAAAACCGATCCAAGGAATCGGCACTTCCGTAAATTTTCTCATCGCGATCAAGCTATCGGATGCCATAAACAATAAGGAACCGGCTACGGATTTCCAAAACGCGGCGCGAGATACTTCTCGAGAAGAAGCTCTCCAACCCATCACACAAATCGCGCTTACATAAATTCCGACGGGTATAAGAAGAGACGTCCCCAATCCCGGAAGAATCCAAACATAGAATAAAGCTCCGTATGCAAAATAAGGAATCAGTCGGATGATATGTACCGGATTGCCTACGGAAAATCCGATCGAATAGAAAATTTGAGCCACGAGAAAGGAGCCGAGTCCGAATACAAAATAGTTTCCCGGAAGCGCTAAAAAGGTATCTCCAAATAAAGAAAAGATCAAGCCGATAAAGATGTATTTTCCGGATCGGTCTTTCCAGCTTGCTTCCCAAAAAGAGAAGAAAATGAGGATTAGGATCGGAACGATTTTTGTTCCTAATTTTAGCGCCACTTCTCCGGGTGCGAAATGAAGGGCGAGTAAGTGTGCGATCGAAGCGATAGAAAATAAGAGTAGAATCATATGAACATTCTCCGTGGGAATTGGGATTGTAATTTTGTACAGAGCCTAGATTCTGTCATCTAGAATCGGGAAATATAAGAGGGAATAATGGGTCATTGGAATTCTGGAGAATTGGCGCTGATCGGAATCTTTACAGTGGTCTTAGGTTTGCTTGTTTATCTCGATCTGTTTGTTCTCAATAAAAGAGCGCATAAAATTCCCCTTCGCGAATCGATTCACTGGTCCGTTTTTTGGTTTAGTCTCGCGATCTCGTTTAGTATTTTGATCTATGTCATGGATCAAACTCCCGGGGATCCGGAGCGTGGAAAAACAAAAGCTCTGGAATTTATCACCGGTTATCTTTTGGAATATTCCCTCTCCGTGGACAACTTATTTGTCTTTATCATGGTCTTTCAGAAATTTCGGGTAACGCCTCAATATCAACCTCTGATTTTAAAATGGGGAATCATCGGCGCGTTGATTTTCCGAGCGATCATGATCTTTATCGGAGCCGGACTGATTTCTCAGTTTAACTGGATTCTTTACTTATTCGGAGTTCTTCTTCTTTACACCGCGGTGAAGATGTATGTGCATCAGGAAGACGAAGAAGACTTTCACCCGGAGACGTCTCCGGTGATCAAGTTCGCCAAAAAAATTCTTCCGATGACTCAGACTCATCATCCCGAAAAGTTCGTGGTCAAGGAACACGGGAATTTTCTTTTTACTTCCACGTTCATCACCTTGCTCATTGTGGAATTCAGCGATATCATGTTTGCATTGGATTCGATTCCCGCGATCTTTTCGATTACAACGGATCCGTTTATCGTTTATACTTCCAATATTTTCGCGATCCTCGGACTTCGTTCGCTTTACTTTATGCTCTCGGGTGTGATGGAACTTTTTATTTATCTAAAAAAAGGTGTTTCGATTCTTCTCGCGTTCGTGGGTGTGAAACTTTTGCTTCCTCTTTTTTCCCCTTATGTTTTCGGACACGAGGTTCATATCCCGATTTTGATTTCTTTGGCAGTGATCGTAGGAACTCTTACACTTTCGATTTTGGCGTCCGTTCCGCATTATCTCAAAACTAAAAATGAGAGTTGAGAACGGGTTTTTGACTTTACACCAGAGTTTTGCAAGGTTCCCTAGAAAGAGAACTTTGTAGAACCTCGTTCAAAGAGAAACATTCATGGCAAACCAGAAACTATTTACGGACTTCCCTCCGGTCACGCGGGAAGCGTGGATTGCACTCATTCAAAAAGATCTCAAGGGCGCAGACTTTGAGAAAAAATTAGTGTGGGAAACTGCGGAAGGATTTAAGATCCAACCCGTTTATACAAAGGAAGACATCGGCGACAAACAATGGCTGACTTCCAATCTTCCCGGAACCTTTCCCTTTGCGAGATCGACCCGCAAACTCGTTCAGGATTGGAGCGTTCGTCAGGACTTCGATTCTCCTTCGATTGCAGAAGCAAACAAACTCGCAAAAGACGCCGCTGCGAACGGAGTAACGGCGATCGGATTTATCATAGAAAATAAAACCTCTTCTCAAAAAGGAATCCCGGTCCGTTCTTCCCGGGATTTGGAAGCGCTGATCGACGGACTTTTTTTGGATCAAGTGACCTTGCATTTTATCGCGGAAGAAAGATCTCCCGAAATTGATTCCTGGCTTCCCAAGGACAAGGTGCTCGTGGGTGGACTCGGGTATGATCCGTTTCGGATTCTTCTCAAACACGGAAGATCGGGAAAACATTCGCTTTCTTCTTTGAAAGAAATCTTAGAATCGCTTGTCTCTTCTTGGCCGCACTTCCGAGGACTCAGCGTCTATTCTTCCACATTTCGAGACGCAGGTTCGACCATCTCAGAAGAATTGGGCTACACGTTATCCGCAGCCGCAGAGTATGTGCAGCAACTTAGGGAATTGGGAATGTCCGTAGATGCGGTTGCATCTCAGCTGATGTTCGAATTCTCCATCGGTCCGGATTACTTTTTGGAAATCGCAAAGTTCCGCGCGGCGAGAATTCTTTGGGCCGAGATTATGAAAGAATTTTCTCCCAAGGAAGAATCATCTCAACACGCATTTCTTTCCGCGCAAACCTGTAGATACAATTACAGCGCGTATGATCCGAACGTAAACATGCTTCGCGCTACAACGGAAGCGATGTCCGCGGCGATCGGAGGTTGCGAAGTCATCAGCATTTCTCCGTATGACAGCGTATTGAAAACCTCGGATTCTTTTTCTTTGAGAATCGCGAGAAACATTCAGCTTCTTATGAAACACGAATCTCATGTGGATAAGGTCGTCGATCCTTCCGCGGGTTCGTATTATCTCGAGTCTCTTACGGATTCGATCACAAAAAAGGCCTGGGAAATTTTTTGCGAGATCGAAGCGGAGGGCGGGTTTTTAGAAGCGGTTCAAAAAGGAATCGTCCAAAAGAAAATTCAGGATTCCAAAAAGAAAAAGGAAAACAATCTATCGATTCGAAAGGAAATTCTTCTGGGAACCAATCAGTATCCGAACGGAGAAGACCGAGTTTTAGAACTCAATCAAAATAAAACGTTAGGCAGACTTGAAAGCGTTCCCGGCGAAATCACCTGTGAAGTGATTCCCGAGTTTCGCGCCGGCGCGGGAATCGAAGAGATTCGTCTGCAGACCGAAAGTTTTTCCAAAAAAACCGGTAAAACTCCTACGGTTCTTCTACTTCCGATGGGGGATCTGAAGATGAAAAAGGCGAGAGCCATCTTCTCTCAAAATTTTCTCGCCTGCGCCGGAACCAAGGTCATCGATCCGGGAGAATATTTCACCACGGAAGAAACCATGCAAGGTCTCAAAGAAACAAACGCAGACGCGGTGGTTTTTTGTTCCAGCGACGAAGAGGTCGCGGGATTTGTGGATTCTGTTTTCGGAGTTTTGAAAAAACAAAACCCGCATCTGATCGGAATCGTCGCGGGAAATCCGGTGGAGCAAATCGAATCCATCCGATCCAAAGGGATTGAGTTTTTTATTCACGCAAAATCCCAACATTTAGAAACTCTGAAATCCATTCAGAAAAGGCTGGGCATCCAATGAAACGTCCGAGTTTTGATTCAAAACGTTATACGCCACAGGGAAATAACAAGGTTTCCAAAGCCGATTGGGAAAAAGCGGCTCTTGAAGAATTGGGATTGGGTTCTTTGGATTCAAAAATCTGGAACACCCCCGAAAAAATTCCGGTTAAACCGGTTTATACCGCGGACGATCTGGCGGGGATGGAACATCTCGACTATGGTGCGGGAATTCCTCCCTACTTGCGCGGGCCCTATTCCACCATGTATGTCCAACAACCTTGGACCATCCGTCAATACGCGGGTTTTTCCACGGCGGAAGAATCCAACGCATTCTATCGTAGAAACTTAGCGGCCGGACAAAAAGGTCTTTCGGTCGCGTTCGATTTGGCGACTCACAGAGGATACGATTCCGATCACGAGCGTGTGGTGGGAGACGTCGGTAAGGCCGGTGTGGCGATCGACTCGATTTTGGATATGAAGATTCTATTTGATCAGATTCCTTTGGATCAGATGTCCGTTTCGATGACGATGAACGGAGCCGTGATTCCTATATTAGCATTTTATATTGTAGCTGCGGAAGAACAGGGTGTGAGCGCGGATAAACTTTCGGGAACGATTCAAAACGACATTCTAAAAGAATTTATGGTTCGGAATACTTACATCTATCCTCCCGCTCCTTCGATGAAAATCATCGCGGATATTTTTAAATACACATCGGACTTTATGCCCAAGTTTAACTCGATTTCGATTTCGGGTTATCATATGCAGGAGGCCGGCGCGACCGCGGACATAGAACTCGCCTACACTCTCGCGGATGGTTTGGAGTATTTAAGAACCGGAATCAAGGCGGGAATGGACGTGGATACGTTTGCTCCTCGGCTTTCCTTTTTTTGGGCGATTGGGATGAATCATTTTATGGAAATCGCGAAGATGAGAGCCGGGCGTCTTCTCTGGGCGAAACTCGTAAAACAATTCAATCCGAAAAATCTGAAGTCCCTGGCTCTCAGAACCCACTGTCAGACCTCGGGTTGGAGTCTCACCGAACAGGATCCGTTTAACAACGTGGCAAGAACCTGTATCGAAGCGTTAGCCGCTTCTTTAGGACATACTCAGTCTCTGCACACGAATGCACTCGACGAAGCGATCGCACTTCCCACCGATTTCTCCGCAAGAATCGCGAGAAATACGCAGATTTATCTCCAGGAAGAAACCAATATCCACAGGGTCGTGGATCCTTGGGGCGGCTCTTATTACGTGGAATCTTTGACTCATTCCCTTGCGCACCGCGCCTGGGAATTGATCGAAGAAGTCGAAACATTAGGCGGAATCGCAAAAGCGATCGAGACCGGAATTCCAAAGATGAGAATCGAGGAAGCCGCGGCTCGTAAACAAGCCAAGATCGATTCGGGAAGAGACGTGATCGTCGGAGTCAACCGTTACAAGGCGGTCGAAGAAAAACCTTTAGACATATTAGATATTGATAATACTGCGGTGAGGGAATCGCAGCTCCGCAGACTCGCAGAGTTAAAAAAGAATCGAAACAACGCGGATGTAACCGCCGCTTTGGAAGCGATCACAAAATGCGCGAGCGGAGGAGAAGGAAATCTTCTGGCTCTCGCGGTCGACGCGGCGCGCAAACGGGCGACTCTCGGGGAGATTTCGTACGCTATGGAAAAAGTATTCGGTAGATATCAGGCAACGATTCGTTCGATTTCCGGGGTGTATTCCTCCGAGATCGAAGACGATCCGGATTTCAAAAAGGCGAAAGAACTTTCGGATCAGTTTTCTACTCTCGAAGGAAGACGTCCGAGGATCATGGTCGCCAAGATGGGACAGGACGGACACGACCGAGGCGCCAAAGTGATTTCCACGAGTTTTGCGGATATGGGGTTTGACGTTGATATAGGACCTTTGTTTCAAACACCTGTGGAAGCGGCAAAACAGGCGGTGGAAAACGACGTGCACATTCTCGGGGTTTCGAGTTTGGCCGCGGGTCACAAAACCCTCGTTCCGCAAGTCATCGGTGAGCTCAAAAAATTGGGAAGAGAAGATATCATGGTCATCGCGGGAGGAGTGATTCCGCAACAGGATTACGATACTCTTTATAAAGCGGGTGTGACCGGAATTTTCGGGCCCGGCACCAAAATTTCGAAAGCCGCAGCGGATATTTTAGAACTTCTCATCAAAGATTTAGAATCTTCTAAAGTAAAAGCCTGAGGATCGACATTTGAGTTCGGAAGAACAGTCCGGGGGTATTTCCAGCGGAGGAATCCGATCCACCGGAATTACTCGAAAGGCACTCCCAACACCGGAAGAATTTGTAAAAGGAATTCTTTCCGGAGACAGGGTCATGCTCAGCCGAGCAATTACCCTCGTCGAAAGTTCTCTTCCTTCTCACAAAGAACTTGCAGAAAAGATCATAGACGCATGTCTTCCTCATTCCGGAAATTCGATTCGAGTCGGAATCACCGGAATTCCCGGAGTCGGCAAAAGCACATTTATCGAATCCTTCGGGATGTATACGATCTCTCAGGGAAAAAAGCTGGCGGTTCTTACCATCGATCCTTCCAGTCAGATTTCGGGAGGAAGTATTCTCGGAGATAAAACGAGAATGTCCGAACTTTCGAGAAATGATTCCGCGTTTATCCGACCTTCTCCTTCCGGAGAATCCTTGGGCGGGGTCGCGAGAAAAACGAGAGAGACGATCTATCTCTGCGAGGCAGCGGGTTTTGATACCATCTTTGTGGAAACAGTCGGAGTTGGACAGTCTGAGACGGCGGTGCATTCGATGGTGGATTTATTTCTTCTTTTATTGATCGCCGGAGCCGGCGACGAGTTGCAAGGCATCAAACGGGGAATCATGGAAATGGCGGATCTTTTTGCCGTTACAAAAGCGGACGGAGATAACAAAACAAGAGCCGAGTTGACCCGGGTTGAAACCCAATCTGCGATTCATTTTTTTCCCGCGAACGAAAGCGGTTGGATTCCGAAAGTACTTTCTTGTTCTTCGTTATCCGGCGCGGGAATTTCCGAAATTTGGAAACAGATCGAGGAATATGAGAAAACCTTAAAATCAAACGGATATTTTGAAACAAAAAGAAGGAACCAAGCCAAATATTGGCTGGAGGAAACCGTCTCCGAACATCTCATGGGAGATTTTTATACCCGTATGAAGGATCTTTATTCGGATCTGGAAACAAAGGTAAGCGAACATCGAATCAGTTCCTTTCAAGCCGCCGAGAATTTGGTTCAAGAATATAGAAAACGAATTCAAGAATAGAAAATATTTCCAAAACAAACACTCAAGTTTTAACAGAAAGATTTTACTCTGACCTGTAAATTCCAAAATTTGTTCCTAAAAACGGTTTAGAATTCAGTCCTTCGGGTTGTTTTTTACATTTCTTTTTTTTAAAAAAGGAACTTTTTTCCTATGAGATGCGATTCTTTCTTAAAAATAAAGATTAAAATAAACGAAAAAAGTCCCGCGTGGTAAAGTTGGTAAGAAATTTATTCTTGCAGCTATATCTACCAGATACTATCTGGTAGATATACTTTCCCCTATAAGACGTATAGATTAAAAATATCATTTGGGATGTTAGATTGACCCGATTGCAGGCAGGTATTATGAAACTTTTGAAATTAATTTTTATCCTTTTTTTCTCTCTCATTCTACTCGATTGCGCTACTTCTTCGGCAGGTTTGGCAACTAGCAATATCCCGCTTGCGGATCGAAAGTATAAGGTGCTCGGTCCTGTCGAAGGACATAAAAATTGGAAAACCATCGATGCGGCCATTATCGGAATTCCTCTTTCGGAACCTCCAATCGACAAGTTGATTTCGGAAATGCTCTTTGATAAGAATGCGGACGCGTTGATCAACATTCGTTTTTGGACCGATAAATACATTCTTCTTTTTCTTACGGTCAACAGGCTGCATATCAACGCCGAAGCGATAAAATTTGAGGATCAGCTTAATGATCAGTCCGGTAAAAAAAGAAATAAGTAATCTGGCGGGTTCTTTCTGCTGGATTTTGTTTTTGCCGATTTTCAGCCATTGTATGGGGATGTCTCTTTTTGAACCTGGCGGAAGGACTCGTTCTCCGGCGATTTACGAATCGGCTACGATCATTCGAAGTTCGGGTTATGATATCCTCGAAGAAGCGGAAGGAGAATCCTCCACGTTCTTCCTTTTAGGAATGTTTCCGATCACCAACCCGATCAGCATCGATTATGCTCTGAGTCAAGCCGTTCAAAAAGTTCCCGGCGGTAGAAGTCTTATCAATATCAAGCTTTGGCACGAAACCCACGTTATGTTCCCTCTCGGAACCGTTTCCGTTTTGAAAGTAAAGGGAAACGTGATCGGCAATCGGGAAGAATCCGAAAAATTAAAATTAGAACAACAAAATAAAGAATCCAACCCGCAACGGGATCAACAAGAGGTCAATGCGGATCCGAATTCCTCATCCGGAGGAATTTCCGTAGGCGGCGGAAAACGATCTTCCGATTCCACCCCTTCATCGGGCGGTATCTCGGTCGGAGGCAAGAAAAAGGATTAGTATGTTTGAATATGATTTGATAGATTTTTCCGATTCGTTTTTTACAAATGGTATCGCGTTTTTGCAAAGGTTGAAACAAATGGCAAACCGTTTTTTTTTCCTCTGCAGTATCGCGACCTGCTTTATTTTTTCTCAAAATTGCGCTCAAGAGGAAGTGGTTTCCCCCGCCGATTCTCAAAGTCAGCTTCATGCGGCGGCGAATTATTTGAGCAACAAATGCGGAACTCCGATTCCCGTTCCGTTTCCAATTATCGTCGAAGAAGTTCAGCAAAAGAATCTGGATCTTTGTACGATCGCCATTACAAAATCGGAATGTCCTTTTGTGTCTTATCCGTTTGCATGTATATTAATTTATGTGGATAAACCTCTCAACGATATTCCCTGGTATCTTAACTTCCAGGAAATATTTGTGAAAACTAAACTATAGAAAGGCATATAATGAAACTCATAAAAAACTTATTTGTCTTTCTGATCGTCCTCCCCGCCTCCGAGGTTTTTGCGGATGTTTCATTTCGTGCAAGAATTTATTCCCGTAGTAAAAGCGCGGGAGAAGCGAACGTCTCGGTTCGCGTATCGGAAACCAAGCAATTCTACACTACGGATGCGGAGGGTTATTTCGAAGCCGTGGTTCCTTCCGAGGGAAATTATACATTTCGAATTTTAAGAGACACCGGGATGCAGGAAATTCGTCAGGAAGTCGGAAGTGGTTCCGAAACCGTTTTGATCTATACGGATAAATCCTCTTCCGGCGGAGGAATCGTTAAGGGCGGAATCAACGTAACCGGAGAAAGAGAAAAGCAACTCATGTCCCGTACCAAACTTCGGTTTGAAGAAATCAAAAGGATGCCCGGCACCTTCGGGGAACCGTTACGCGCCATTGAAACCATTCCGGGTGTGGTGCCGGTATCCTCGTTTGGGGGCGGTGCGAGCAATTATGTTTTTAGAGGGGCGGATCCGAACACGAATTTGTATTTGTATGACGACCTTCCGATTTTATATCCGTTCCACTTTGACGGTTTGACCGCTACGATCAACGGAAACCTGATCAAGTCTATGGACGTTTATACGGGGGTTCTTCCTTCCAATTTTAACAACGCGCTTGGAGGGGTGATTGAAATCGAATCTCCGGATAAGGTCAATCGGTCTTCGGGTAATTTTTTAACTTCTCTTTGGGCCGCTTCGGCAAACTATCAAACCACCTTTGCGGACGGAAAAGGATATATCCTCGGAGCCGTAAAAGTCGGTTATATCGATAAAACGTTTGAAACTCTTGGTAATCTTTCGGGAGGAAGTCTTCTTCCGGATGGAGTTCGTCTTCCGAGATATACGGATTCTCAGGTGAAGATGGTGTATAACTTTAACGATCAACATCAGATTTCTTTTTATTCTCTGACAGCAAAGGATGATTTTTCTTTGAATCCTCCTGCAAAACCGCAAAACGATCCGACTAAGGATCCCCTTGCCGCGTTTGCGGGTGGAAATATTTCTTCGGGTCAAGGATATCGTACTCAGGCTTTCCGTTATATCTGGAGACCTTCCGAACATTTCTCTAACAGAATTACTTTAATCAGTTATGATCCGTTCGTGGATTATAACGTATCCTTAGGTACGATTCGAGGAAAACAACGAGGAAGCGGAGCCTATAACGGGATCAGACAAGACGCCTATTGGGACCCGAATCAACATTTCACTTTGGAGTTTGGATCCGAGATTCGTTTTCTCAATTATAAAACGAGCGGAAATACGATTCAACAAACCGATCCGAACAATCGGGATCCGAACCCTTATGATACGGAGAGTCCGGACTTTAGAACCGTTCCGGATACGAATCGGGTTCAGAGTAAGTATTACAATGCGTATGCTACGATGAAAATTAAATTCGGTGGTTTATTGATCGAACCTGGCGCGAGATATGACTATATTCCGTATATTAAAAACGGAGCCTTGGGTCCGAGAGGACAAATGTCTTATAAGTTTGAAGGAATCGGAAAGGGAACGACGGTTTTTGGCGGCGCCGGCGAACACTATAATTTTCCTTTAAGCACACAATTTTCCGAACAAAGTGGAAATCCTCATCTTAAATTTCAAAAGGCTTTTAAATACGGAGGTGGGATTGATCAGCAGGTAACCTCCGAATGGCAAGTGAAAGGCGAGATTTTCAAACAAGAATTCTCCAACATGATCGTGGATGACCCGTATATTACGCAGCTTGTTGGTACCAATCCGGATCCATATGGTAAATTTACGCAGCCGCTGATTCTCAACAAACAGCTAAATTATTCCAATAACGGAACCGGTCGTTCCCATGGTTACGAACTCGTGGTTCGTAAAACGGCCGCTCCAGGAACTAAAGACTGGTTTGGTTGGATTTCATACACTTGGTCTCAAACATTCAGAAATCCTAATATATATAAACCGGACGGTTTGATGGCTCCTGTTGTGACAGGGCCGGAACAAAGACTTTTGGCTCAATCGTATCACAATTCAAAGGAAACTTTGTATGACTATGACAGAACGCATATCATCAACGTAGTATTCGGATGGAGATTCAGTCAGGACTGGCAATTTGGTGCGCGATGGTCGTATCTGACTTCTTTGCCAAACACTCCGATCGTCGGAGACGATGGAGGAAGATTTTCGAACCCTGCAAACGGTCAGGTAATTTGGATTCCTCAATCCGCGAACAATCCATATACCGCTGACTATACAAATACAAAACGTCTTGCGGATTACCATAGATTGGATATCCGTATTGATAAATTTTTAAACTATGAATGGGGTTATGTGAACACCTTTCTTGAGATAGTCAACGTCTACATGAGACAAAACGTTTCCGGTGAAGGTTTTGACGTTACGCGTCCTTATTCTGCTACGAATCCAAAACCGAACCAAACTTTTGGAACCCTGACATTGCCAGGTGGAACCGTAATTCCATTTTTCAATATAGGGATCGAGGTGAAGTTCTGATGAAAAACAATTCGTATTTAAGAAAAGCGTTGATTGTCTTTAAAAGTCAGATCGGCTTTTCTGTTATCCTCTATCTGATTTGGAACTGTAACAATATTCCGAACAACGACGACAGCTTTAACCGTGAAAACGAACAAAGGGTGATTTTGCAGTATTTGCTTTTGCCGCCGACTGATTCGATTCAGTCCTGCGTCGCTTCCTTGCAAGCGGCAAAGATTTGTCTGGATCAAGCTCCGGATTTACCCACCCCTCTTTCTGAAACTGCGATCGTCACTTTATTTAGCGGTAATGCCGGTTTAGGAACATATCAGAACTACTGTACTAGTTTAGTTACCTCACAGACATTCGTTAAGTTTACGGATCGCGCGAAGGCTTGTTTGATGGATTGCAACAAAAGTTATTGGGAAAACATGAATTCTTCGGGAACCTGTGTGGAAAGCGGACTTTCTCAAATAACGGGATTGTCCAATGGGACGTTTGCATGTACAAAAACTTGCGTTAGTATTTCCGGAGATTAAGGGAATCATTGAACGAATGAAAACTGAGTGACTTCGAGACCGGTTTTTAAAAAAACAGATATTAGAGGACCTATACTATGACCATGTATTTAGTTGAATACGGCGAGACTTTCATTTTTATTATTATGCTTATTGCAAGTATTGTTGCGCTCGCAGTAGGAGCCGAAAGAATTTTAATTTTTCGTAAAAGTCTCAAAAACACAGAGGCGATCCTTCCGACCTTAACCGCCGAAATCAGAAATGGAAATTTAAATTCGATAACGTCATTGGCCTCTGAAAATCCCGGTAACATCTATGCAAAGTTTTCCCAGTTCTCTGTTGAAAATTACGGGGCGGGGCACGACGGTCTTTCCGAACTCCAAGAAGGAAGAATTATCGGAGAGCGAATCGATCTTGAAAATCATCTATCGATTTTAAACACGTTAGGCAACAACGCCCCTTTTATCGGGCTTCTTGGAACCGTACTGGGCGTGATCAAGGCGTTCTATGGTCTTGGAACCTTGGGAAGTACAGGAGCCGAATTTGTTATGCGAAGCATTTCCACCGCACTTCTTGCAACGGCAGCCGGACTGGGTGTTGCGATTCCTGTGGTAATGGCAAACAATTACTTTTCGCGTAAATTGAAAATCATTCAGGCAAATTTGGAAATTCTATCTAGAGAGTTTCTTGCAAGTTTGTCCCGCAAGAAGTAATCTAAAAAGGAGATTCGAATATGGCAGGAGCAGCTCCATCCGGCGACGGAGATGAAATAGGCAATATCAATATCACTCCCATGGTGGATGTGATCCTGGTGCTTTTAGTGATCTTTATGGTCACTGCAAACTTTCTTAAAAAGGAATCCATCAATATCAATCTTCCGAAGGTAGAAGCCGCGGATCCGAACGTAGCTCAATCGGTTCAGGTTGCCTTAACTAAGGACGGGAAAATTCTTTTGGAAGGAGCGGATATCACCGTCGAAAAATTGAAGGCTCAGCTTGAAAGAGATTCTAAGATCAGACCGAATATGCGTCTGACTCTTTCTGCGGATTCCTCTTTACCATATGGAAGAATTGCGGAAACGATGGGTGTGATTCGTAAAGCCGGTGTTACAAAGATCGCTCTTTCTGTAAAACGTTAGGCAAAATAGGTCAAAACATGCTTACCACTTCGGAAATCAAACAGAGGATCGTCCGGTTCGGACTTTTTCGATTTTGTCTGATTGCGTCCTTTGTACTACATACTTTTACGATCGGCATTTATTTCATTGCTACGTATATCCCCGATTCTGAAATTTCCTCCGATGATTTGGAAGCACAGGATGTGGAAGTGGATCTGGAAGAAATTCCTCCCGAACTCATCGGAGGCACTTCTTCTCCTGCGCCAGTTGAAAAACAAGATTGGGTTGAAGGTTCCAATCAAAATGCGGATGATCCGATCGACGAAGATCTCAATCCGAACGCTCTTTCGGGAAATGGAACGGATAAAGACGGATTTTTATTTTCATACAACGGTGATAAACCACCCACTCCGATCATTGATTTTGATCTTCGAGATTTTTTTCCCGCTCAGGCGAAATCTGCCGGAATCGTATCCAAACAAGTCGTTGTCATCGTTCAGGTTGACGAGCAGGGAAATTTACAAGGTTCCAAAGTTGCATCGGGCAAAGCGGGATTTGGCTTTGACGAAGCTGCAATTAGAATCGTAAAGATGGCGCGTTGGAGTCCGGGGTATGTTCAAGGCCGTCCGACAAAGATGTCTCATCGAGTTCCCATCTTTTTTAACTTGGAAGACTAAAATTCGGATACGGTCATCCGAGTTTTGTTTTTGATACCAGGTTGAGTTTGCATTCTTTTATTTTTTTCCCATTTTAAAATTTGTTTTCATTCCAATTTTCTCGCTGATATTCTTTTGATTTCACATTTGATCTCTTTCATGGTTCTTTTTGTTTTGAGATGCAAACATTTCCTTCCCGAAATCGATTTCATTCTTTGCGGGATCTGTAAATTTGGGGGATGTAACTTCATTGTGAGAAAAACGTATTTTTTTCAGTTGAGAAATTTTACATTCACAAGCACCTCTTTCGATTTGTTTGAATTTGGTCGAAAAAGTTCCCAAATCTGGAAATTTCTTTCCATTCAAAAGAAATTGAGGAAGATTTTTAACTCGCAAGACCGGTTCTATAAAACTAAAAAATTTCTTGCGGTGCCGATTCTAACGTTCATACTGCAATATTGACTGTAATTTGATACAGCTTGGAGACAAAGATGAATGTTAGAAAACTTACTTTGATCGGTTTTCTTTTGATTACCATACCGCTTTTACCCCTTTCCACTCCTCCTACTCTTGAAAATCAGGTAAAAAGTTCGGATTATATCGCCCTGACTCGGATTACAAACGTTCATGAGAAAAAGATCTCAGCGACTTCGATTTCGGTTACTGCAACCGTTGAGATTCTAAAACCTTGGAAGGGTGGGGAAAAGCTGCTTCCTAAATTCGAAATCGGGTTTATGATATTTCCGGATCTACTAGGCAAATGGCTGAGGGCATCACCACCGGAAGGAGATTACATTCTATTCTTAATTCAAAAAACGGTCAAAGACAGCAAAGGAAACGAATCACAAACGATCGCTCTTTACGAGCCTCATCCTTTTGCGTTTAAGGAATATTCCAGAGAGACGGAAGATAAAATCAAAGAAGTAATCCAAGCTCAAAAAGGAAACTAGGAAAATTATATGAGAACTTTAAAATATTCTATCATATCGTGGATTTTATTTTTTTGTATATCGGTTTCCATTTTCCCCCAACCTTCCACGAGATCTTTGGGAATGAAACAGGAGTCTCCTGAGTTTCTCTCCTCTTTAAAGGAAACAAATCCGTATGGAATTTCGCATCGAGGTCTTGCTTCGAGTTTGGATCTTTCTTCTTCCATGCCTCCCGTGGGAAATCAGGGGGAACAAGGTAGTTGTGTGGCTTGGTCCACTGCCTATGCTACTAAAAGTTTTCAGGAATACATGGAAAGAAAGAATTCCAAAAACTGGTCTTTGCAAACTAGGGATGGAGATCCGGATTACAGTAAAGTTTTTTCTCCTGCATTTATTTACAATCAAATCAACGGTGGACGAGACAACGGTTCTTTGATTTCGGACGCGATGCGAGTCATTGTCGAACAAGGAGCCGCTCCTTGGGATAAGATGCCCTACGATCCGGGAGATTACAGAAAACGTCCTTCTCAGGAAGCGATTGCCATCGCTGGAAAATTCAAGGCGAAAGAATTTTTAAGAGTCAAAACAACGGATTTGAGCGAAGTCAAAGCTCAACTCTCCGAAGGAAAACCTGTCGTAGCCGGTGTGCTCGTCTATGAAAATCTTTTTAATCTCAAGGGAAATCAGATCTATAAGGACGGAGTAGGAAAAACATACGGAGGACATGCCATAGCGATTGTGGGATATGACGATTCTAAGAATGCAGTCAAATTTATCAATTCCTGGGGTAAAGACTGGGGAGATAACGGATACGGTTATATAGACTATCGTTGGTTTACAAAGATCTGTCAGGGTGCCTATGTTATGGTGGATCAGGTGGAAGCAGTGAGCGATCAAGGCAAACCGGATTCTCAAACGGAGGAACCGAACGTTACAATCACCGATTCCAACCCGCTTCCTCCCGCTTCTGTCACCGCTTCCCAAGGAAGTTTTTCAGATCGTGTTGTCGTCAATTGGTCTGTCGTTTCCGGTGCGGTCGGCTATGAAGTTCATAGAAAAAGTCCCGGAGATTCCGGTTTTTCTAAGATCGGTTTGTCTGCGACAAACGGTTTTAACGATGACGGTATTCAGCCGAATCTTGCATACAAATATAAGATTCTTACGTTAACCGACACGTCCTCTTCCGAACTTTATCCGGGAGAAGCGATCGGATTTGCAAAGACGGAAGAATTAAAACCTCCTCCGAAAATTTTAGGACTCAAAGCCACACAAGGACAGTATGATAACAAAGTGGAGTTGAGTTGGGAGCCCGCCGAGGCGTTTACCGAATATCAGATTTACAAATGGAATCAGACTCAAAAAAGATACAATCCGATCGGCAAATCGAAAACCAACAGTTATACGGATCTGTCTGCTGCCAAAAAAGGGATTACCGAATATTATGTGGTTTTAGCTCAGCTAAACGGAAAATACGGAGAGTCTTCAGATGCGGCTAACGGTTATACCGCGCAACCTAAAATTCCGCCGGCAAAACCTTTAGGGCTTGTGGCAACGAGAGGCGCGTATCAGAGTAAAATCGAATTACGATGGAAAAAAGTTTCCGGGGCATCCAAATATCTTGTGTTCCGATACGTTAAGTCCGGATGGATCGGCGGAGGAGCATGGGAAAAAATTTCAGAAACCGGTAAAGAAGAGTTTGTGGATGAAAATCTTCCTTCGCGTTTCGCATATTATTCGGTGACTGCGGTCAATCCGGAGGGAAAGAACGGTCCTTTTTCGAGTTATGCATACGGATATACGGATCCGAACAAACAAAGAGGAGTAAAGCTGTCTTCTCCTGAAAATCTAAAAGGCGTTTTGGACGCAAAATCGGCAAAAATTAATTTGAGCTGGGATAAGGTTTCGGAAGCATCCGAATATTATGTTTTTCGTAAGAAGCGTAAAGAATCCAAGTGGACTTTTCTCGCTTCCGCAGGGATAAAAACCTCTTTTACTGCGGATATTCCGGATAAGGAAACTATCTTTTTATATTCGGTGACTTCCAAATCGGATTTGGGTGGAGAAAGTGATTATTCCATTCCTACTTCTGCGGTATTATCGTTGGCGGTGACCGCTCCTAAAAAGAGGACGTTTGGTGGGGATTCTACGCTTGAAAAGTTTAAAGGACCGTGGACCGCGATGGCTTGGGATGGATCAACGAACGGCGTCAGTCAGGTTCTTTTAGAAATTGAAAGCCAAGATAACGTGAACTACGTGGTAAAGTTCAATAAAAAGAAAATTTTCGAAGGAAAATACGTTGAAGAATCTCCAATCATAGACAAGGACGGAAAGTTTAAGATCGAGATCGAAAAATCCGGAGATGCTTTATCGGTAACGATGAAAGACGGATCGATCGTAAGTCAAAAATCCAATCTATCCTTTTTGAAGGAATGATTTAAAATCGCGCGAGAACTTTCGGAAAATTCCTCGCGCGGCTTTTTCTCTACGTTTTCGGAATACGAGGGTAGCATGGGAAAGAACATACAAAAAACGATCTATAGCGTCGCGACTCCTGTTTTGGCTTTGATCCTGATTGAAGCAGTCGAAGTAGTTACGTTTCAATGGTTTCCGAATTTACGATTGGGTGGTTTTACACATCGAACGTTTCCATTTGGATACGAAATTATCCTCGGTGTTGATTTTCAATTTCCATTTGCGAATGTATTTTTCACCGCTGTCTTGTGGGGGGTGGCGGCATTTTTAACTTTTTTTTTGACGGCTTACTTTTCGGATTGGGTTTATAAATCCTCGATTCTTTTCGCAATATCGCTGTTAGTGGCTCTGCTTTATTTCTTGTATTGTATAGAAATGGGTATTCCGATCTCATTTAGAATTTTATGTTTTTTTGCAGTGATTGTTTTAGCGTTTCCGGGAGTATTTTTCGGCCGGTTTTTGCGAAATAGAATGAAACCGAATCTTTGATCGGATTTTCTTTTAAGAAATTAGTCCTAATTCTCTGGAAAGTTTGAAAATATTTCCATTCTCTTTTAACTTTAGAAACAATTCTTCAGAGTTTAAAATTTTATTTACCACCGATTCGGGCAAATCCTGCATTTCATGAAAGATCTCTTTATATTCTTCGATTGAAATTTTTGTGCAAAATAGATTCGCCTGAAAGTAGTAAACTTGGTGGGCGATTAAAAAGTTAAGAGAATCGATGTCCTCAAGGGCTTCCGCAGTGATGATCGCTTCCCGATTATCGGATAATCTTCTACAATAATCGATAAACGCGAGGTTGTCTAAAAATTTTGTCAGATCCTGATCTGCTTTGAATTTAAAACTGATCGGATCCAATTTGAATTCCTTGATCATTTCTCCCAAATCCAAAACGATTTGGTGGCTTTGACTTTTGACCCCGAAATCGTCTGCGGCAAAACTGATTCCGAAATTCCAAAATCGTTTACAGACGCTTTTGAGAGTGATCTCCGCTTCTTCGTATGGTTTTTCGATCAACTCCATACGAACCAAAGCAGGATTTAGGTTCTGATTGAGAAGAAGGTTGTGAAATCGGGTTACTTTTTCGTCCGTATCAAAGGTATCGATCAATGTCTGCGGAGAAATATTAAACTTTAAAAGACCGGGCGCTCCGTTACAACACATCGTCAGTTTTTCCAAAATCAAAAGTTCGATCCGATTCAGATCTTGGTCGTGGGGAATGTCCCGGATGAGATCCGCATAACCGGCATAAGCTTCTCCTCCTACGAATACTTCCCCACCCTTCATCGAATATGTATGAGCCTTATGATTGTAGTGGATGATCGGTTGTATGACCGCGTCCGCTTTTTCACCAGCGAAGTAATCGTTGACGCGATTGAGATAGGTCCAGCTCCAACGAATCAAATTGTCTTTCAGATTTTTGAGCGACGATACCTCCAATTCATGAAAGATTTCATCCACATAGGAAATATAATTGCATTGGGTTCTGGCGATTCCGAAATCGAAATTCATGGCTCCACTTTTGATGGAAACCTCTCTGAATTTTCCCAAAACGGAATCGAAGTTTAAAAATCCATTGTTGGATCCGTCGATCAAAATCGGCGCAACTCCGATGAGCAGGTTTTTTTTGTCGCCATAACAATAATAAGAATAATGATTTTCCGCGCCCGGATGTAGTTCGGAGATTTTAATCGGAACGATTTGGAGAAAATCTAAAAAAGATAGAGACTTGATATCTTGAAATCGAAGAAGGACGATCGGTTTGCCGCGATTCTCATTGATAAAGACGTTTTTAAATTGTTCAATTGCTCCTTCGTCAAAGGAGCGGATCTTCGGACTCTTGGAAGTTGTCATTTCAGCCTTTGTTTTCAAAAGATCCGCTTGCTATCGGACTCATGTCCGTCAACAGTGCGATCTATGAAAAAGATCCGTCGGATGATTTTCTTTGTAAAGCCTAAAAGGAATATTTTCCCGTTTCGAGAGTTCCTAACTTTAAATCGGAAATCTTTTTTAATGTGGAGCTTGTATTATCGATTACAACCTCTCCGATGATGTCGATTTTCCGATCAAAGAGGACCTCTCCTTTTACGACGAGCGAGGTGCAACGCACTAAAGAAGGAATCTCTGGAAAAAGACGATTAAAATCCTGAACTTTTTTGTAGTATTTTTCATCAAGAGAGAGTAGCACCTCTCCCAATCCCGACTTTTTTCTTTCCTCCGACATAGTAATCGAATAGTTTTCTAAAAGTTGATATGCATCGGATCTGCGCACAAGATAGTCTTCACATTTTTTTACCGGTGCAAATCGATCTCTGGGAATGATGATTCCTTTGACTCTGCTGAAATTGCGGATCGCGGAACCCATTGCGGTTTCGAGTTGTAGGATATCCTTCCCATCGATGTTTTTAGGATTTACGATCAGGGAGAGTGTAAAATTCCCTTGAAGAAGTTTTTCTCGAAGAGCTTCTAAATGGATCCAGAGATTGTTTGTGGAAAACGTTCTAAACTTTCCGAGTCCTTCGAATTCTGACATATGATTGGGAGGAACCTGGGCTGTTTCGAGCAACTGATAGTTTTCCGGTTTGCCTTGGACAATTCTTCTGTAGATGGCGCCTCCTTTTTTGTCGGCGAGTGTTTTCGGTGTCATCTCCATGCAAAATTCCAAATTCTCTTTCATCATATATTGGAGAATTCCCGGATGTACCGTGGCCCCAAGATTGTCCCCGTTGGAAACAAAAGCCACCTTGTAACCGTTCGAAATCAAATTGTCCAAAAGCCCGGTTTCCAAAAGGGAGATCCAAATGTCTCCATGACCGGGAGGACACCATTCATCATCAGGAGTCTTACATGAAATCGGTGTTAGCTGATCTTTTAAAAGTCTCGGAACTTTATGTTGTAAAAAAGACGTTTCAAATTTTTGACTGAATCCGATCCGTTTCAGCTCCGTCTGACTTTCTTTCTGAGTATTAAAACTATCCATAAGAATCAACGGAACGGACACGTTATACTTCTTTTGAAGGATCGAGGATTGTTTCGCGAAAATTTCCAAAAAGGACATTCCGTTCTTCAATGGGATGAGGGATTTCGGACCGGAAAGACCCATGGAAGTTCCGAGTCCCCCGTTTAGCTTGATGACTACGAGATTTTTTAGGATTTCAGGATTGGGGGAAGTTTCGCTTTCGATCTGTTCCAGAGAGATTTCGTCTTGAGAAGGATTCAGATCGCCTACTTCTTCCCAACGAACCATTCCGGTTTCTCCGTTACGGACCTGGTCCACTTTTTTAAGAAAATCCATGATAAACGCATCGGACATTCCCTCTGAAATCATCTTCTTTCGGATTAGTTCTTCCGATTTGACTTTTATCGAATCCATCTCACCACCGATTTGTTATTGTATTGCTCGTCAAACTCAGTAAATTCTATCGAGTATTTTTCCGAAGGGTTTGTAGGTTCGTAAATGAGTTTTGCACGAACTTCTCTTCCCTTTCCTGGAACTTCCTTCGGGATTTCTTCGTTCTCGGTATAAAGAGGCAGAAAGACAAGATAAGTGTAAATATAAACGATTCGTTCCGGGGTTTTTCTATAGACAAGAACCCCTTTACCCGTTAGATCCTTTTTCAATAGTTTTGTAAAGGCCACCGGAAACGATTTGCCCCAAGTCTCTTTGAAATTTTTCTCCATCCCGTTATGGGTTGGGATATTTGAATAGACAGAGGAAGGAAGGACAAAAAGAATCCATAGAGAAAGAATGAGCTTCTTTGTTTTCATGAAAGACTCTGACAGTCTTGTCTTTTTACCTCATAACTTCAAGCTATTCTCATGAAAAAAATCATTTCTATCGTCCGAACCTTTTTCTATTTGCTCTCGGAAATTTTAGAATTCTTTGTATCCCTAATCTCTTCGTTGATTCCGTCGGGTGTCGATCCCAACCTTTCGCGAGGTGATATCTACGTCGTCACCGGATTTCTTTCCGGCCCTTTCTTTTACTCCAAACTTTGCAAAGCTTTGCAATTGAAAGGATATCAACCTCGAATTTTGAAAATTCCCCCGTTTTTTCTAAACACAAAAAATGCGATCGAGAAGTTGGCAAATCAGATGGATTTGATTCCTCCGAAATCCGTTTTGATAGCGCACAATACCGGGGGGCTGCTGACTCTTCTTCTTCCGGATCGGAGTCGTCAGAAAATCAGAGGACTCGTGACTCTGGGAACCCCCTTTCGAGGAAGCCATTTGTTCTCCGTTCTTCCTGTGTCCGGCTTGCGTTATGGATCTTCTTACTTACAGGAATTTTTTAAAACATTCTTATTTATGGACCGGTTTCATCCTCTGGCTCCGTTTAAGGAATTCGTATTTTTTCCCGCCTCCTCTTCGATTTATGGCGAAGAAAGGGATCTATGGTTTGATATCCCGGGAAATTACAACCAGGTTCGCAAGGGTGAGAATATTCGCACGATCTTAGAATTTCTTGTGTTTCATTATCCGAGCGCGGCGGTAAGAGAATCGAAAAAAGCGGTATCGATACTTTCGGAATCGGGAAAAAAACAGAAGTCAAAAGGGAGCTCGAGAAAAACAGGATTCACTAAAAAATCGAATTCTCAAAAACCGATCGTAAAATCTAAAAAGAAGATAATTTCAAAGCCTACTCCGAAAAACTCGAAGATCGTTTCCAAAAAGTCGGTTGCAAAGAAAAAAAAGACAAGACGTTAGCCGAAACAACTTAACGTTCGTTTAACGTGCGGTATTGATTGTAAAGAGTGTCGTCCGAGTCAAAGATGGATTCGGACAGTGCGAAGATTTCTCCCGATTGCAGGGAAACGATTCGTGTCTGTAGTAAAAAAGATTGATCATTAAACTGAACTGTACCCAAAAGAATCAAATCCACTCCGGATAGTTTGCCGATTTCTAATGTTTTATCGGAAAGCACAAGTCCCGATTTTTGAAACGTTTGTTCGTCGATAAGCCGACCCAACTGTAATTTTTCCACCAAAACGATTTTACCCGGTTCCCCGATTTGCGATAAAAGTTGGCTTGAAATTGTCGCTCCCAAAACGGTCACTTGTCCGCTATCGTTTAGTAACGGAAAAACCGCGAGTTTTAGAACATTCTTTTTATCCGAAAAAGAACCCGCTTTGTTTGTTTGAATCTGTTTTTTAAGAGAAGCAGAGACTTCTTGTAAAACTGTTGCGAGCGTTTTCGGCAGATCTTTTTTTCCAAGACGTCCGGAGGTAGCGCAGGATACAAAAGACAAAAGTAAAAGGATCAAAATGGAACGTTTCATTTAAAATACTTGACCAGGGTCACCCTGTTTCCGGTGGAATTGAATTTTACGACGTCAAAGGTGGAAAGTGCATACGCGATTCCTCTCATTTGTAAAGAAGCTGTCTCGATCTCGTTTGTTTTGGAAAGCGCATTTTGAATCATTCTTGCGTGATTGAAGCCCTTGCCTTCGTCCGTAATTCTGTAACCTACTTTCTGTTTGGAAAGAAAATATTCCACGAAAATTTTCTTCTCCCTATAATAAGGATCATTCTGACGAGTAAGAATAAATTGAAAGTAATTTCCGTTTTTTAACGCTTTTGCTTTGTCCTCGATGGAAATGTTTAGATTTCCGTGTTCGATCGCGTTGATCAACATTTCTCTAAGGCTTGTCCGGATTGACAAGGTTATGGTCGGATCCGTAAAACGAACCAGATTGAATGTAAGTCTTTGACTTAAAAGTTCTGCGTTTTGGAGATAGTTGTTGATAGAAAAGAAAATTCTCTCTTCGTCCAGAAATCTTCCCATAAGATCCTGATCCGGTTCGTAGGCTCTTCCTAAAATTTCTCTCCCGGAATCGTGTTCTAAGATCTGGAGGCGGACTTGTAACTCTTTCGGTTCTTTTAGATATTTTTGAAGAAAGTCAGCCCTAAAATAGATGGGCTTTCCGGTTGAGGAAAGCTCTTCCAGCCTTTCCATCACATACAACTTTTTGAATGCGTCTTCAAGACCTCCGGTATTATACATCAACTCTAGGAAATTCTTACCGATTACGTCCGGGGCTTTAAAACCAATAAACGAGGAGACCGCTTTGTTGGTTCCGGTGATATTTCCGTGAGCATCCAAATTGAATAGAAAATCCTCCTCACCTTCGTATAAATTCTTATATTGCACGGCGGTTTGTTCGTGTCTGATCTTGAGTTGGTGTAGGGTTTCAGCCTGATTTTCCAGGGTAAGCGAAAGTTGTTTGATCCGATCCGCGAGTCCGAGGGAAAGTAACGCGACTTCGAGTGCGGAACCGATTTGAAGTCCCCACTGTGTGAAAAAATTGTCGGGAAAGATTCCGAACGCTTTCATCGCATACAAAAAACTTCCTAAAATGAGAACAAACCATGCCGTAAGGAAAAAACGCGCGGGACGATGCCCTTTCCAAACACACTGCAGGCTATTTATCAAAAGTAAGAGCAGAACTACGAGCAGAAGAACCAAACTGGAAATTACGCTAAAGGTATAACTAAAAAATGTAAGAGATCCTACACATCCCAATCCCGAAAGCATCATAATCGGATAATACAATTTATCCGTAAGAGGAGTAACTCTCGCGGATTCCAAAAACAATTTCCCGAACATACACGCGGCGAGATAGGCGGAAAACATAAAAAAAGGAAGACAGATGTTTCCCCACTCTGGATTATTCGGCCAAAAAAACTGAAACGAAAGTCCGTTTAGGGTCATCTGAAAAAGAATATCAAAAAAAATGAATATACTGTAATAAAGATAACTTTTGTCCCGCGTCGTGATTAAAAGAAAAAGGTTGTAGATAAACATTACGATCATCGTTCCGTAATAAAACCCGAGAGTGGTGTATTCTTGCGCGGTTTGTTCTAAAAATTCCGTTCTGGAATAAGCGATCAAGGGAACTATAAGCGAGCTTTTGGATTGAATTCTAATATAATAATCGTTTTTAGAAAGTGGAGGTTCGCTCAGTTGAAACGGGAAGTCTCGATTCTCCGCTAACCGGGAGGAAAACGGTCGTGTGTCTCCTGTGATCACTAACGGTCTTACTCCGTCTCGTGTGGAAAAAAATTGTAAAGAATCGATCAGACTATACTCGTATTGAAGAACCCAGTTCCGAGTGGCTCGTTCCGGATTTGCAACGGGGATCCGAACCCAAATCGCCGCATCCGAATAACCGAGACTATTGTTAAAAAGAGGAATCGATCTTCCGGATCGAAAAATCTTCTGAACCTCGGGAAACGAAAGTTTGCCGGTATGATCTTCGTAGAAAGTAAGATAGGGCTGAAGATCCAGCCCCTCCATGATGGCGCCGGGTTCGAATGTTTCGGAAGAATCGTTTTGAGAGAATATCGAAAAACCTCCGGAAAAAATCAAAATCATACAAAAACTGATTCTGATTTTCCGAAGTTTTGAATTCACAGAAACCCTTTGAGTACACGAAATAAGTCTGCGGTTACGATGAATGTGCCGATGCTGCTACCGATTTGAGGAAGCATAAACACCATAAAGATGCGGATCACGTTATTCTTCCAATAACCCTTCCAGTGTTCGGAGTCTTGCGCTATTTTTTCAAAGTCTTCCACAAGCGGTTTTCGAAGCCAGGATTCTGAAAGTGCCGCAACCCAGCCCGGTTTGACCACAGGATTGAAATTTCCGACCGGCGCCGCAAGAAACGCAAGAACGACCGAAATCGGATGGGCCAGCGCAATGATGGCGCCTAACGCAGCCAATCCGCCTTTGACTAAAATCCAACGAAGTACGAACTCCTGGCCTTGTTGTCTTCCTCCGAAATAAAATACTGTAAAAATCAACGCCAGAAAAATTCCGGGTATAAGAAGTCCTTTCCATCGATCCAGTGCGGTTTTTTGGGGAATATGATCAAGTTGGGAAATATCTTTCTCTTCGTGAATATGATTCATGATTCCTTGGAGATGTCCGGCCCCTACGACTGCAAAGACCTTCTTGCCTTCTCTCGCCGATTCCCTGATTTTCTGAGCGAGATAGGAGTCTCTTTCATCGATGATTACGTTCTTGATGGATTCGTAACGTTTTGGAAGTTGGGAAAATAAATCCTTAAGTACGTCCTCGGATTTCATCTCTTCGATTTTTTCTTCCGAAATATCCTCTTTTACAAAAAGAGATGTGAGTAATGCCGAAAGCAGAAACATCCGGTTGAAAAATCCGATATTCCACCAAGCGCGTTTGAGGGTCGTAGAAACTTCCCTGTCTATGGGAACAATTCTTGCTTTGGTTCTTTCTCCTTCGGTGATGGCCATCCTCATCTCGTCTCCGGGACGAATGGAACCTTTGCCCAATTTTTTCTGAAATGCGGAAAGAATCAGACTCGAAAGAAGAAGATACATCTTTCGTTCTTTAAAAACTTTGAATATATCCAGTTTTTTCCAATGTTCGGAATCTTTGACCGAACGCATTCTGGAATTACAAAGTTCCACGCAGATCGTGTCCGGTTTTTCTTCCCGGATGATTCTTTGGACTTCGTCGATGCTTTTTTGACTGATATGTGCGGTTCCAAGGATAGTTACCGGAACCTTACCGAGTTTGAACGATTGGATCGGTTCCGAAGTTTTGTTCTTTTTTTTCTGCTCTATTGTTTTTGCCATTCCATATGCAGGGTATGAAACTGAGATCAATGAGTAAAATGAAATTCTGGTCTTTTGAAATCCGAATTTGCTTCTTTTTGAACGTTGTGGTATTCAGTTCTTTATAACGTCTCAAAAAAGTATTGAAGAATTCCGGAGGCTACAATACTGTCTCGGATACTCTTTTAGAATGAGATTTATCACCGGGATATCTGGATACAAATGCTGGGAAAAGGAACGAAGATAATCAATGTCGGAATCGCCGATCTACAAGGGGGACAATCCCCTGAAATTCTGAGAACGACTCTTGGATCCTGTATCGGGGTCGTATTTTATGCCCCCGAAAAAAAAACAGGCGCGATGGCGCATTTTATGCTTTCAAAGGATCCGGGCGGAAAGGATTCGCAAAAAAATCCGCTGAAATACGCGGAAACCGCAATCCCCTTATTGATTAAAAAGATGACCGAATTGGGTTGTCATCCGGGAGATTATTCGGTGCGCCTTTTTGGCGGAGCGTCTATGTTCAAAGGAGTTCAGTCTAGTTTCCTTCAACATATCGGCGAACAAAATATTCTGACTGCAAGGACCCTTTTGGAGCAAAGTAAAATTCCGGTAATTGTAGAAGACGTTGGAGGCAACGATGGGAGAACGATCAGTTTGTATTTGGACGACGGACGGATTCTTTTAAAAAAAGCGGGGTTTGAAAAATACCTCTACAAGGTCAGGTAAGAGAAGAGAAGATGAAAGAAAAAATCGACCAACTTTTTTTAAACGACGCCCAACTTCCGCGGATCTCATCGGTGGTTACGAAAGTAATGCAGATGGTTCAAAACCAGGATGTCGCAATTCCCGATTTGGCAAAAGAAATTTCCAACGATCCGGGTTTAACAACCGAAGTCATCAAACTTTCGAATTCCGCTTATTATAGAGCTGCAAAGCCGATCAAAACGGTTCAAGAATCTCTTATGACCTTAGGCACTAAAACTGTAAAGGATATCATTCTCTTAACGGCATCCAGAGGTATTTTAAAAAAGGATCTGAAAGGATATCAGGTCGAGGGTGAGGACAATTGGATTCATTCTCTTACGGTAGCTGAGCTTTCAAAAAGAATCAGCGAACAGAAAAAATTAAAAATCGGATCCGATCTTGCTTTTACAGGCGGACTTTTACACAATATTGGAAAGGTGATCCTGGCGGATTTCTTTCCGATGGTCATCATGACTTTGAGAGAAGAATTGAAAGATCATTCCACTCCATTCTCCGAATTGGAAAAAAAACATTTCGGTTATTCTCATGAAGAGATCGGTGCAAAACTATTAGAAAAATGGAATTTTCCAAAAGAATTGGTGCACGTTGCGAAATTTTACAGCCATCCGGACGATGAGAAAGAATTTCCGGATTTGGTGTCCACGGTCCACGTCGCGCATTCCATTTCGATTACGGCCGGAGTAGGAATCGATATCGCCGGATTGTCGGTTCCGATTTCCGAGAAGGCTTTGCAAGAAATCGGTGTTACCGATTCTGACTTGCAGATGTATTATACGGTACTACCGGAAATACAAAAACACATCCGTGAGTTAATCCAGGCTTGAAAAAAAATTTCGCTTTGATCGGCCCGAGAGGTGTCGGTAAATCTAAAATTTCACGTAAGTTATCCAAAATCACAGGTATGCCCGTGATTTCGACCGATATGATCGCCGTTTATGAAATCGGGGGAATTTCGATCCCTGAATTCATTCAAAAAAACGCGGGAAATTGGGAGTCCTTTCGAGATCTTGAGTTTAGGATCCTAGAAAAATTACAAAATTCCAATGGAATCATTTTAGATTGTGGGGGGGGAATTCTATTTGATTTGGACACCAAAGGAAAAGAGATTCCGAGTCCTCGGAAAACGAATCTTTTGAAGTCTTTTTGCACTGTTTTCGGTCTTTCCAGATCGACCGAAATTTTGGTCGAAAAAATCCAAAATGATCCTACTCGCCCTCCGTTAAGCGCTCTTACTTCCTACAAATCCATTTTGGAAACCAGGCTTCCTTATTATGAAGCGGCTTCGGACTATTATATGCAAATCGATGATTTGAAGGTCGAAGAGATTTGTGACAGAATTCTCCAAAAAATTGAATATTGAATTGACACACTTTGGCAATCTTTGATTTCTTTTTTACAAAGCTATTAAAAAAGAATATTGAAACCGTGGAATGGTTAGGAATGACCCAACCCGGTTTTTAGGAAGAGAAGAGATGCCAGAATTGGAAATTTCAAAAAAGAACAAACATTCGATCGAAAGACTCACGAAAACCATACGTCAGAGAAATTATAAGAAAGCGACCGCTTATACTTATCTCAAATACAATATTGATTTTCTCAATTTTGCGGATAAACCCGCGGAAAAAATCAACCTAAAGGATTTGAATCGATATATGGAGTATTTGAGAAAGAAAAAAGTATCTTCTTCAACGATTCAGATCAACGTAAGTTCTCTCAAGATGTTTTTTGAGGACGTTATGAAAATGGACCTGTTCCGTGGTTTTCAAAGACCCGTGCGGGAATACAATAATCCGAACGCGATTACTTATAAAGAGATGCAGAATATTCTAAAAGCCGCATCTATCAATCCCAAACACGAATTGATGTGCGGTCTTGTTTATTTCGGCGGCATGCGCGTAGGAGAATTGATTTCGCTTAAATGGAATCATCTGGATTTAAAAAGAAAAATGATTCAGATCAAATCGAGTATATCTTCCCAATCCAGAAATCTGGAAATGACGAGCGAGTTGGCCAATTTGATCAGGAAATATGAAAAAGAAGTCCTAGTTTCCTCAAACGCGTTCTTGTTCCCAGGTAAAAATCCTGGATCGCACACTACTTCTAGAAATGTGGAACGAATCATTTCCGAAATCGGAAAAGCTTCGGGAATCGGAAGTCCGGTAACCGTGTTTACTCTCAGACACAGCAGGGCATTGCATTTGATTGCGGACGGATTTCCATTGGATCAAGTTAAGGATTTTCTCGGACACAAAACTTTGGCGAGTACGGAATCCTATATTCCCATTAAAAAGAATCTAAGAGCCGCGGTACGCGAAAAATCAAAACAAGACGCGTTGCGGAATATTCGTAAAAAATTTAAAACCGGTTAAGCAAATTGCCGATTCGAATCAATCGGCAATTTTCACAATCGTTTCCGCTTTGGTTCGCGATGATCGTTAAAGATTTTAAGGATCATCTTTTACAGAACAATGGAAATCGATTCTTTTGTTCGAGATGTTATCTGGATCACTGTCCGGTTTTCGAGTTCGGAGGAATCGTTTGATTGTAAATTCCTAACCTTTTTTGTAGATTGACTGCCTCTTTCGACCTTTTTTCCGAAGCATCGGACCGAGAGAACCGGTCATTGCAGGAAACATATTTCCGATTTTTGCCAGGATTCCCCTACTTCCTGGGATTAAAACTTCCAAAGGTTTTTTGGTGAGAATTTTTCCCAAGATCATCTTGGATACTTCTTCCACTGTGAGAACTTTATCTCCCGAAAAAGTCATGGATGCCTCTTCGTAGTCCTTTTGCAGATCCAACATAGGTGTTTTGATCGCGTCCGGACAAACCACCGTGATAAAAACGTTCTTCTCTCTGAGTTCTTGAGCGATCGCGAGTGAAAAACCTCGAACTGCAAATTTGGACGTGGAATAAAGAGAAATTCCAGTGATCGGTGCCACACCCGCGAGAGACGCGATGTTGATAATATGCCCTGCCTTGGCCGCCACCATACGAACCGCGGCTTCTCTGGTTCCATACATCACACCTTTTGCATTGATATCCATGTGACGATCGATCTGAGACGCAGGCACTTCGTAGATATAACCCGGAAGCAAATAACCGGCTACGTTGAGAAGGACGTCGAGTCTTCCCCATTTTTTGTAAACGAGATCCATAACCTTTTTCCAATCGGAGGCCGAGCTGACGTCTAACTTGGAAATCAGGATCCTGTCTTTTTCATTTTTCCACTGCGCCCCGAATTTTTTGAGTTCTTTCTCGTTGATATCCGTGATCAGAATGGAATGTCCCGCGGCATACGCGTCCTCCGCCAACTTTTTCCCGAGTCCACCCGCACATCCTGTAATCAAAAAAATCATGTCATTCTCCCTTAGGTCACCGGAGATCCGAAAGACAGCCTTCCAAAGCTGAACGTTGGAGCGGTTCCGGGAAACAACCAATAACTCGTCATCTCCGAAGAAGGCATAACGTTGTAGAAGTCCGGATTTCTTTTGGAGATCCCGGCCATTTCTTTTTCTTGAACCATGGATATATACTGATCCAGTCCGATTTCCAGTGTGTTTCCATTGAGGATGACTTCCATCCCGGTTGTCTTTGCATATTTTTTAACTCCCGGAATTCTTGATTTTGAAGGAGAATAGTTGTCGGCGCTCACCCCGTTTTCACTGGAAACAAAAATTCCTTCGGGAGTATGTGCGACCAAGGAATGATTTCCGTATGTATGTCCCGGTGTGCGAATCAGAGCCACTCCTTGTCCCAATTCCACGTCTCCGTCCAAGAGTACGATTCGATCGCTTGCAACACCGCCGGTTCCGTTCGGACAATACCAATCGGATTGAGGTGGAAGTAACCCCTGTACCGAATCCCATTCCGGCTTCATCACAAGAAGTTTTGCATTGGGGAAATATCCTTTTTCTCCGTTGGCTCCCAACCATTTTCGAATGTCTTGGGTATGAAGGTGATCGTAAGAGATATAGTCCACTTTTTCGGGTGCGATGCCTGCATCCTGAAGACATTCTTCGACCGTGTTTAAGATCGGAGCGATGATCTTTTTGCCGATGGATTGAAACGGTCCGAAACTTTCGGCGAGTCTTTTGAAAAACGGAGTTTCCGCGTTTCCATCCAGATCCGAGGGGGAAAACAAAAGCGTTTTGATCCCGTCAGCGGTTCTATATTGAATGATGAACAATCGATTTAGAATATGCATATATGGAGTGGGAAGGCTATACGCATTCAAGAGCGCGTAACGCGTAGGATATGGAACCCGAATCAGGTCGTACGATTTGTAAAATACTACCTGAGAACCCGAGAGCATTTTTTCCCGAAATTTACGGGATCGTTTTCTTACTTCCTCAAGACGATCGACCGGATGAGGCAGATCTCTGGAACCGACGAAGTCTTGAATCGTCTTGATGGAAGAATCTTTTTTTGTTTTGGGTGTGGGTTTGGACGCGATTTTTTTTGCCATCTCTTTTGTTCCTCGATTTCGGATGTGATCTTGCTTTTTTAGATTTTAAAAGTCAATTCAATGGATCAAAACGGTTTGTAGAGAACGATATACGAAACGAAAAGTCCTAAAAGCGGAAATCCGAACCAGAATACTTTCGCTAAGGTAGGTTTTTTATAAACGGCAGTGAGAAGGCCGCCATACGCAAGCCAGATCACGAATTTCGCAATTACCCAACCCGGCCAAGGCCAGAGGATCCCGAGTCTTGCAAGCATTCCAAAACCACCAAGTAAAATCAGAAAGAGTCCGATTCCGTGAGTGATCGCTATGATCTTTCGATTGGAAAATTCCTTAGTGCCTCCGTTAAGCACATGTAAGGTTACGCCGCCAAGCGCCGTAAAAAGAAGGAGGATCCCGAATATATGGACCATTTTATAGATTGTATAAGAAATCATCGTACCAGTGTTTCCTTTTTGAATTTGTAGCTCGTCCAAAAATCATCGTTTCGCTTTCCCGAAAGATCGTTTTACAAACTCGGGCTTGTCAACGTTTCAATATCGGAAGCTTCGCGTCATTTGGGTCTCTCAACTTTGTAAAGAATCAACGTCGAAGGCTTTTACTTTTGGCTGCAACATTCGTTATGGATCGTGTTGCAAGTCCAATCTTCCGAATAGAATCGACTTTGGCAACGATTGTTTGGAGATAACCAAAATTCTATTTTATTTTTGGAAACAGATTTTTGATATTCGAGAGTCAATTCTAAAAGTCTTTCCGATTCAAAAGTAAAAACGGATTCGAATTATTTTGTCTCGGGCCCTTTTGGGGAAATAGGGTGATTCATCAATCTGTCACCGAATCCACGGAGGGACTTTTGATATGGATCGAATCAAACAAAACGGTTACAGGGATTTTTCCGTCCTATGAGACTCTATCACAAATTGCGATCGCATTCAATTGTGAAGGCATGAGGAATTCTATTTTTCCAGTAGATGCTGAACTCCGATCCAATTTCCGGTCGGAGGCGAAGCGATGTATTCCTGACAGCGTTTTCGATAAAGAATCGAAACGATATCTTCCGGATGTACTTTGAGCGCCTGTTCAAAATTGATCAGCGCTTCTTGAAAGTCCGCCACCTTATAAAGAATAATTCCTCTTGAAATCAGAGGTAAGGTTGTGTCTTTCAGTTTTCGAATATGAGGGGCGTCCGCTTCATAAACTTCGTAGATGATAATCGGATCTGTTTTTCCTTTTACCACCACCGAATCGATTTCCCGAATCGCGAGTTCGTCCGCGATAGTCATGGAAGAAAGGGTGTTTTTTGTAACGAGAATTTCCGCTCGATAAAGATTGGTAAGACTCTCCAAACGAGATGCAACGTTTACCGTGTCTCCAATCACGGTCGTATCCAGTCTCGAACGACTTCCCACGGTCCCTAACATCAGATTTCCGGTGTTGATCCCGATTCCGATTTTTAAACCGCGAAAATGGGAATCCTTCGCTTCTGCGTTGATCGTCTGCACCCTTTTTTTCATTTCGATGGCGGCGAGAATCGCCTTATCTGCGGAAGTCTCTCCGTGTCGACTCACGCGCATTCCTTCACTTTCGCCGGAAAAGAGAGCCAGGATCCCGTCGCCCATAAACTTGTCCACGAACCCTTCGTGTCTTTGCACGATCGGTTCCATACTCGCGAGATAGTCGTTGATAAATTTGAAATTTTCTTCCGGAGTCATTTGTTCCGAGATCGTAGTAAAGGATCGAATGTCCGTAAATAAAACGCTCATCTCTTTGAGAACGGAGTCTCCCAAATTGACTTCCACTGCGGAATCTTTTCCTAAAACGTTTAAGAATTGAACCGGAACAAAACGAAAGAACGCATTCTTTTGTCTTGCGAGTTCCAATTTCTGCTGACTGAGCTCTATGTTTAAATCCTCGGATTGGCGGTATAAGGAAATAAATCGATTCGCGAGGATCGTAGTGAGGGCGACCACGAACAAGAAGTATGCGAATTGAGTGAATCGAATCCCCGATTGAAAAAGGATGGAATCGATTACGTCGTAAACGGCGATAAAAACGACGGTAAACATGCTCACCGCCATCAGAGTCGCGTCTTTTTTACGGAGATACACCGCTTTTCCCATAAAATAGAGAAGATAGACAAGCGTTGGCAGAATCGAAAACTGCCAGATCCGAAGACTCGTCATCGTATAACGAAACGGTTCCACGAGGGTAACACCGGCTATGATCAGATTGAAGATGAGAATTCCAAACAATACCTTTGAGAATTTGGCTCTTCCGTAAAAATAATCCTGCATAAAAAGCAAAAAAAGAGGAGATAATAACGAAACGGAGGAATATTCAATTCTTGTAATCCATGTGGTATCATAAATTACGTCAAATGCGATGCTGGATCTGGAGAGAGAATACAACGCCATACAAACGCTGAAAATTCCGAAATAGAGATTGTATCTGTCCTCTCTTCGTTTTGCGAAAATGAGAAGGTGATAAAAACCGAAAAAGATATAAATCGTATTGAGACAAAGATTGACAAGAGTCGAAATTTCGCCGGAAAGTTTTTGTTCGGTCGTAATCGAATAATCTCCGTCGATGTAAAATCCGAGATCCACATTTTTAGAAAGTGCGGAAGCGGGGGCGTCTCCGATCAAATGAAAGGTAAGAAGATTCTCGCCTTTTTTTAGAAGACTGGAATCCACGGGTAAACGGAAGTTGCGGATTGTTCTTCTCAGAAGCATTTCTTTGCCGGAAGAATCCAGGTGAACGTCCTTGCTGAGAGAATGCCCGTTCAAATAGATTTCCCAGTTTTCACCGATGGATTCCAAGTAGAGAAAGATCGGTTTATAGATCTTGGTCTGTTGTGGATCTTCTTTGAGTGAAAATCTGGTTTGAAGAGTGTATTCTTTCAAACCTTCTCCGATCGGAACTTTGAAAATTTCATTCAAAACGATCGGAAATTCCGAAATTTTTCGAACACCCGGATCGGAAGCTTCGATTCCATTCAGAGATTTCGCTTGAAAGCCCGGAGTGGCGATCCAATTTCCCTTTCTAAGATCGATGGGTTTCCAGGTCTCTTGTGTTTCGGAAACGGCTAAAGAAGGAAGAAAGACCAGTAGAAAGACAAATAAAGTTTTCAAAGCAAATTTTTTCATTGGTAGAAAGCGCGTTTTTTTGCGCCGAGCATTTGGATTAGAAGTTTTTATTGTTCAATTTTCAACATTTTTATTCGGTTCGAGTCTAAATCTTTCCGAATCGTTGAAAAGCGGTTGCATCCCGAATCCATCGGATATTTTTTCTATCATCCGGTTTCCGGACTTATCCAATTCAATGAGGAAATTTGAATGTCAGATCCAGTATTAGGAACGCCCCTTCCCGCAGTCAGCTTAGAAAGTACAGAAGGTAAGAATGTCAAACTACCCGAGGATATTTCCGGCGCGTGGACTCTACTTTATTTTTATCCGAAAGACGATACCCCGGGTTGTACCAAACAAGCCTGTAGTTATCGGGATAATATCGGAGCATTTACAAAAATCGGAGCCAAGGTCTACGGAGTAAGCTTGGACAATCTCACCTCGCATGGAGATTTTATTCAAAAGTATTCTTTGAATTTTCCTCTTTTATCGGATCCGGATCATAAACTGAGCGAAGCTCTTGGAGTTTACGGGGATCAGGAATGGAGAGGAAAGGTGTTCAAGGGACTTTCCAGAGATTCTTTTTTAATTTCTCCGGATGGGAAAATCCAAAAGGTTTGGAGAAAAGTTGACCCGGTAACGACGGTGGAAGAAACTCTCCAGGAGATTTCCAAAGTCAGCGGTAAATGATTGTCTAAACTTCACTTTTCTGTTCAAGAATATCAACTCACAGGACACTATCTCCAAGTAGAATTAGAGATAGTGTCTCCCAAAAAAGAAACCGTTCTTTCTCTTCCAGTCTGGTCTCCCGGTTCCTATATGATTCGGGATTATTCCAGACATATCCATCGACTCGAAGCTTTTGTTTCCGGAAAAAAAGGAAAGAATTTCGAAGTACAACCGATCGGTTTGGATTCTTGGAGCATTGTATCCGGAGGCGAATCCTTTTGTTTGCGTTATGTGGTTTATGGATTCGATTATTCGGTTCGTTCCAACTATTTCACTACGGAATTTTGTCTTTTACATCCGCCCGCTTTATTTTTATATCCGAGAGATTTTGAAATTTCCGAAATCACATTAGAAATATCGAATTCTCTTCCGTTTGAATTTTGTCATTCGGGGTTGAACGGAAAAGGGAAAAAACGTTTCTCCTCGTCTTTGGATGAGTTTTTGGATTCTCCCATTCTGCTTTCCAAACGCGCTGCGATTTCGTTTGTATCCGAAAATTGTGAACACGAAATCGTCTTAGAAGGAGAATTGCCGAAATCCGTTCAGAAAAATCTGATTCCAGATCTTCAAAAGATCACAGGAGAACAGATCCGATCTTTGGAAGGCTCGCCGAACACGAGATATCTCTTCATTCTAATTTTAGCGGAAGGCGCTTACGGAGGACTAGAACATCTCAATTCTTCCGTGAATATGTATGATCCTCTCAAAACACTTTCCAAGGACGGATATCTCAAACTCTTGGAACTGTTATCTCACGAATACTTTCATCTTTGGAATGTAAAACGGATCCGTCCGATCGCGCTCGGTCCCTTTGATTATCAAAAACCGAATCTGACCCGGGAACTCTGGATCGCGGAGGGAATCACATCCTTTTACGACGCTTACTTTTTGTTAAAAACGAAACATCTGAGTCCGGATGCGTATCTTGCAAAGGTTATGGAAGATCTGCAAAGTCTCGAAAAATCGGAGGGAGAATCTTGGATGACTTTGGAAGATTCTTCTTATACCGCTTGGACCAAATTCTATAATCGTCCGAACGATTCGAATGCGAATAACACCGGAATTTCCTATTACGTCAAAGGCGGTGTTTTGGCTCTTGCCATGGATTTGTTTTTGATAACGGAAACTGCGGGTAAACATTCCCTTTTGGATGTGATGAAAGAGCTCTATCAAAACTTTCATCTCGGAAAAAATCGAGGTTTTACAAAATCCGAATTTTTTCAGGCGGCGAAAAAATCCACGGATGTCGATTTGAAACTCGAGTTCGGAGATTATCTCGACAAACCGATCGCGATTCCGATCGAAAGATACTTTCAACAAATCGGTGTTATACGGATTGACTCCAGTCCAAGCGTGGAGCTCGGTTTTGGTATGAGAGAGGAAAGAGGGAATCTCGTGATCAACAAAGTGGATTGGAAAATTTTGGATCCTTCCGTCGATTTAAGTCTGGGCGACGAATGGATCGCACTCAACGGGATGAGAATTCATTCCGGAAATCGAAAGGATCTTTTGAAACAATACAGGACCGGTGAAAAAATCGAACTTTTGATTTCACGCAAAGGTAAGATTCTCAAACGTAAATTGAAACTCTCCAAACGATTTCAAACCAGTCAGTTCAAGTTCGAAGAACATCCTTCGGAAGATCAGAAAAAATTTCGGGATTTGTTTTTTGGACCGAGTCCGAAATAAAAATTGGAATTTAGGATTGGATAGAAATTGAATGTAAAACACAAGTTCAATCTATCATCCAAGAATTTTCACTCAAGTCATTGTCCATCTGGGCACAATGACTCCTTATAGCCGGGCGAGGAGTTCGCACCGCATCCTGATCTCGATTCTTTATTATGGAATATCCCCGTCTGGCGGAGGACAATTTTGTTCAATTTTCGCCTCTGCAGACCGAAGCGCATAAAATTGGTCTTTTGCAACCACACATTGATCCGGCATCGTAGTACCATCACCGTCGTGATAAATTGCGCATTCGTATACTGTCCACCAGGAATAGCCAGCTGGGGGGGATGACGAACGGCAAGGAGGAGCGGTTTTGAACGCGTGGTTACATTCCGCCCAGCAGAATTGGACTCCCTCCGGTGCTGCCGACACATTGTTTTCCTGTAAACTCGCATTGGGTGCAGTATGCAAATTCAAGTCATTGGACGCTTCCGACGTCAGAGCCAAGGCAGTTAAAGCCGTTTCTTCGGCGCGTGCATTGAGCAATCCGTCTGTATCCTTCGCACAGTCGGATATTAAAAATCCGACGAGGATCGCTGCAAATGCGATTTTAACTGTCGAGAGTGTAAAATTTTTACTGTTCAAATCGTTTCCTCCAGTTTGGGAAAAAGTATCATGTGTAAAACAACAAGACCAAGTTGTGCTTTTGGACAACTTTTTTTGCGCGTGATTCAGATTAAAGAAGTTCAATATTTTTCTGACTAACTTTTCCTCTTTGAATTGGATTCTAACCATTTTCATTTGGAAAAAGAGAAACGTTAGAAATGATTTTAAATTATAATTTTCCTTCATTTGTAAATCACAAAATATCATTTGACATTCCGAAAAAAAAAGGAGTAAAACTCTCCAAACGATTTCAAACCAGTCAGTGCAAGTTCGAAGAACATCCTTCGGAAGACTATAAAAAATTTCGGGATTTGTTTTTTGGGTCGAGTCCGAAGTGAAGATTGGAATTTAGGATTGGATAGAAATTCAAAGCTTTCGCTCTGATTTTACTTGAGATCGGACTTGAAGTCCGTTTACAAGCTTTATTTCAATAAAACATTGTTGTCGTACCGGCCTTTTTGAAAATATCGTAAACAGGATCGTCAATTCGTAGGGTGATAGTCTTAGATATAGTTTAGCGGACCTTCATTTTTATTCATAATAGATCATTATCATTCTATGATCAAATCGATTTTATCTATTCTTACACCGCGGTGATTCCGCCATCTACGGCCCAATTAGCCCCGTTGATATAACCTGAATGTCTGCTCAAAAGAAAAGACACAACTCTTGCAATCTCCTCCGGTTCCGCGATTTTTCGAGAAGGCGTCATCGCTATGATTTTTTTACGATGATCGTCAACCTGATCTTCCTGAATTCCCATCGAGGTTTCCATATAACCGGGACTGATCGCGTTAGCCGTAATACCAAATTCCCCCCATTCATCAGCCATGGATTTTACAAATCCGATTAACGCGTGTTTAGAAGAGGAATACGCGACGGAGTTTGCGGATCCTTTGAGAGACAACGAGGATGCGATGTATAAAAGCCTACCTAGTTGCAGATTTCTGAATATAGGAATCAGAGTTTTTGTGATTCGAAACGCGGATCGAATGTTGATCGAAAAAATTCGATCCCATTCTTCGGTACTGACTTCGGTAATTTTATGATAAGGCCCGCCATAACCCGCACAATGGATCAATCCGTAAGCCGTCTGTTTTTCGGCGTCGATTTTTCGTTTCCATTTCTCCAAAGACGCGGAAAGTTCGGAATCGAGTGTGAGATCTGTTTGTAAAAAGAATTCTCCGGAAAGAGGTTCCTCTGGAGGATTGATGTCGAAATTTGTTACGGAATATCCGTCAGCAACGAGTGATTTTACAAGCGCCCTACCCAGTCCCCCGCTTCCACCGGTAAGTAGAATATTTTTTTCTTGATACGAATTGTCTTTTGTTTCGAGCACTCTCTTCTCTCCGCGTTGGTATCTATTCTGTATTTCTGGATGACAGAGTTAGGCACAAGGAATTCTCTGTTTCTCATGGAAAAACTTTTGGAAAGAGTCAATCATATCCTCGAAGCTCTCCCTTATATCACAAAATATTCGGGTAAGACGGTTGTGATTAAATACGGTGGCGCAGCCATGGCCAAAGCCGATTTAAAAGAGTCTTTTGCAAAGGATATTGTTCTTTTAAAATATGTGGGAATCCATCCGGTGATCGTTCACGGAGGTGGTCCCGAAATCAATCGCCTCTTGGAGAGCTTGCAAATTCCCACCGAGTTTATTCACGGACACAGAGTCACCGACGCTCAGACCATGGATGTTGTCGAGATGGTTCTCACCGGAAAGGTAAATAAACAAATCGTTTCGATGATCAACGCGCAAGGAGGCAAGGCGGTGGGAATTTCCGGTAAGGACGGAAATCTTGTAAAAGCCAAAAAAACTCCGATCGAAATCGAACTCGAAGGAAAGGAAACACAGCTTATCGACGTGGGTCTGGTTGGTAAGATCGAATCCATCAATCCGGAAATTCTTTTCAATTTACAAAAGGAAGGATTCATTCCAGTGATTTCTCCGGTTGCCGAATCGGCGGAAGGTGATAGTTTGAATATCAACGCGGATACATTTGCGGGTGAAATCGCGGGCGCTCTCAAAGCCGAAAAGCTGATTCTGCTTACGGATACGGAAGGAATCTTGATCGATGGAAAATTGGAAACCGGTCTCAATCGGGGAAAGGTAAAGGATTATATCAGAAAAGGAGAAATTTCCGGCGGGATGATTCCCAAGGTGGAATGTTGCCTCACCGCGATTGATCAAGGTGTAAGAAGAACGCATATCATCGACGGAAGAGTTCCTCATTCGATTCTCATCGAAATTTTTACGGATCAGGGAATCGGTTCTTTGATCGAATAAAATCAATTTGCGGCTCTGAGTATTTTTTAGAATCGCGAATGATTTCCGAACAAGAAAAGTGTAATCGAATAGAGGTTTGTAATGTCAAACGATTCGTTTGACAAAAGCGTGCATTTCGGAATCCGCAGTATTTTTTTATAAATTTTCTCTTCTTCAATTGTTAACGAAACTCCTTGACAGGGAAATCTTTCTTATGTTCAATGATTCAATTCTTCCGATAGAATGATTCGTTAATCCCCTTTATGAGTGAAAGACAATTATCCTTATCCCTAATTTCAGATATTACGGCGAGAATCAACTCGACCGACGACCTGGAAGAACTCCTCGGTATTATCATAGAAACTACAAAAGACGTCCTCAATACGGAAGGATGTTCGCTTCTTCTCTACGATCGGGATGAAGACTGTCTTGTATTCAACGTAGCAAAGGGAACCAAGGGAGAATCTTTGACGGAGTTGAAAGTTCCAAGAGGCAAAGGAATCGCAGGAATGGTTCTGGAAACTCTCGAACCCGTGATCGTAAACGATGCGGCGAATGATCCAAGAATTTATAGAAATATAGACGAGACCGTGGGATTTGTTACGAACAATCTCATCTGTGTTCCTATGAGCACTCAAGGAGAAATTCAAGGTGTTTTGGAAGCGGTCAATTCTCTCGGAAGAAGTGAATTTACAAACAAGGATATCAAAGTCATCCAATATCTTTCGGATCTTGCTGCGATCGCGATTCGAAATCGAAGATTGATCTTAGCTCTCAAAAATAGAGCGAATGAACTCGACTGTCTCTTTCAACTCAGTCAAGCGATTTCAAACATTGCGGAGATGGATCAATTTTTAAATCTTACGGTACATTCGATTTCGGATGTGATGGGAGCGGAACGGGTTTCACTGATCTTTCTCAATCCGAAAAACGGAAAATACGAACTCAAAAAAAGCATCGGTTTCAATCTTGAAGAACAGGAACAGTTTATCAACGAGAAGGAAGGAGTGATTCGAAAGATTTTGGAAAGCGGCAATCCACTTTTAGTACAAAACACCTCCGTTCTTACGGAGGATTGGACCCGTCCCGAAAGATACAAAACAAAGTCCTTTATTTCGGTTCCGATCCGCCAGGACGGAAAGATCATTGGAATTTTGAATTCGGCGGATAAAAGATCGGGGAACAGTTTTGACAACGCGGATCAAAACATTCTCAGCACGATTTCCAACCAGATCGCGGAAGCATACAATTCTCTTCTTTCCAAAGATCAAAAGGAAAAACTCAACTCGATCAAACGGGATATGCAGATCGCTTCTCAGATCCAAGTAAACTCATTGCCAAACATTCCCAAAAAGATTCAAGGTTTGGAATTGGAGACGAGTTATATCGCATCCAAGGAAATCGGCGGGGACTTTTACGATCTCATCTATCACAATCCGGACGAAGTGAGTGTTCTCATCGCGGACGTTTCCGGAAAAGGAATCGCGGCCGCTCTTTTTATGGAATTTTCGAAGACCATCATCGCGGGAGAGGTTTCCAGAAATTCTTCCACGAGTATCAGTTTGATGAGCGCCAATCGGATCATTCAAGAAAAATCCGGTTACTTCATGTTTGTGACCGTGATGTTGGTTCGGATCAATATGGCCAAACGTAGAATCCGATATTCGAGCGCGGGTCACAACGAACAGCTTCTTTACAAAGCAAAAGACAAAAAGGTCATCGGCCTTTCCGGAAAGGGAATGCCGCTCGGAATCAAGGAATCCGAGATCGACGAACACGAGATCGATTATGCGCCCGGAGATCTGCTCATCCTTTATACGGACGGAGTGAGCGAAGCGATGAACGAGTCCAGTGAAATGTACGGCTTGGAGAATCTCACCAAACTCATCGAACGAAACGGGGAAATGCCTCTCGGCGCTTTGAAAGAATTGATCATCGATACCACGGATGCGTTCCGCGGTGAAGCCGATCCTCACGACGACTATACTTTGTTTATGGTCCGTCTCCCCTAAATCACTTTAAGAAATTGGAATCTGTTTTGCGATTTTGATTTGGGCGTCTCCTTTCGATTTCTCGAAAGGACCGCGCTGGTTCCGCGCTCCGGCTTTCGCCTTCGGTCTGCTGCGCAGACTGCTTTCGCACGCTCCACATCGCTGACGCGGGTTTACAATTTGAATTCAAAATTTTTTTGAAATTAGGTGGATTTGTCCGATGATAATCGAGTTCGGACTTGAAGTCCGATTCAAGCCGATTTTAAAAAAGATTCGTCGTCGGAACAAAAAAAACGGGAATTTATAGCGCATCCCAAAAAGATCAAGCTGCGGTAACTCAACAAAACGCTTCCCATGGGCGCGTTCTGGGTTCTGTCCCCATCGAGCGATCCGTAAGTGAGCGAGATGCTGAGTTTCCCGAACGACCCGCAATGCGATCCATAGAGAGCATTGCGTTGGGTTGCTCCAGAGTGAGATGTTGAATTGTCTTTGGGACAGAACCTTATAATTCGTTGTTCCGACAAATCGATGGCATTCCGAAAAATTCTTGAAATCGGACTTCAAGTCCCTCTACTATAAAATTTAAGTATAGACTTTTACTTGGCCAACATGTGCGCCGGCTGACCCGTGGAAGCCAGAAGCGATCTCCAGAGAGTGCTGCGATCCGGTTGTAAAACTTTTCTCTCCTGAATCGCGACCGGGATCGGAAGATGAGTAAATACGTTGTTCCACATTCCCACGACCATATCCGTTTTACCGGCCATCGCCGCGTGAACCGCGTTCTGAGCCAAAAACCCGCAAAACACCGAGTCTTCCGGATTTGCCGGAATCGATCGAATGATATAACTCGGATCTATGTATTTGATATTCACTGGGATATTTTCTTTTTTAAAAAATTCTCCCATGGTATCTTTGAGAAAAATCCCGATGTCTCCCAGTTTTAGATTTCCGGAAGGATCTCTTTCTCCGGTTGTTTCAAAAAAATGCTGCCCTGCTCCTTCGGCGGCGATGATTACTGCATGACCCTTTTTTAGGATTCTTTTTTTAAGATCGTCCAAAAATGCCCCGTTTCCGTAGAGATCAAAATTTACTTCCGGGATCAGACAGTAGTTTACGTTTCTAGACGCAAGAGCGGCGTTGACCGCGATAAATCCGGAATGTCTTCCCATGAGTTTGACGAGTCCGATTCCGTTAGGCGCTCCTTTCGCTTCGACATGAGCACATTCCACCGCTTCCATAGCTTTGGAAAACGCAGTAGAAAAACCGAATGTCTTTTGAACGTAGTTGATATCGTTGTCTATGGTTTTCGGGATTCCGATAACCGAAATTTCCTCTCCTCTTTTTTCGATCTCGTCTACGATTTCTCTAGCGCCTCTTAGGGTTCCGTCCCCTCCGATACAAAAAAGCATCTTCACTCCGTAAAGACTGAGATAGTCCACCATCTCGACGGGGGACTGATTTCCCCGAGAGGAAGCGAGCATGGATCCACCCTCTTCCACGATATGCGCCACCTTTTCGGGTGTGAGTTCGATGGGTTTGTGGGAATATTTTTTGACCATTCCCTGATAGCCGTATGGAAAACCGAGAATTCTGGAAACCCCATAACGATAAAAAAGTTCCATGACAATTCCGCGAATGACATCATTGATTCCCGGACAGAGTCCACCGCAGGTAACGATTCCCGCGGTTACCTCTTTTGGATGGAAAAAAATTTTTTCCCGTGGACCCGCCTGCTCGAAAAAATCCGGACCGTTTTTTACGTAAGAGTTCCAATCCTCTTCGGATTGAAATACGGTCCTGAATAACAGCCTGGAGGAATCGCTAGTATAGTATTCATAATCCGCCGGGCTTGGAATGAGACATTCTCCGAATGATTTAATTTTCGTTTCCATGCGACCTCGGGTCAGATAATCGGAGAATTCCCGGAAAAATCACCTCATTTTGCAATTTTATACTGACAGTTCTGTTGTATTTAGAGAGTCTTACAGACTATACGGTATGAAAGGTAAAAGATCCCTCATTCTATCTCTGTTTTTATTTTTCTTCGGAGTTTCTATTTTTTCCGTGGAAGATTCTTCCTTTAGCCCGTTTCAGCCGTATCATTTATCCCGGGATTTTGATCCCAATCGCCAGAAATATCTACAAGTAGTCGCGATTCCTTACACGGATCCGATGGAACTCAAGCTTGTACCCAATGCGAATTTAGTTCCCGAAACCAAAACACCAAATCCGTTTTATACGCAGACCCGCGGTCTTTCTTTTTCGGGCATGTTTCAACCGTTTTTATTTTCAGTAGTTCCTCAGGAAAACGTTCAATTCTTACCCGTTTCCGAAACCGTTTTTGTAAACGAAATTCCTTCCAGAACCGGGAAACTTCTTTCCGGAGCTTTTTCCGAAAAAAGAACGATGGATCGAATCACTGATTCCAGAAATCAGATTCAGGGATTTGGTTTGGCGAATTGGAACGCGAATCCTCTCCAAAATGGAAGCAGTTCCGGAGTTATGTTTCTTTATATGAAACGTCATGCGGGTTTAGAAATGGATTTTAATGCGAGAATGATCGGAAATCAGGCGGGACTTGCCGTTTTAGAATCCGCAAAATCCACGATCGCATTCAATTATTCTGTTTTTCCCGAAATCGGCGAAAATTCCAAAATGAATTTCTTTGTTCAGTTTTCGAGTATCAAACGGTTTCAAGATCGAAATGGCGGTTTTCCCAACGAACCCGGAAACAATTTTCGCGGTTTGAAATCCTACGAATACTATCTCAATCCCGGAATTTCTTTTTCTTCTCGAAATTTAAGTTTGGAAGGAATGGTTCGAGTTCCGGTTCCAACCGCCGCTCAGTTGCAGGCCGGGGAGCCGAGTCTCTGGATGCAAGAGATTCAGGGTTTGCTCGGAGTCAAATATAGCTTTTCCGAAACTTCACCAAAGTAGTCGTTCTCTAATCGGGTATAGAGACGTTGCGTTTTTATTTGATACGAAACCTTCATCCTTTTTTGTTTAATAAACCTCGACTCTTGAGATCTACTGAATCCTGAATCAAGTGTTTCGTATTTTTCTTGAAACAACAATTCTTTCGATTTAAGAATCTGTAAGAGTTCCTACATTTGTTTTTCTGAAAAATCTGCTTGCATGGGACTTAAAGTCCGTTTGAAGATAGAATTTCGGGAGAATTTATTCTATAATTCCTTGTTTTTTTAGAGTGAATGCAAGATCCATTTTACTAATGAGATGTTTTGCTCTTCCAAATCGAATTTTCTTTTCAGGCGAAGAATCTTGTTCGGTTTTGTACACTTCCAAACAGGTTTCGATCACCGGGCAGGAATGATCCGTACAACCGATCTCAGTGAGTTTGAGAATCTCGTCCCCAGTCAAGTGTAACGGTCCTTTTAGCCAAGCAATCAGAGTCGGATGAAACGAAAATTCTTCGTTCGCATTCCGGGTCTCGGAATATATGGGACCGTGATTGTGAACCGAAGAATCATTTGGAACCGCTGGTTTCATTGTATTCTGATTAGACTCAAAAAAATCAAATTTCTTTTTGCAAACTTAACGAGTAACCGTAATTGCCAACGGATCATACGCAAGATTGGGGGCGAGCCAACGTTCCGTTTCTTCGATGCTCATTCCCTTTCGATTTGCGTATTCTTCGATCTGATCTCTGTTAATCTTTGCTACCGCGAAGTATTTGGACTCGGGATGTGCGAAATACAAACCGCTTACCGAACTCGCCGGCCACATCGCAAAGTGTTCAGTCAAAGTAATCCCTGTATTTTTCTCTGCTTGTAACAGATCAAAAAGAACTCTCTTTTCCGTGTGATCCGGAGACGCAGGATAACCCGCAGCTGGACGGATTCCTCTGTATCGTTCGCGGATCAGATCTTCCGGAGAAAGAGTTTCGCCTTTGACGTATCCCCAATATTCCGTTCGAACCTTGTAGTGCATGTATTCCGCAAATGCTTCCGCGAAACGATCACCTAACGCTTTTGCCATGATGGAATTGTAGTCGTCCAGATTTTTTTCAAATTGTTTTGCGAATTCTTCCACTCCGTGTCCTGCGGTGACCGCGAATCCGCCGATGTAATCGATTCTTCCGGAATCTTTCGGAGCCACGTAGTCCGCCAAACAATAGTTAGGTTCCGCTTCGTCGTCTTTTTGAATCTGCTGACGCAGAGTATGAAATACCGTGAGCAATTTGGATCTGGATTCGTCTTCGTAAACTTCGATATCGTCACCCACACTATTCGCAGGAAAAATTCCGATGACACCTTTTGTTTGAAAGAGTTTTCCATCGGTGATCGTCTTCATGAGTTTTTGAGCGTCCGCAAAAAGTTCTCTTGCTTGTTTACCGGTGGTTTCGCTTTCCAGAATCGCAGGATATCTTCCTTTCAATTCCCAAGCGGTAAAAAACGGAGTCCAGTCTATATACGGAATCAAAGTTTCCAAAGAAACGGTCTGATCAAAGACCTTGACCCCGATAAACGCCGGTTTGTCGATCTGAGTTGTAGACCAGTCTATGGCTTCCTGATTCTCTCTTGCCTTTTCGAGAGTGATCAACTTGCGCTCCGCTCTTGTGCTAAAATAATTCTCTCTCGCTGCTTTTTGATCTTCTTTGATCTTTTGTGAATACGCTTCGTTGAGATCGGGATGGAGCAACTGATTGACCACATTCACCACTCTCGAAGCATCCACAACGTGAACGACTGGCTGGTCGTAAGTCGGAGCGATCTTGACAGCTGTATGCGCAGAACTTGTGGTCGCGCCTCCGATCAAAAGAGGAACGTTAAAGCCGGTTCGATTCATCTCGGAAGCAACATGAACCATCTCGTCCAAGGAAGGTGTGATCAGTCCGGAAAGACCAATGATGTCCACGTTCAGTTTTTTTGCTTCGTCCAGGATTTTGTCGCAGGGAACCATCACTCCCAAATCGATGACTTCGTAATTATTACAAGCAAGCACAACACCTACGATATTCTTTCCGATATCGTGCACGTCTCCCTTTACGGTAGCGATTAAAAATTTAGGTCGCGAAGATACTTCCGCGTTCTTTTTCTTTTCCTCTTCCATAAATGGAAGAAGATATGCCACGGACTTTTTCATCACCCGTGCGCTTTTTACGACCTGAGGAAGAAACATCTTTCCGGCTCCGAAAAGTTCCCCCACGATCTTCATCCCGTCCATGAGAGGGCCTTCGATGACGGTTAACGGACGTCCGTATTTGAGACGAGCCTCTTCCGTATCCTGATCGATATATTCCACGATTCCTTTGACGAGAGCGTGAGAAAGTCTTTCCTCGACGGAAGTTCCTTCTCTCCAGGTTTCCTCTTTTTTCTCCGCCTTTTCTCCGGACTTTACGTTTTCAGCAAATTCCACAAGACGTTCGGTCGCATCGGGTCTTCTGTTTAGGATCACGTCTTCGACGTATTCTAAAAGATCTTTCGGGATCTCCTCGTAAACGGCGAGCATTCCCGCGTTTACGATCGCCATATCCATTCCCGCTTGGATCGCGTAGTATAAGAATACGGAGTGCATAGCTTCCCGCACCGGATTGTTTCCACGGAACGAAAAAGACACGTTAGACAAACCGCCGGAGATTTTTGCGCCCGGACAGATCTTTTTGATTTCTTTGATAGCTTCGATAAAGTCCATCGCGTAATTGTTATGTTCTTCGATCCCGGTTGCGACGGTGAGAATGTTCGGATCAAAGATGATATCGGTAGGACTGAAATCCGCTTTTGTTAAAAGCAGGTCGTAGGCGCGTTTACAAATTCGGACCTTGTCGTCTTTGGTCGCAGCCTGTCCCTGTTCGTCGAAGGCCATTACGATTGCGGAAGCTCCGTATCTTCGAATCTTGCGGGCGTGTTCTAGGAATTTTTCTTCCCCTTCTTTGAGGGAAATCGAGTTCACGATCGGTTTGCCTTGAATACATTTCAGACCCTCTTCCAAAACGGTCCATTTGGAAGAATCGATCATAAACGGAACCTTTGCGATATCCGGTTCGCCCGCGATGAGGTTTAAAAAGTGTCTCATCGAAGCTTCGCCGTCTAACAAGGCTTCATCGAAGTTGATGTCGATGATATTAGCGCCGGCCTCCACTTGTTGCAAGGCTACGGACACTGCCTCTTCAAAGTTTCCTTCGATGATGAGCTTTTTGAAACGAGGAGAACCGGTTACGTTGGTTCTTTCCCCCACGAGTAAAAATCCTTTGTCAGGGGTGACATTGAGTGGCTCCAATCCGGAAAGTCTCGTGAGTTCCGGAATCTGAGGAAGGACTCTCGGTTTTTTACCCTGAACCGCTTTTGCAGCCGCTGCGATATGTTCCGGAGTGGTTCCGCAGCATCCGCCGGCTATATTGAGCCAACCCGCACTTGCAAATTCTTGAATGTACTTTCCGAATTCCTCCGGAGTTTGATCATAACCACCGAATGCGTTCGGTAAACCCGCGTTCGGATAACAGCTGATCATACAGGAAGAAACTCTGGAAAGTTCTTCGATATACGGTCTCATTTCGTCCGCACCGAGAGCACAGTTGATTCCCACAGAAAGAGGATTGCAGTGTTCGATCGAATTGTAAAATGCTTCCACGGTTTGTCCGGAAAGAGTTCTTCCGGAAGCGTCTGTGATCGTTACGGAAAGACAGACCGGAATCCGAACGTGTAAGTCTTCAAAGACTTGTTCGATTGCATAGATCGCCGCCTTGAGATTGAGTGTGTCGATGTTTGTTTCGGGAAGAAGAAGGTCTACGCCCGCTTCAACCAAAGCGCGAACCTGTTCGTAAAACGTAGCAACGAGATCGTCAAACGTAACCGCTCTAAACGCGGGGTTGTTTACGTCCGGAGAAAGAGTCGCTGTACGAGTCGTGGGTCCGATAGCTCCCGCGATAAAACAAGGTTGGTTGGGATTCGTTTTTTGAAACTTCTCGACCGCGTTACGCGCGCATGAAACCGCGGCCTTATTCAAGTCCGCCACTAAGAATTCGGTTTTATAATCGCCTTGAGATACCTGGTTGGAACTGAATGTGTTTGTTTCCAAAATATTCGCGCCGGCTTCCAAGAATTTAATATGAATCGACTCGACCACATCGGGACGGGTCAAACATAGAAGTTCATTGTTTCCCTTGAGAGGATGAAGATGATTTTTAAGAATCTCTCCTCGGAAATCGTCCTCTGTAAGAGAAAATCTTTGAATCATCGTTCCCATCGCACCGTCGATGACTAGGATTTGTTTTTCGAGGAGTGCCAGGAGTTCTTTTGCTGAAGGATTTGAATAGTTCTGAGCTTTCTGAGTCATTGCTAACTTCTTTGATTGTTCTAAAAAATATAGGATAACAAAAAATTCTAAAATTCCGAATTTATACAGCCTTCTTTTTTGAGAGGCGGTTTTACGTCGATGATCGGAGGAGAATGTTTTGATTTTTGTGCATTCTCCGCGATCCAATTCTGCCAGATCGAAGGAACTTCGTAATCCGGATAGATCGCTTCCACCGGACACTCCGGTCTGCACTTATTACAATCGATGCAGATCAAAGGTTCTATGTAAAGGCAATCCTCTCCTTCTCGGAAAGCTTCCACGGGACAAACCGCGGCGCAATAGGTATATTTGCAATTCCTACAGGGTTCTGTGATTACATAAGCCATACCTTTCCAAAAAGAAATTTTTCCGGGAGTTTTAGATCCCGGAAAAAGATTCAGATCAATATCTGTAGTTTTCCGGTTTGAAAGGTCCGGTAATCGGAACCCCCAAATAGTCTGCCTGTTTCTGGTTGAGTTTTGTTAAACGAACTCCCAGTTGATCCAGATGAAGAGCCGCAACTTTTTCATCCAGATGTTTTGGAAGAGTGTAAACTCCCAGTTCATACTTCGTATTGTAGAGTTCGATCTGAGCCAATACTTGGTTTGTGAAAGAACAAGACATTACGAAAGAAGGATGACCTGTCGCACAGCCTAAGTTTACAAGACGTCCTTCTGCGAGAACGATGATGGATTTACCGTCCGCAAAAGTATATTTGTCTACTTGAGGTTTGATTTCTTTTTTGGTTACGCCTTTTTCGGAATTCAATCTGGACATTTGAATTTCAGTATCGAAGTGTCCGATGTTGCAAAGAATCGCTCCGTCTTTCATCGCTTTCATGTGTTCGAGAGTGATGATATCGTCGTTTCCGGTTGCGGTCACTACGATATCCACTTGTTCGATGATGTCTTCCACACGAAGAACTTGATATCCTTCCATAGAAGCTTGAAGAGCGCAGATAGGATCGATTTCGGTTACGATAACGCGTGATCCGAAATTACGAAGAGAGGCAGCGGAACCTTTTCCAACGTCTCCGAAACCGCATACGAGCGCGATTTTACCGGCAAGCATAACGTCTGTCGCTCTTTTGATTCCGTCTGCGAGAGACTCGCGGCATCCGTAGAGATTGTCGAATTTGGATTTCGTTACGGAATCGTTTACGTTAAACGCAGGAACTTTCAATTCTCCTTTTTTGAGGAGTTTGTAAAGACTCTTAACGCCTGTGGTTGTTTCTTCCGAGATTCCACGGATTTCGCTTAACAATTGAGGGTATTTTTCATGAACGTATGCGGTTAAATCTCCACCGTCGTCCAGAATCATATTTGGTCCTTTGTCTCCGAAGAAGATGGTTTGCTCGATACACCACCAGTATTCTTCTTCCGTTTCACCTTTCCATGCAAATACGGGAACTCCCGCTTTTGCAACCGCCGCAGCAGCGTGATCCTGAGTTGAGAAGATATTGCAAGAAGACCATCTAACTTCAGCACCGAGTTCGATCAGTGTTTCGATCAAGACCGCAGTCTGGATTGTCATGTGAAGAGATCCCGCGATTCTTGCGCCTGCCAAAGGCTTTTTACCTTTGTATTCTTGTCTTACAGCCATAAGACCCGGCATTTCTTTTTCTGCCAGGATGATTTCCTGTCTTCCCCATTCTGCGAGAGATAGGTCTTTTACTTTATAGCTTAAGCCTTTTTCCTGTGTGCTTGCGGACATTTTAGTCCTCCTTTTTCGTTGCTTGAATGATCAAAATTTTGAAAACGTTATCTGTATCAAATTCTTCATGAGCCTTGACTGTAAAACCGGAAAGTTCAAGCCAGTCTTGAAGAAGAGAATAATCGAATCCCAACCAGAGATCCGCAAAGTTATCCCGCATAAATTCCTGATTGTGTTTTTTTAAATCCACCAGACAGAACACTCCGCCCGGTTTTAGAATTTTATAAATTTCGCGTATGACTCCCGGAGGATTGGAAAGATGATGAAGAACCATCGAAGCTACCACTGCGTCCGCTTTCTGAGTCGCGGAAGAAGCTACATTCTCCAATGGAGAATGAATCAAAGAAACATGGGAATTTCCAGAAAAAGTCACTTGAGCTTTTTCCAACATTTTAGGAGAAGCATCGACTCCGATCACTTGTTCGGCTTTTGTCAGTAAATAAGGAATCAACCCACCGGGACCGCAGCCAAGATCGTAGATCACGGAAGAAAAATTCGGCAGATAAGAAAGAATTTTTTTACGATAGATTGCCGGATCCAGAACGTCTTTTTGAATCGATTCCCAATCCTGAGCTACATTATTAAAATAGAATGTATTTTTCTGATCTCTTCTGGAAAGAATTTCGGACACATGAATCTGATCTTCCGCACGGAAAGGAAGCTCTTCGTTGTAGGAAAGGAGCAGATCCGTAATTTCGGAAGCAAAATCCGGGTTCTTTTTTTCTTCGGGAATCCTGTAATAAACCCAAGAGCCTTCGCGCTCCGGAATGAGAAATCCGGCTTCGGTCAGTATTTTGAGATGTCTGGAAACACGAGACTGTCCCATTCTTAAAGCTTCCGTCACTTCCTGGACGTTCAAAGGGGATAAAGAAAGGATATGAAGAATTCGGATTCTCGTTTCATCAGAAAGCGCTTTTAGGGCAGAAAGAATCCGCCTAGAACGATTTCCAGAATGAGTTTTGACCTCTAAAAGCTCCATTAAAGCAAGGATATCAAGATATCTTGATATCTGCAAGGCCTTTTATGTGGGTGATAGAGAAAATTCGGTAGAGAATTTGTTTTGGGATAGGTGGATTTTTCTGAGGAGGGTGATTTTTGTAAGAGCTCCTCCCCAAAATTCACGGGGGACCTCATTCGAACACTCCCATTCTTCTAAAATAGCAAAAAGAAGGCATTTCGAAACACCTAATCCTAAGGCAATTATCCCTAATTCTACCCAGTCCTTCTCATTTGGCCGAAAATTCATCTTTTTCAATGTTAAGCCTTTGTTTTGATAGCTGATTGCAGGAAGGTTTTTTCCTAAAAAATTTTTTTTCAGAGCCACAGTACCATATTTCTTTAAGAGATAGTTCAGTTCTTGATTTAATTTAGCAGCTTTCAGCTTCCTCAAACGAACGAGATTTTCAGGAATTAAAAGTGTTACTGGCGAACCCTTCTTTTTCAATGATATTTCTTGTTTGGAATTACTCCCTTCTGTATGCCCCATACCGAATACGGTTCTCGAGGACTTTACTGAGATTCGTTTTTCATTCAAATAACTCTGCTGATTTTGATTTTTTGGAAAATTTGTAAGAGTTCCTACTTCAAAATTAAAATGCCCTCGCCAAATCTGGGCCTTTCTTCTCAAAACTGTATGAGCTCCTACAACCTCGGTTGATCCAAAATGTAATTTGGATTTGAAGTAATTTTAGAAGAGAACATGATACTATAATTCTACTCATTTTTAGGCTCTTAAAGAAAAACTGACTTTTTAAAAACAATCGAATCATGCGAATGAATTCCCACATTCACATGATGTAAAAGTCTTTCTTTATGATTTTCTTATGCTGTTCTTTTGTAAGAATGGAATCAAAGATCCTAGATTTTCCCAGATTTCATCGGGTTGAATCGAAGACATATCTACATTCTCCTTTTTATATTTTCCCGTTTTGACAAGAATACCTGTAATCCCGCAGGCTTGCGCCCCACCCACGTCCGAATCGATATCGTCTCCGATCATTACGCAATCGGATGCGTTTAAGGATAACGTTTTCAACGCGGCTTGGAAGAATGCGGGAGAAGGTTTTCCGATCAATTCCGCGACAGTGCCGGTTGCAAATTCGATTCCTGTAACAAAAGCTCCAATGTCCAGTTGCAATTCCGATTCCGTTTGCCAGAACTTTCCTTTGTGAAGTGCAATCAGCCTGGCTCCATTTTTTACCATTTGAAAAAGATCGTTCATGATCTGATAATTCCATTCTTGTCCGATGTCTCCGATCAGTATAACGTCCGGTTTTTCTTTATAGGATACAATTCCTGCCAAGTCTTTCTTTGTCTCTTCGTTGATTACAAGGAATGTTTTCGGATTTCCGATCCGAATTAAAAATTCCCGAGCTGCTCTGGGAGCGTTTAAGATTCTTTCTTCTTCCACTTCCAAGTCGATGGTTTTTAAGAAGGTTGCGATTCCGTTTCTCGATTTTGTGGTCGTATTCGTTACAAAAAGAAATGGAATTCGATTCTTTTTTAAGAACTCTACCGCTTCTTTTGCGCCTGGTAGAATCCGATTTCCGGTGTGAATTACGCCGTCAAGATCCAACAAAACGCCGCGGATTACGTTTTTCTCGATGTTTATTCTTGCGGAGCTCATCGGAAGATTGTAATGGATTGATTGAAAATTTAAAAACCGAATTTGTCTGAAACTCTAAAATTCCGTTCGTATCAAAATCCTTTTTTTCAATCCAATTCGATTCTTCTAAATCAGCCTTACAAAAATGGAGGATCCCTTGACGAAACTCGTCCTTCTCTTACTCTCATTCTCTCTTTTTTTTGTGCTTGGAGGTTGTGCTCAATTACAAACCATCCAAGGCAAAATCAAAACCCCTGAGATTTATTTTGAAAGAGTGGAAATCGCCGAGATTACACTGGAGGATATGAAACTTCTGATTCAAACCGAAGTCAAAAATTCCTATTCGATCGCTCTTCCTGCTTCCAAATTGGATCTAAATGTTAAGATCGAAGATACCCAATTTAGTAAGCTGAAACTCAATCTGGAATCGATTTCAGCTTCCTCTAAAAAAACTCTTCCGATCGAAGTAAAACTCAGATATTCCGTTCTAAATGCGGGTCTCGACGCGTTAGACATTTCGATCGATACGGAATTCGAACTCGTACTGAATCATAAGGCGGAATCCGATTTACAGTTTCAGAATTTAAATTTCGAATTGTATTTGGAAAACGATACATTTCTCACGGATCTCCCATAAATATCGTTAACAAAGGAAAGGAATCCGTTCTTACCATTCGGACAAATTTTCCGCTCAAATCAGTTTCCAATTCGATTGCAAACGCGATTACAAAAAGAAGCTCTTCCTTTCGTCTTTCGGGAAAAGCCTCGTTGTATGTCCAGGAGTTTCAAGTAATCCAATCGGATTTGGATTTCGAAAAGAAGGAACCTTTCGCTGGTAAGTATCCGATTACATCGGATGTATTTTCGACATTACAAATATATCCGATAAATTCTCTTTCATCTCGGAAAAATGTTTTCAAGTTAACCATATTGTGGTAAGAATAGTTCCTGAGTTTGGAAAGCAAAAACTCTCCTTACATGATTAAATGAGCGTAAAAAGATATGGAAATCTACGAAAAAGAAAAACGAAAACTACTTTCAGCATCAACCCCGGAGCAATACATCGAGTTATCGATTAAGTCGAAACTGACCGGACCCAAAAAATCGAGTATTACATCGGAATGGCTAACGTCTACCGGATATACGATCGATGATATCAAATATGCGAGAAACCGGCATCCCTTCTGGCGAAAGAAGAGAAACCAAGGTTCCTACGAACGCAACAGCAAACGACTGGAACAACATAATTATTACCGAACCGATCAAAAGATCGTATGGGATAAAGATAAGCTGGCAAAGTTCTTTGATCTAAACCTGAAAGGGCTTACCGATCATGAACTGGCGAGAAGTTTCAAAACTTCGATTCCGGCGGTCAATCATATCCGAAGAAAGTTTCGGTTTGCCTCTCAACTCCTGGAGTTAGACAAACAAAAACCCGCGAAAGTCGGGATTTTGAAACTTTGTGCTCACAGTGAATCGGTTTTAAAGAGATTGATTCGAGAGAAGGAAGGGAAATAGCGCGTTTTACGGAGGTTTTCTGTTTATGCGCCCTTTCGGATATCGGATTCGATCTGTATCGGTTCTTCTGTTTTGCCTAACTTCGATTCCGTTTATATTCTGTTCTGCGGAGCAGGAAAAAGCGGAAGAACCGATGCCTTCCCATCGAGAACTAAATGTAAATCCCTTTCAAAAGGGAAATTCTATGTTTAAGAACGGAAATTATCTGGAAGCGATCGAGTTTTATTCTAGAGATCTGGATGTGAATCCCGACAACCCTTCTTCTTTTAACAATCGCGGACTCGCTAAAAGCAGGTCCGGAGACAAGGAAGGAGCAATCGGAGATTACACTCAAGCCCTTGAAATTCGCCAAGACTATGCGACCGCCTATAACAACCGCGGATTTGCAAAAATCAAGATTGCGGACTATCAGGGTGCGATCCAAGATCTCTCTTTCGCGATCCAGTTTGAACCGAAATATGCAAATGCGTTTAATAACCGCGCCGTTGCATGTTGGGCGATCAAAGAAAAGAAAAATGCCTGCGAAGATTGGAAACGGGCCTATGATTTGGGTCATATCGAAGCAGGTAGATCTTATCAGAAATTCTGTAATTGAAAACCCCCGGGAATCGCTTGCCGGGGAAAGGGGCTTTAAAACACTAACCGAAGACTCTTTTCCCGGATTCCGGAATGCAAACAAAACTAATTATTTCCAAAGAAAAACAAACTCCATTTTACCCATCAAACCCGACTTTCCGAAGCAAATCTCTTTGGATCTTTGGAATTCTCTGTATATTTCTTTCCTTACCATTGCCCGCTGCTCCCGTGGATGATTTCTTAAATCCCGAAAAAAAAAGAAAAAGCGGCAATCAATCCTCTCCCAAAAAAGAAGTGGAAACAAAGACCACGGAACCTCCCTCTTCTTCTGATTCTTCTCGCAAATCGACCGATGTAGTTTCCAAAAAAAACACCAAAGAGAAAACAACATTAGCGGGTACAGATCCGGAGTCTTCCCAATACGAAGAAAAGGGATCGAAAAAACAATCTAAGAAATCTAAATCCCAAAACGATCCGACTTCCGAAAACGACGGATCTCAGAATGAACTCAAAACTTTCGAAAAAAACAAAGGCAATTCCAAAAAGAAAAAATACGAAGACGCACTTCCTACCGTAAAAGACAACACACCCGGAAGTCCGAGCTATACCGAAGGAATCGAATCCGTTTCCGGAGGCGGTGTTCCGGTTCTTTGTTATCATCACTTAGCTGCGGAAGGCGGACCGATGGGAGGTTACAACCTCCATCCGAATCTTTTAGAAGAACAATTCAAATTTCTGAAAGCGGCGGGTTACAAAACAGTTCGACTGGACCAGTTCTACGCGTATATCAACGGAAAACAACCTTCCGACTTTCCGGAAAAACCGATTCTTCTTACCTTTGACGACGGTTCCAAAACTCATTTGGAAGTTTTAGTTCCTCTTTTAAAAAAATACGGATTTACCGCTTCGATCTTTATCTATCCCACCATCATCTCTTCCGGTAAAAAATACTATCTGACCTGGGACCAACTCCGATCTGCATTGGATAGCGGTGTTTTGGATTTGGGTTCGCATACCTTGTATCATCCGAAACTTCCGACGATGAGTAGAACGTTGATCCGAAAGCAATTGTTGGAATCCAAACAAATTTTAGAAGCAAAAACGGGAAGAAAGATCGTGGATCTTGCGTACCCGTTTGGACTTTTTGATCCGAGAGTGATCGAAGAAGCAAAGGCAATCGGATACAGAATGGCTTTTACTGTAAATCCCGGAAAGAATGTTCCGGGTGTTCCCATTTACAACATTCATAGATCCTTGGTGCCTTGGGGTCAGTCTCAGTCTGCGTTTAACTCCATTCTTACAATGGCCCCTCCTCCTAAAATTTCGATCTCCATCCAAGACGGTGCTTGGGTAACGTCGGGTCAGGAATTTAAGATTCATCTCGAAGGTGTACAACCGGAATCGGTCAGCATCAAAATCAAAAGTAAGAATGTGATTTCAGAAAGCAGGTTTCCGGATTATACGATCACAATTCCTGACTTTGCAAGAAAATCCACGTTTCTTCCTTTGATGGTGCAGGCAAAGACCAAAGAAGGAAAACAAATTCAATACCAATATCTTTTTATCAATCAAAAGGAATTCAAGAAACATCCGGACGGATCTTTTTAAAACCGGCTTGAGTCGGATCAGGATCTCTGAAACTGTGAAAGAATGAGTTTTAGAGATCATTTTTCCTCTCATTCCCCCTCCTATTCCGAGTTCAGACCGGGATATCCGCGGGAATTATTTCAATATCTAAAAAGTCTTGTTCCAAACGGAAACGTCGTCTGGGATTGCGGTACTGGAACGGGTCAAGCCGCGGTTTCTCTTACAGAATTTTTTGAAAGGGTGATTGCGACCGATCCCAGCGCAAACCAAATCGCAAACGCGGAATCTCATTCGAACATAGAATACAAGATCGCCAAGGCCGAAGAATCTACATTAGAAAAGAATGAAGTAGATTTGATTACCGTGGCTCAGGCGTTTCACTGGTTCGACTTTCAACCGTTTTACAAAGAGGCGGTCCGGGTCGGCAAAAAGAACGGAATTCTCGCGATTTGGGGTTACGGTCTGCATCGAATTTCTCCTGAGATTGATTCACTCGTGGGTCGTCTTTACGGAGATATCGTGGGTCCCTATTGGCCTCCGGAAAGAAAATATATCGAGGAAAAATACAAAACGATTTCATTCCCTTTTGAAGAAATTCCCCCTCCCGTTTTCGATATGACGGAGGAATGGACCGTGGAACAGATGTTAGGTTATTTAAGAACCTGGTCCAGCGTTCAAAAATACATTCAAAAAAATGAAATCGATCCCGTTTTGAAAATCGAACCTGAATTGAAAAAGCTCTGGGGAAATTCCAAAACGAAAAAAGTGGAATGGCCTCTATTTTTTAAGATCGGAAAATTGCCGTCTTGATTCCGAGTTTTGGAGAAGCAATTCGATTTTGGTTTGGGCTTGGGTGGATGAGTTTTGGCGGACCCGCCGGACAGATCTCTCTCATGCACAAAACCCTAGTCGAAGAAAAACAATGGATTTCAGAGGACCGATTTTCTCACGCTCTGAGTTATTGTATGTTACTTCCCGGTCCGGAAGCGCAGCAACTCGCAACATATTTGGGTTGGATTTTACACGGAGTTAAAGGAGGAATTTTTGCGGGTTTGCTTTTTATTCTTCCTTCCATTTTAATTTTTATAAGTATTAGTATATTATATTTTTCTTATGGAACTGTTTTCTATGTAATTTCGTTTTTAAATGGAGTCAAACCCGCGGTCCTCGCAATCGTTATTTTGGCGTTTTCCAATTTGGTTTTAAAAGGATTAAAATCGAAAGGACATGTTTTTTGTTTTATCCTGACATTGACGGGGATGTTATTTTTTGGAATTCCTTATCCATATTTACTCGGATTCTCGCTCATCATCGGTCTTGTTTCTTTTTTTGTTTTGAAAAAGGAATTTCAGGTCGAAAAGACTTCTCCGGTTTCCAATATTTCCTTTGGAAAAATCGATATCCAAACAAATCTGGAACAAAAAAGAGATTCCAATGCGAAAATTCTAAAAAATCTGAGCCAGGTCGGAAGTATCGGATTGATCCTCTGGGTTTTACCCTTACTTGGGATTTTACTTTTTCAAAAGTCAGAGTTTTTATTTTGGAAAGAGTTGATTCTATTTTTTACAAAGACCGCCTTGATCACGTTTGGCGGAGCTTACGCGATCCTTCCCACCGTTTCCGATTTTGCAACCAGCCAAGCTCATTGGATTACAACCCGCGAAATGATAGACGGACTTGCGTTCGGAGAAAGCACACCCGGGCCCTTGGTGATGGTTCTGACATTTATCGGTTTTTTAGCGGGGGCGCATCGATACACTTCCATTTCTGCGGGTTTACTCGGTTTGTTTTTAACCGCGTATTATACGTTTCTTCCTTCCTTTATTTTGATTCTGGGAGGAGCCAAGGTTGTAGAGAAAACAAAAGAATCTCCGATGTTTCGTATCATATTGAGTTACGTTACAGCCTGCGTTTGCGGAGTGATTCTTTATTTAGGAATTTATTTTGCAAAGTCGATTCTATTTGTGGAAGGAAACAACTGGGGGTCTTTTTTGCAAAACCCCCTTTCTCAGATTCATTGGTTGTCCTTTGTATGGACCGGAATCAGCATTCTCTTTTTAAGATTCAAAAAAAAATTTTCCATCCTTTGGCTGTTTGCCAGCGGATTGTTCTTTCTTGGATTGGATCTGATTTTTCATTTATGAGTTCTTGTATAAACCCCATCCCAGGTTTTTTCCGGCGGTTTGTGTTTGTATTCCTCGCAACGATCCATCAGTAGAATAGCCGCCTTATCCTTGCTTCCTCTTGTGATCTGAGAACCTTCCAGTAATTCCTGAGCAAGGTCCCATTCCCGATTGAGATACGCCTCGAAACCTTTTGCAAATTCAAGAGCAGAGGCTTCGATCCTTTCGGAAACGTTATCGTGTCTTGCAACCAGTTCGTAAAGACGAACCGGATCGTTTTTTCCTTTGACTCGCACCACATCCAAAAGTCTTGTAAAAAATTCTTCCTTGATTTCGTGTTGAACGGATTCGCTGACTAGAATATTGACTCCATAGTCTTTTGCCGCGGCTTCAAGTCTCGCGGCCAAGTTGACTGTGTCTCCCATCATCGTATAAGCGGATATGGAATCGGTTCCCATAAATCCGACTTTGGCAAGACCCGTATTGAGCCCGATCCGAATTTTCATTTCCTGAGCTTCCGGGATATACGCCTTTTTGTCCTTCCATTCCTGTCTTAACCGTTCCAGTGTTTCGATCATATCGACCGATGCTTGTGCAGCTTTGATACAGTGTTTGTCCACTTCCACAGGTGCGTTAAAAATTCCAACGATCGCGTCCCCGATGTATTTGTCCAAAACCCCTTCGTGTTTTTTCAAGATCAAGGTCATCGCTGATAAATATTCGTTTAACAAAGCCGCTAATTCGATAGAAGTTAACTTTTCGCTAATATTCGAAAATCCTGCCACATCCGAAAAAAACGAAGTAATTCGTTTTTCGCTGCCTCGTTTGAGAGCCGCAAGATCCACCATGGCCTCGCTGATCACCACCGGATCGATCATCGCTCCGAGAATATTTTTGATCTTCTCCCTTTCTTTCAAACCCCCGACCATCGCGTTGAGCGCTTCGGTTAGAGTTCCCAGTTCGTCCTTTCCTCCTTGTTCGAACTGCACTTCTAAATTGCCGTGTCCCACTTCCTGAGCGTGAAGAATGATTCGTTTGATTTTTTGAACCACAAAGCCGGAAATTAAAATTGCAAGTAAAATCGCGAGAGCGCAAATCAGCAATGCTGTCCCGATAGTCGAGTTTCGATTTTCGCGGATCATCTCCAAGCCTTCCGTACGATCCACGAGAGTTCTTGAAATTCCGGAAAGATTTGCGGTAAGAAGGACAGGACTTAATTCCTCTCCGGTTTTTCCAACCAAAGGTCTGGAATCTAGATTCCATAAAATTTCTTCGGCCTCTCCTCTGGAGTTGGCTATGATTCCGTCGGAAATTAATTTCTTTAGCTGTGGAGTCGGAGTTTCACTTTTACCGGAATAAACCCAATCCCGGATCGCAGCCCATCTTTCCTTTGCGAGAATCTGCTCTTTCGGATCTCTAAGATAATTTTGATAGATTCCGTAATTTTGACTGAATCTCAATATGATCAGATCCTCCAGGCCGGCGTTTCGAATCTGACCTAAAGAATCGATGAGAGTGTCGACTTCATTCTGAATCGGAAAAGAGACTTTCAGATTTTTTACCTTTGTGGGTTGTTTTAAGGTTTTTTGCGCGGTTTCTATAAATTCTTTTTTATCTTCCGAAAATTCGTCTTTGAACTTTTCAAATTCCGCCTCTCTTTCCTGGATCAATTTGGAATACTGAACATAAAGCCTCTGATACGTTTTGTCCTTAAACGGCGGAACGGGCGGCTTTTTTTCTTTGAGTTCCTGAATTCTTTTTCTAAGGGGAAAGATCAAATCACGGATCTGAGACGCGATCCTCGTATCCTGTTCCACATAACGTTTTGTAAAACTCGGTAATTCTCCCCGGATTCGAAGCGCTCTTTCTGTAGAATTCTGATTCCTAAAAATCGGTGCATAGAGAGTTTGCAATTCCATCTTTTCGATCGTGTATGTGTTTTTATCCGTATCCTGCGAAAAATCCAAAGCCAAAATTTTACCGATAGATTCCTTTAGACTAAGATCTATCTCGGATAAAAAACTATCCGTGTTGATGGAGCCCTCCGGTTTAAAAATTCGAGTATCAAACGAAGGAACCAGAGTCTCCTTTGCATGATTGGAAAAAACGGGGAATGTCTGAATTCGATACTGGGACATGTTGAGTCCGAGTTCTTCGATCTTTCTGTGTTGTTTTGACAATGAAAGCTCAAGAATGGAATGATCTAGATGTTTTCTGGTTTTTTCAATCCGATCCTTTAGAGTTTCCATCGTGGTTTCCAGGCTGTGTTTTTCTTTTTCGGAGATTCCTCCCTTAGAATGCACCTCATCCCATTTTATCTTTTGTTCATTTAGATCGGATTCGAGAACCGCTACCTGTTGTGCGACGGATTGAAGTTTAGAATACATGACATCCGAGACGGCAAGTCCATTCGGATTTTTTAATAGAGCTTTTGTTTTTTTTTCCAATTCTTCTATATCCGCTTTGGAAAGATAAATCGAATAGTATGTATCCTTGGTTTCGGATTTTTTTTCCTTACCCAAAACTCCGAACAGTTTTGTCTTAAATCCGAAAAAACTGACTTCTTTCTCTTGCTGCGTAACCACTTTAGTTCTATACTTACGAAGAGCCTGACTTTGACGTTTGACTCGTTCTCGAAAGGATTCTACCCGAATCAGACTACTGGAGATATTTTCCAGCTCCAGAACCAAACCGGAGATATAATGACGTGAAATCGCCGCTTCTTTTTCGTAACTTTGAGTGAGAATTTCGGTCTGTTGATTTACGTCTATACTGGAAAGAATGATAACCGTAAGCGCAATCAGCGCGCCTGTAAAAAGGGCCAATTTCGCTCGAATTCCCAAATAGAGAATTTTCGTAAAGTCGAACAGAAAGCCAAACCATCGATTCGATTTTTTTAGGAGAGGTTTTTCACCAAACGATTTTTTTGTGATTGGATTTGTATCCACAGTGGTTTCCTTTTCTCTGTAATGTTTTTCAGCATTCTGAAGATGGTCACGGAATTAATACTCAAGTATAAGGATTTTTTAGATCTTAGTAAATCGAATATTTCGACTTACAAATTGGATCTAATTGTGCAAAATCCAAGTTCGATCGATATTTTGAGTAGAATCCGGATTTTTCTCGTCTATCCTTCCCGATCTATGAAAGATAGAATTTCTAAAATCTTTGACAAATCTTTTGGAAAATTGAATCTGTTCCGAATGCGAATTCCCACCCGAATCAAAAAGCGAATCCTCTATGTAGGATTGTTTTTTTCGGTGCATTGTATTTTTGGAATCGAACCCGCTCTGATCTTAAAGCCGAACTTTGCCGGCCAAGAACCGCTTTTAAAATCTGTTTATTATATTCGGGATCCGGATTTGCGTTTTCGATCTGAGGATTTTTTTTCCAATCTCCAAAAACTTCCGATTCAGGAGGTTCGAAACTCTACCCTTGGATTTGGATATGATCCCGTTCCCTATTGGTTGTATTTCGAAGTAGATACTCCGGAGTCGATCGATAAACAATTCATTCTTGCGTTTCATTATCCTCATTTGGATCGAATCGATCTATTCTATAAAAGTGAGGACGGGGGCAAAGAGGAATTCAATACGGGTGATACTCTCCCCTTTTTATCAAGACCAATCGAAAGTCGTTTGTTTTTATTTCCGATTCCTTTAGGAAAAAAGGGAAAAACCAAAATTTTAGTCAGGGTTTTTACGGAAGGGGCATTGAATCTTTCGATGACCCTTTACGACAGTCAAACAAAGATCCGAGAGGCGAAATCGCAACTCGCCAAGGATTCGGCGTTTTACGGTGCGTTAGCCGTAATGGCGTTTTTTAATCTGTTTTTATATTTCGGAATCCGCGAAAGATATTTATTATATTATTCTTTTTTAATTCTTTCGGTGCTTTTACATCAAATCATTCTTCCTGGATATGCATTCGAATGGTTTTTTCAAAACCAACCCACCTTTATCAATCAATTGCATCTGGAAGCCGTTGCAATGATGATGATCTTTATGGCTCTGTTTCTTTCTTCCTATCTAGAAACTAAAAAAAGTTCCGCCCCACTAAATCTATTTTTAAAAATTTCTTTCTGGGCCGGAGTGATACTTGGTTTTTCGATTCCTGTATTACCCGGTCGTTATCTTATTCCGTTTACTTCTTTGTTTCCACTCGTGCAAATGTCCGTGATCTTTTTGATTTCTCTTTTTAGAGCCTTACACGGGGATAAAAAGGCGATCATATTTTTAACCGCCTGGTTTTTTACTCTTACGGGCGGAATCATCTTTGCTTTTAGCAGGTTCGGTTTTTTTCTCAAGGACGGGCCCGCTATCCCATTTTTACAAACCGGAATCATACTCAGCGTGTTATTTTTATCTCTCGCCCTTTCCGAAAGAATTAGAACGATTCGGAGAGAAAAAGAAGAGATCGAAGAATATGCGGGCAAGTTAGAAGAACTTTCTTATATGGATCCTCTTACCCGGGTGTTCAATCGAAGATACTTTGACGAACAGATTCGAATGGCTTGGGGTCGCGCTACAAGACACCATTCTCCCTTATCTCTTTTGATGATAGACGTGGATTTTTTTAAACAATTCAACGATACATACGGACACGTTGAGGGAGATAGGGCATTGATTCGTGTTGCAAGAGAGATTCGAGCCGGTCTAAGAAGATCCCATGATATGGTGACACGATTCGGTGGGGAAGAATTTGCTGTGATTCTTCCAGATACTCCGATTGACGGGGCGGTTGTAGTTGCGTTGAATATTTTAGAAAAGGTAGAAGCGTTAGAAATCGCTCATATAAAAAGTAATTTTGCGAAGATCACAGTTTCCATCGGTGTAGCCTGTAGCCTGGAACCAACCGTGAAATCCGTTCAGGACTTGATCACACTTTCGGATAAAAATCTTTACGAAGCGAAAACATCGGGAAGAAACCACATTCGACATTGATCCCTCGACCCTAACTTGGAGCAGCCCTCTTTTGACTGGTTTGTTTTGAGATGTACAATGGAGATAGCGAATTTTCCGTTCAATCGTTTTCGGCCCGTCGTATGTAATTTTCTCATCCAAAGATAAGAATTTGTTTTGAACTCAAATTTTTTCTGGACTCAGAAAAAGGATTTCGTAGAATCCTTCCCTGCTATGAAAACCAGTCAAATTCCTCCGATTCCATCCCAAACCTTATATCATGTCATGAAAGCCTCTGCCGAAAAATTCGCAGATTCCACGGCGCAATACTATAAACCGGACGGTAAGAATTATCAGCAGCTGAGTTTTAAAAACTTATACGAAACAGTTCAACAAATCGGATCCGGTTTGATCTCTTTAGGTTTGGAACCGGGAACGCCGATCGGTTTGATCGCGGATTCCGGAGCTCGTTGGCTTTGGTGCAGTATGGCGATCACCAATATCGGTTGTGTGGACGTTCCTAGGGGAACCGATTCCACCGAAGAGGATCTGCGTTATATTCTCAATCATGCGGAATGTTCCATCGCATTTTTGGAAAACGAAACCGCTCTGAAAAAAGTCTTAAACCAAAAATCGGAATTTCCGCATCTTAAAAAAGTGATCCTCTTTGATCAAAAGGGCGGGATCTCGGATTTCGGACCATTTGAAGTCATTTTGTTAAACGACTTGATTCAGAAGGGAAAGGAATGGATTCAATCCAAGGGTAAAGACGAGTTTCATAAAAGAGGATCCGCGATCCGTGAGGAAGACCTTGCAACGATCGTTTATACTTCGGGAACCACGGGTAAACCCAAAGGAGTGATGCTTACTCATAGAAACATCGTGTTTAACGTGGATAGCGCTTTGCAAGGAGAGGATCTCAGGATCATTCCGACGGATCGAAGTATGGCATATCTTCCCCCCTGGCATATTGCGGAAAGACTCCTCGAAACCGTTTGTATTCGTGCGGGCGGAGCCGAGGCGTTTACTTCCATTTCGACTCTGAGTCAGGATCTTTCCGATATCAAACCTACTCTTCTGCTTTCGGTGCCGAGGGTTTGGGAAAGTCTTTACAACAAAATCCACGATAAGGTGAAAAACACTTCTCCGGTTCAACAGGCTCTGTTCGGTGCGTTTAAGGAAATCGCGATCACCTATTACAAACACGCTTCGAGGTTGCAGGGATTGGAATATTCTCTTACCGAACAAAACACGTTCGCTTCGCTGTGGCAAAAATTTATTTCCTTTTGGATTGTGCTCCTTCTTTGGTTGCCAAATCAAATCGCACAACTTGCTTTTAATAAAATCAAAAGCGGCCTGGGAGGGGAATTGAGATTTGCTCTTTCCGGAGCAGGGGCGCTACCGCAGTATATCGATCTGTTTTTTAATGCGATCGGGATTCCGATTCTGGAAGGTTACGGGATGACGGAGTTATCGGGAATATCGACAAGAAGAATTCTCGGAGATATTATGGTGGGAACTTTAGGACGTTGTATCCCGGGCGTTCAAATCAAACTTATGGACGATAAAGGAAATGAGATCACAACACCCGGTGTCAAAGGAATCGCTTGGCATAAGGGCGATCACGTGATGAAAGGGTATTATAAGGAACCCGAAAAAACGAAGGAGATTTTGAGTTCGGACGGATGGTTGAACTCGGGGGATTTATTGACTTGGACAACGGCGGGAGAATTGAAATATTCGGGCAGGGCAAAGGACACAATCGTACTTTTAGGCGGGGAAAATCTGGAACCGGAACCGATTGAATTTGCGTTGGTTCGAAGCGAATTTATCCATCAAGCGATGGTTGTGGGACACGATCAAAAAACTCTGGGGGCATTGATCGTTCCAAATGAAGAAGCTTTAGAAAAATATTTGAAAGGCCTTCGTTCTAAAATTTTAAACGAAGTCAAAAATCTGAACTCGGATCCGGATGTGCTCAGTCTGTTTAAGAATGAGATCAAATCCCTGATATCCAACGAAAGCGGTTTTAAGAATTTTGAAAAGGTATCCAATTTCCGAATCTTGGATAAAAAGTTTGAACCCGGCGACGAACTCACTCAAACTATGAAGATCAAACGAAACGTGGTTGCTGATAAATACAAAAAAGAAATTGAAGAGATGTACAAATAGACTTTTTAAAACTTTTTTTTAAAGCATCGATTCGAGAAATACCCGCATAAAAATCTTCACCGGTTTTGTGCGGGCTTTTTTATGGATTTTTAGACTCTTATGAAAATTTTTAAAAGGTGTAACCCTTTGCAATTTCAATCGAAGAATCGATAGGGGAAACTTTTTTGGCAGCGTTCCATCTTTCTAAAAAAACTCTTGTTTTGCAAAGTTTACGTCTCGTAGTCGCTTCCATCTTCTTACAGACATTATTCTATAAATTTACGGGAGCTTCGGAATCGATCGCTATTTTTTCCAAACTCGGAGCGGAACCCTGGGGAAGAATCGGGACGGGAGTTTTGGAACTCATCGCTTCTGTATTGTTATTCGTTCCGGGATTCGGCTGGTTGGGGGCTTTGTTTGGACTCGGACTCATGTCCGGAGCGATTCTTTCTCATCTTTTTGTCATTGGAATCGAACACGAAAACGACGGAGGATTGTTGTTTTTTCTGGCTCTGGGAAGCGCGATTCTTTGTATCCTTCTTCTTCGAATGGAAAAAGAAACGCTAACAAAGATTCTACGAAAGGAAATGAAAAAATAAGCTTTCCTATAATTTCGAATTTTCTATTCTCATTCTAAAAAGGAAGGATTACGATGGGAGAGGAACAAGCAAAAATTCACGCATTGAATAAGATCGTTTCGATCATCGACGAAAAGGCTTCCATTTATAAGAATGAAAGAAAATCTATGCCTTCCGCTCGAGCAATTGCCGAAAAAAAATTGATTTTGGATTTGATAGACGACGGTTTGAAATTGGCAAAAATGATTCAACCAAAGCCGATGGATTTGATTCATGATTTGGAAGCACTCAATAAGCAATTTATGAATTTATAATATACCAATGGCAAAAAACGACGAAATCCAAAACCGATTTTAAAGATAGACTAACATTTCTACTTTTTATCCGAATTCTATAGATTTTTTCCGAAATCCGATCGAACCATAGAAGAAGCACATGCATCTGCGCAACGGATTCCATCCATCGCCGCGGAAATGATTCCTCCTGCATACCCGGCGCCCTCTCCGCAAGGATATAAACCTCGGATTCGAATGTGTTGAAGCGTTTTGGGATCTCTAGGAATACTCACCGGAGAAGAGGTGCGAGTTTCAGGTGCGTGAACCACGGCCTCATTGGTGAGATATCCTTTCATCGATTTCTCAAATTCCTTAAATCCGATTTGTAAGGTCTTAAAAATAAAATCAGGAAGAACGTTTTCCAAATTCACCGAAGTGATTCCGGGGGTATAAGAAGTTTTTGGGAGATCCTTTGATGTCTTTCCCTCCACAAAATCCATAAGCTTTTGTGCGGGTGCGGTTTGGGTTCGCCCGCCCGCTACCCACGCTTTCCGTTCGATTTCTTTTTGAAATTCCATCGCTGCAAGAGGACCATATTTTGAAAACGGTTTAAAATCCTCCGGTCTTAATTCAACCACGATCCCGGAGTTTGCGGACGGTCTTGCTCGTTTGGAGGAAGACCATCCGTTAGTCACAATCTCGTCCGGTTTTGTGGCGCAGGCTGCGATAACTCCTCCGGGACACATACAAAAAGAATACACCCCTCTTCCACCGATTTGTTTTACTATGCTGTAAGGAGAAGGCGGAAGATACGGATTTCTTATTTCGCAGCTGTATTGGATCGAATCAATCAAAGATTGTTTGTGTTCGACTCGGACGCCGATCGCGAGCGGTTTGAGTTCGATTTCGATTTTTTTTCTGTTTAACAGTTCGAATATGTCGCGGGCGGAATGTCCGGTCGATAGTATTACATTTTTTGCATGAATTCGATTCCCGCTTTTGGTTTCCACTCCCATAATTTGATTTCCATCCAGAAGAATGTCCGTAACCCTTTGATTAAAGTGTACTTCACCACCCTGTTCTATAATTTTCTCGCGGATGCTTCTGACGATTTTCGGAAGTTTATTTGTTCCGATATGAGGATGAGCTTCGATTAGAATGTCTTTACTCGCACCGAATCCGACGAGAAGTTCGAGAATCTGACGAACGTTTCCCCTTTTTTTGGATCTTGTATAGAGTTTACCGTCCGAATATGTACCCGCTCCACCCTCTCCAAAACAATAATTGGAATCTTCGTTTACGTTATGATGAATATTGATCTCTTTCAAATCGATGGGCCGATTTTTGACATCTTTTCCGCGTTCTAAAAGAATGGGTTTGATGCCGGATGCGATTAATTGTAGAGATGCAAAAAGCCCCGCGGGTCCGGCACCGATGACGATCACTTCTTCGGAATTTTTTACGTTAGGATAATCCGGCAGAGAGATCTGTTTTTCTACAAAGTCTTCCTTGATAAAAACCAGAACCTTGAGATTGAAATAAACGGTTCGTTGTCTTGCGTCGATCGAACGATTTAGAATTTCAACGTGTCTGATTTCGTTTAAACCGATTTTTTGAGTTTTAGAGATGAATGTTTTGAGTTCTTCTTCCTGTCCGGCGACTTCCGGGCTTACGCGAAGTTGAAGTTCTTTGATCATATTGAACTGCGCTATTGATTTTTAATTCAGGGAAAAATTGGATAGAGGTTAGAAACCGCAGCCGATACCTGTCATCGGATCTTCGGCAAGAGCACAAAGTAGTGTGCATTGTCCGTAAAGGTTAGAACAATAATCCGGTCTATCAAAGGTAGAGGAAATACAAGTACCAAAATAGAGCGCCATCGCACTTAGACACATCGGCTTGAATGTTTTTTTGTTTTTTTCCATTCTTTCTTCTTCGGAGGTTGTTTGCGAATCATAAGTGAGACAATACGTTAGTGTAAATAGTAATAAAAATAGAATCCAAATTCTTTTCATTTTTGGTCGCCTCATCTAAAATAATCAAAACCGGAATCGATCTTTTTCATTAAGAGTATCGGAGATTTTTACTAAAAAAGTCAACGTATTAAAATTTGATTCAATTCGTTTTAAAAAATCGGGCGATTCGATCGAAAAAATCAAGCTTTAATACGATCGGTTCCGTCACCGTCATTTCATAAAAAGATTTCATGTTCCAATCTGCCTTGTAGATCTTGACTCTAAAATTGAATATTTCTAATTTTGCTTTTTTATACGATACAAACGAACAAATTCGATCCGAAGAGTCCATACGATAAAAACGGCGCGATGATGGTGGTGCCCGTCGCGGAGATCAGAATGAAAGAAGAATCAAAGACGAGCCCCTGTTATCGTCTCCGTTTGCCGCAAGAATCCCCTTTAAAAATCCTGTCGGACCGCGTAGACCCAATCCGAAGTTCATCAAAAAGACTTTAACGATTCCAGGCGCGAAAACCGCAGGTGCCGCCGAAGATAAACCTTGAAAAAAACGTAAAACGATCAGACATTCATGTTTGTAGAGATAGAATAAAAAAAAGAACGGCGTACGATATTAAGGAACAAAAAAGCAGAAAGGAAATGTCGATTTTTGAAGCGATGTTTCCGAAAAGAATCATCCCAAAGGCGGTCCCAGCTACAAAGGACGCGATTACAAGCTGGGAAAGAGTCGGATCTCCTCCTAAGATATCTGGTAGTAGCGGAATACTGGGAAGAAGTAAATCGATTCCCGAAAGACCTAAGACGGAACCCATGCCAAAGAGCATATAAATCAAAAAACGATTTTTAACTTTACCGTGTAACATTCTAAAATCATCAGTTCTTGATTTCCGTTTTAAATTGTAATCCATTTTTTAAAAACTCAATGCAAAGAAGCGTTACTCGGGCTTGTGTTTAAATTGGGAAAGTTGATGTCAGATCCAGAAAAGAAGCACGATCGAAAATTGGAACTTCATCAATTTTTGCTCCTATTTTTTTCGGAATCCGAAATAAATATTTCTATATTGCCGTTTAACACATTCAGGTCAACAGGAACTTGAATTCCGTCGACTCGTCCCCTACTACTGTATTGCCAAAGGATCCAACGAATATCGGAAAACGTATTTGGATGTTTAAAGATATCCCGGATCCAAATCGGATATTCTTGAAAACCGGTTCCGATATACTGATGGATAAATTCAAAAGTAAGATACAAAATCGTTTTTGTACCATAATGAGAATCTACTTTATATAAATATTCTTGAATCTCTTTTTGAACGTTTTCAATCTTAGGTCGATCCTTGCAATTGCCCGTAAATTCTAAATCTAAAACCGGCGGCAGTGAGTTCGTTTCCTTGGGAACGGTCGCGATAAAATTATCCGCTTGCTCGTTTCCGTTTCTGCAAAGTGTGAAAAAATGATAGGCACCGACTTTCAATCCCGCTTTTTTTGCTTCTTCCCAATTGTATCGAAACGATTTATCCTTAAAGTCTCCACCTTCGGATGCTTTTATATATACAAATGAAATTTCCGATTTCGGAATTTGAGTCCAATCAATTTTTCCTTGATGATTGGATACGTCGATCCCTCGTATCGGATATTTTTCTTTTGAGGGATATACAAACAAAATTCTGCCGGAATCAAAGGATTTGAAAATTCCGAATAGAAGAATGGATCCGAATACAATCGCTAAGAATATTTTTTGTTTCATCTTAAAAATTATAGATACATTCCATAGATTATTTTAAATCATAAAAGTATTTTTTCAGAGTCCGAAGTGCTTAAACCAAAATCAAACATAAAATTGTGATTAAGAATATTACGGGTGTAAAGATTATGCTTTCGAGAGTGTTCAGTGAGAAACAGATATTCTTAAATTACGATATAGTTTTACAATTCACAATCAAATCCGTCTGTTTTGATCTATTTTTGTTTCGAGACTAATTTCCCCGCAAGAAAACTCATCGGAATATAAGCACCGATCAAGTCTAAAACCGTAAACCAAGTCGGTGAAGGAAGCATGACAATATTAGCAATTCCTCCTGCTAAAAAAAGAATGCCGATAGACAATGCAAATTTAATTTTATGATTTGCAGCGATGATGGCGGTTAAAAGCGCGCCGGCGAATGTTCCGAGAGCATGTGCTAAGAACGGTAGAATAAAATGTTTGGGTTGGAATAGATGCATAGAAGCTTTTAATCCCTCCATCGTAGTTACATCCGCCCCATCCGGAGGGGGAATGATGGAACCGCTCACCATGATGATACCCATATTTACTGCACTTCCTAGGATAAAACCGGAAATGATCGACAAGATGTTCTTAATGATTGGGTTCATATTTTTATCGTCCTAATTCTATTTTGAATTCTATCATTCTAAGATTCTAACGAATACTGCAATTAAAAAATTATCGTCTACCAAACACAATCCTACGTTTTGCAATTATCAATGTTATTTTTCATCTTTTACAAACGTTGAAAAAAAATCACACAGCTCTTTGTGCCCGTATTGTGTTTCTGCGAAACTAAATGTACCCTGATGGATTATTTCAAGAGCAGCCTGATGAATCAAGTGAAAACAGGCGCGCGCAAGGCTTCCCCCGATGCTGATTCGTCTAACGCCCAAAGATCGAAGGTCGGCTACAGTGAGAGTGTTCTTTCCAAGACCCATAACGACATTGAGTGGTCCGTCTATGGAACGAACCAAGGCTTCGATCGTTTTTGGATCGTTTACACCGGGTATAAAAAGACAATCCGCACCCGCTTTCCGATACATATTGGCACGACGAATCGCTTCGTCCAAAGGACGGGGATGTCCTGTTAAAAATGGATCCGTTCTGGCCGTTAATGTAAAAGAGAGACCAGTTGCATTCGCCGCTTGCCGTGCAGAATAAATTCGTTCGGTGGCTAACTGAGTATCGAGCAACGGTGACAAAGGGTTGCCGCTGAGATCTTCAATATTACAACCGATCGCTCCGATTGCAATTCCCCTTCGTACTGTTTCTGCAACTTGATCCGGTTCGATTCCATAACCGCTTTCCAAATCAACGCTAACGGGAACGTCGATCGAAGTTACGATGTCACGAACATACGCAAGCATAGAGTCACGGTCTAAAATTTGATGATCGGGTAAGCCGGCTGCAAAGGCAATTCCCGCGCTCGTTGTCCCAATCACAGGGAATCCTGAACCGACTAACATGCGTGCGCTTCCCACGTCCCATGCGTTTGGCATAATAAAAGTATCTTGCTCGTGTAAACCGCGAAAAATCTCGGCTTTTTTACTTTGTGATAAAGTCATTTGCTTTTCATTTTTTAATACGATGATATGGTCAAGGGATAATTCTAAATCGATGTTTTTTGCGGAATCAAAGCCAAAAGATTTCGATGAAATCTTTGAATGAATTGTAAAAACCCATTTGAAAATTACGTTTCAATTCATCGATTTTATATCGTAAAAGATTCATTCTAAATCTTGAACAGTGCGAATATTTTTTTATTGCTATATGCCAATATCGTGTTTATAAAGACAAGATATGCTATGTTAAATCGGGAATCGTTTATTTAAAAATAGCCGTAAACTGAATACGAAAATTTCGACAAGGTGAAACCAGATGAATCAATTAAATCAAATTATGCTCTATGTCAACGATCAAGAAGCAATTGCAAATTTTTGGGTGACTAATTTCGACTTTCGTATCGAAGGAAGAGAAGATTATGGTCAGTCTTTCGCTATCATTTTATCGGATGGTCGTCAAAACTCGACCAAGTTAGTTTTACAAAATAAAACCTTTGTCGCCGCCGCAAATCCGGATATGAACCTTGGCACACCTTCCATTCTGCTTACGACAGACAATATCGAGGGATTGTATCAAAAATTGAAAGATAGAAAGATTACCGTCGGAGATAAGGTAAAATTTCCGAATGGTAAAAAAGTTTTTAATTTTGCCGATTCGGAAGGAAACTATTTCGCGATTATTGAAGAATAATCCGAACTTGTCTGTATGTTTAGAAAATCGGGTTTTTGAAGCATAACGATTGGATCTCCGTTGATACAAACACTTAAGAAAACGGTAATAGATCGGGTTCCAAATATTCCTTTTTTGCGATTTCAGAATGATCGATATCAATACTATAGTGTGAGTTTATCAATTTTTTAAAGTTATACTTTAATTGTGGATATTCACGGATGAATTCATAAAAATTGTCGGCTGCGGATTTGTTTACGAAGTGATACACGACTTTTGTGGCCGCAATGGTAAGCGTTTGATTGTATTTCTCAGCCAAACCGTGAAATTCTACAAACATTTTTAGCTGTTCACAAATATCGCGCATAGCAGTCTCGATACCGTATTTCTTGATATGGATCCATGCGAGTCGCAAATGAGCTTCATGACTCAAGATTGCGGGATCGAGTCTGCACATTTTAAATTCCAGTTCAAACAAGTCGTCACTCAGATCGGAATGTTTTTTAACGGATAGAATACAAAAAAAATTTTATCATTTATTCAACAAAACGGTTTAATACTTGACTTTGAAATACTTTGTGATTTATTCAACTAAATGGTTGGATTATCTAAAAACGAACAAAAGCTGGATCGTGTGTTTGCAGCGCTGTCCGATCATTCAAGACGGCAAATGCTCGCACGTATGCGAGAACGTTCGCTTACTATTTCAGAATTAGCAGCGCCTTTTTCCATGTCATTCGCGGGGGTTGCCAAACATATCGATGTTCTATCTGCTGCGGGTCTTGTGCGCAAGGTGCGCGATCCGGAAGACGGTCGCAGTTTTCGTCTTGAATTGCAAAAAAGTGCGCTTTCCGAAGCTTCCGCCTGGCTTTCTTATCATCAGGAATTCTGGACAAACAAACTCGATAAACTCGAAACCTTTATAGAGGAGCAAGATCATGACCACAGAGGTCCTAAGAATCGAAAAAAAAATTAACGCCGAACCGACTCGACTCTTTCGAGCCTGGCTAAAAGCAGAAGAATTCTCTCGCTGGTTTTTGTCTGGAGATCTCGTTGGGATCGAATCGGTCAAGATGGATCCTCGTCCCGGTGGTCGGTTTCAAATCAATATGATACTCAACGGCCAAATACTTCCGCATGTGGGCGAGTATCTTGTAATCGAAGAGCCAACAAAACTCGTCTTCACCTGGCGTTCGCATGCGACTAAAAACTTAGATACTCTTGTTACAGTTATTTTTACCGCTCTTTTGGAAGTCACGGGTAAAGGTTCCAAGAATACGATTCACAAACCGCAGACGTTAGTGACTTTGATTCATGAACGCCTGGAGAGTGGCACCGAAATCGAAATGCATCACTATGGTTGGACAAATATTCTCATCGGCCTCGAAAAATGGCACTCTGAGGAAGAATAAAATAACGTCTTTACCGACAAAGTCGAACAACAAAAAAAGGAGTACAACATGAATGGAATCTATCACAAAATAGGCATTCGTGCCGGAACTGAAAAAATCATCAACGCACTGACTACAAAAACGGGTCTTGCTGGATGGTGGACTCAAGAAGTTACGGGATCATTCTCTGGGGGAACGTCCTCAGTGGGTGAATCGATCCGATTTGATTTCGGGCACAAAGCAAGTATGGAAATGAAAGTCCAAGAGCTTGCACCACAACGTGTCCTTTGGGAATGTATTTCAGGACCGGAAGACTGGATCGGTTCTCATATCGACTTTAAACTCAATGCAAGCACGGCACCGGACGGAATCGCTATGACGATCATTCATTTTAGACATCAGGACTGGAAAAATGAAAGCGAATTTACTGCGCATTGCAGCATGAAATGGGCGACTTTTCTGCTCAGCCTGAGAAATCTCATCGAAAACGGCCAGGGCCAACCCGCACCGGATGATGTGAAGATCGATGATATGAATTGATGATTTCTGTGCGCGGAGTTGTCAAACAACGTCGCGCATCTCAATATCATTCACAATGGCTCATACTGCGACAAAGAGCGAGAAGCAGAAGTTAAACGCCGTTGACATTCGTAAGTAATGGTAACAAAGTTTCAGCGTTTATCATATGATACTGCCCGGCGAGTTGAGTAAACATTACATTTGGTATTGCCTTTGCCGGAATCGACATCAATCATATCCAGTTATTGTTGGACCAAGGAGATTTACACGAGGGTCAGCCAGATCCGGCTCATCGAAGTAATAAGCCCTTTCGACCTCCTGAACATTAAAGAAGATGAATCGTTTATACGACATTTGTCGACACTTACTCTGTGTGATATAATGAAAAAAATGTGGGAAAAGTATGACTCAAAATAAGGTCCTTTTTAGCGGAATCCTTTGTATTCTGATTACGATACAACCTATTTTTGCAGACGAGCTGTATTCGACTGAAGCAAGAGCGGCGAACTCCGCTTCTTTCGGTAAGTTAGAAAAGCAATTCAACATGTCTGATGAAGCTAAAGCAATTAGAAATGCCCACGGTGCCAATATTGATCGGCTGAAATCCGCTCTTAAAGCCGTAGACCTTCAGATCCATTGGGTAACGGAAAATTTGGCGAATGCCAATACGCCGAATTACAAAAAGATATGTATTACAAGAAATTTTCCCACACTGAAAACCTCTGTCATACCGGAGAGAGATTTCGGTCAAGGCGCACTTACCTACGGTGTTACGTTTGACTTGGCTCTCATTGGCCCGGGACTATTCAAACTCGTTGACAATCAAGGACAAATCATATTCCGACGTTTGGGGAGCTTCAAAATCAGCAGCGAGCGATATTTGGTAGATTTAAGAGGCAATATATTGCTTCCAAAAATTCAAATTCCATTGAATATCGAAGAGGATACATTCTCTGTATCCGACCAAGGTATCATCACGATGATGGACAAGAATAGAAAAAAAATAGTAATCGGAGCTTTTCAAATATTTGAACCTTTATTGCCCGAAAAGCTTCGTTATAATGAGGAATGCGACTGCTTTCAAACCCGTTTAAAAGATACAGATACGATTGAATCTGCGCTACGGATCTTGGAAACAGTCAAAATCATTCAGGGGTATGTTGAAATGAGTAACGTCATTGCAGAGGAACAACTATCGAGTCTTTTTGCGATCCTCACGCATAGAACAACCTTATCAAAAGCTTTAAGGCTACTACAAAACCCCGACGACCGATGGTAATTCGCATCACTCCGTCACTCGCAACAAAATTTACCTGCTTGCGTCGTTGCGGTATGTGGTCAAACGTGATCTTGGTTTAGTCGGGCTTTTAAATCATTTTTGTCAGGTAAATTCAACATGAGTCGACATTGTCTCAAAGGGATGACGGAAAAACGGGTAAGGACGGAGCGAGGCAAGGAGAAATTTCGGATCTGTTTTTCTGAGCTGACTCACTTGATTTCTAATTCAAGGATTAAGGATAGTGTCCGTAAAGTTTCGCACAAATGAGAACTTGAGAAGAGCTCACCTCAGTCGATCAAGCCATGATCTTTAAAGTTTTTAACTCTTTTAACTTGTAATAGTTAAGAGTTGATCTTACACTCCTTAAAATAAATAAGGAGAAAAAAGATGACAACGGTACAAAAAATAATCAAGAACAAGGTAGGTCTTTTGAAGTTAGCAGAGACCTTAGGGAACGTCTCAAAGGCGTGTAACGTTATGGGCTATTCACGGGATAGTTTCTATCGTTTTCAAGAGTTATATGAGAAAGGAGGCGAACTCGCTCTCCAGGATCTGAGTAGACGTAAACCGAATCCTAAAAATCGTATCGAACCTGAAAAAGAAGAAGCGGTAAAAAAAATGGCGATCGACTTTCCTGCTTACGGTCAACAGAGAGCATCGAATGAATTGAAAAAACAAGGAATCATAGTAGCACCTGCGACCGTTCGTAGTGTATGGGTTCGTCACGATCTGGAGACCTTTCAAAAAAGACTGAAGGCTTTAGAGGCGTTCATGGCTCAAGGAGATTCTCCCGTATTAACCGAATCCCAAGTGCAGGCATTGGAAAGAAGAAAATTAGAAAAGCAAGTTGAAGGTGAGATAGAAACAGAACACCCAGGATACTTAGGATGTCAAGATACGTATTACGTGGGCACAATCAAAGGCGTAGGAAGGATTTACCAACAGACCTTTATCGATTCCTATTCTAAAGTGGCGATGGCAAAACTTTACGATAGAAAAAATGCTTTAGTAGCAGCCGATATGTTAAACGACAAAGTGATTCCTTGGTTCGAAGAAGAAGGCCTTCGCTTGTTGAGAATTTTAACGGATAGAGGGACCGAGTATTGCGGAAATAGAGAACACCATGAATTTCAGTTGTTCCTTGCTTTGGAAGATATAGACCATTCAAAAACAAAAGCAAGGCATCCTCAATCTAATGGAATTTGTGAAAGATTTCACCGAACCATTCAAGACGAATTTTATGCCATTGCTTTCAGGAAAAAGGTATACAGCTCGATTGAAGATTTGCAAAAAGATTTGGATCAGTGGATCGATTCGTATAATAACGAAAGAACACATCAAGGCAAGTATTGTTTTGGTAAAACTCGAGGGTGTCAGCTACATTGTGTAAATGACTTGTGACTAACCAAAAAGTAACAAGGATAAAGCAATATGAGCAAACCAAAGAATCGAGCTGAAGAACTTCTCGATGAGTTAATCAAAGGTAAGACCCCGGAAGAGCTGATCGGAAACGAAGGACTCTTAAAACAACTCACCAAATCGCTTGTTGAACGAGCGATGGAAGGAGAGATGACACATCACCTTGGATATGAGAAGAACGCCTCGACTGGCAATAACTCAGGCAATTCTCGAAATGGAAAAAGTAGCAAAAAGCTCAAAGGAGACTTTGGCTCTATCGATTTGGAAGTTCCTCGAGATAGGAACGGAAGTTTCGAACCTCAGATCATTCAGAAAGGACAGACACGCTTTACGGGATTCGATGAAAAGATCATCTCGATGTATTCTCGTGGAATGACAACTCGAGAAATTTCCGGACATCTCAAAGAAATCTACCAAGTCGAAGTCTCAGCGGATCTAATTTCTCAAGTAACGGATTCCGTAATGGAAACGGTGATCGAGTGGCAGAACCGCCCCTTGGACAAAGTGTATCCGATTCTCATTATGGATGCGCTGATCGTGAAGGTAAGAGATGGCAATCACGTCGTGAACAAAGCCTTTTATTTGGCTTTAGGAATCAATCTACAGGGCACAAAGGAGATTCTTGGGATCTGGGTAGAAAGAACCGAAGGAGCAAAGTTCTGGCTTCAGATTTTAACCGATTTAAAGAATCGAGGAGTCGAAGATATTTTAATCGCTTGTGTCGACGGACTAAAAGGATTTCCGGATACGATCATATCAGTCTTTCCTAATGCACAAGTTCAGCTTTGTATTGTTCATATGGTGAGGAATTCTTTGAAATGGGTTTCTTACAAACAGAAGAAAGAGTTGGTAATCGACCTAAAGGCCATCTACAAATCTCCATCGGAAGAGATCGCAAAGAAAAGCCTTGATGATTTTTCTGCCAAGTGGGACAGTCAGTATCCGATGATCAGCAAGTCCTGGAGAAGTAATTGGGAATCGGTGATTCCTTTTTTGGCTTACCCACCTAATATTCGTAAGGCGATATACACTACAAACGCTATCGAATCTATGAATATGGGTCTAAGAAAAATTATCAAGAATCGGGGATCCTTTCCTACCGATGAGGCGGCAGTCAAGCTTCTCTATTTAGCGTTGAATAATATGTCTAAAAAATGGACCATGCCGATTCAAGATTGGGGAAAAGCAATGAATCAGTTTTCAATTATTTTCGGAGATCGATTGAAATTAGATTCGTTTTAAAGAAAGTTATTTACACAGTATTCATGACACTACCTTTGCAAAAAGATTTGGATCACTGGATCGATTCTTATAACAACGAACGAACCCATCAAGGTAAGTATTGTTTTGGTAAAACTCCGATACAGACTTTCCTTGGCGCGAAGGAGTTAGCTAAGAATAAGTATCTCGACAACTTACAATTTTCGTAATAAACTTTAAAAGAGTGTAAGATCTTATATTAGCTATTACATTTAACTTCTCCATGTCAACATACTTTTTTGTTCCCCACTTAGTTGATGCAACATGCCTGAGGCGAGCAGTGGCTAACATGAGAGCGGACTTCCCATCAGGAAAGGCTCCTACGACCTTTGTTCTTCTCTTGATCTCTTTGATGATTCTTTCTAATGGATTGTTGGTTCGGATCTTTCTCCAATGCTCGGAAGGAAAATCCATATAAGAGAGAGTTTCTTCGATTCCATCGGAGATGACTTTAGCTGCTTCCTTCAATTTCATTTCAGTCAAGCGCTCGGCGACAAAGTTGGCTTTCTTCAAAGCTTCTTCTTTGTTTTCCTGAGAATGAAGCGCTTTCAACATTTGTGAAATCACTTTAAAGGAACTTCTTGGAGCCTTTCCAAATACATTCCTGTAGAAATGAACGATACACCTCTGCCATTTCGATTCTGGAAAGAAGTAAGGAATCGATTCCACTAAGCCTAAACATTTGTCTGAGATAATTAAGTTCACTCCTCTGAGTCCCCGGTCCTTAAGATGTTTTAGGAACGCTTGCCAACTCTCTTTGTCTTCTCTGGCTCCTTCCATCGAACCAAGAACTTCTCTGTAACCTTCTGAATTAACCCCTATGGCTACGAGAATCGCTACGTTACGAACTTCTCCACCCCAAGACTTCTTCAAGTAAAGTCCGTCCAGGTAAACGTAAGGATATTCGTCAGTAAGCGGACGGATTCTCCATTCGTCGATTTGAACAAAAACTTTTTGGTTGAGTTTGCTGATCGTTGAAGGTGAGACCTTGGTTCCCCAGAGGCTTTCGGTAATGTCCTCGACTCTCCGAACTGAAACTCCCGCGAGATACATCTCCATGAGAGCTTCTTCTACCGAACTCTCCCGTCGCTTGTATCGATCGATGATCGCCGACTCAAACGGAATTGTTCTTAGTTTGGGAACTTTTAACTTTACTTTTCCCGCTTTTGTTTCGAAGTTTCTATTATACGAACCCGCTCTTGTATCTACTCGATCCGGGCTTCTCTCATACCTCGAGGCTTTGCAGAGTTTATCCGCTTCCTCATCTAAGAGAGCGTTCAGCGTTTCTTCCACTGAACCTCTTACGAGTTCGCTCAAGTCTTTCTTGAGCTGCGTCTCATCCACTTGGATTACTTTCAAGTGTGCTTTTTCTTCTTCTGCCCTCATTGGGGGGTTCTCCTTTTTCTTGAATTTGCTCATTACAAACTCAATCGGCAAGGAGAGCCTTCTCTTTGATTCTTAAATGTGCGAAAGATTGAGGACGTTATCTCAGTGCATGCGAAAATGTCGAAGAAAAACGCAAAAAATATCCCCAAATGAGCGTTTTGCAAGGTCGAATAGCGACCGTTAAGCGCAGTCGGCTATAACATTATTTATTCAATTGATAAATCAACGCGAATTTTACTATCTATTAGTAAATCATTAGTATTTATAATTTTTACAAGTGTTTCGTGATAATGATTTACATTATTCGTGGACATTCGTGCTAATTCTTTCAGTTTTATATTTATAGTATCTGTAATAGAAATATAGAAAACATTGTTATCATTATAAAATCGTATTTTGTTTATATTCATGTTGTTGTTATAAATATGAGAAAAAACAGTATTAATATTTGATAAATTGCATGAATAGTAAATTGATTGTAAAATAGATCCGTTTTTCAATAAGTTTTCTATAAACCTGCTGTACGATTCTATATTCAAAAGAATCCAGTTTGTTGTCCAAGTTTGATTAAATGATAAGCTAATTAATGCAGATTCTGTCCAGTTTAGTTGTTTAAAACTTTTTGGCATACTATCGACATGGCCACCGCAGTTAGGAATTTCTAATTTTCCAGTATTTAATTGAAAATTGTATTCAAGAATAAAATAAAATAATTTATTACAACGATCATTGTATACATTTACTGGCTCATCGAAAAATTGAACATATTCTCGATTTTCAATAATATTAACATTATTACAAGTTATTATAGGATATATATTACTCATACATTCTTTTTATCTATAATTAATTTACAGAACTGACAATTTCGCTTAACGAAGGAGGTTTCTCGACGTTGACGGCCACAGCACTTTTGCACGAAGGGTCGCGAACTTCCCTCACTGAAAATCCCTTCTATTACTATTTAACCAAGTTCGCGAAGCGATGTGCCGGAGATCGTAGTGAGTCCGAACGGGAACCGTGAGTGATAAACGAAGCGGCAAGCCGCAGTTAGACGGTCGTTTTTGCCCAATCAATATCAAACTGCATCGCGGGGACTGCTTGGGGGTCAAAAAACATACATCGCAGGAAATAGTAACTTTTGAACTTAATAGTTTTTCTTGGAAGGAAAAACCAAAGCAGAAAGACCCTAACAGCAATTACCTAATCTTTGGAATAAAAGTCAAGTCAGTCTAGTAAGGAGAAACAATCCGGAATTTCCCCTTGCCCCGCTTCGTCCCCGCGCCGTTTTCCGTTATCCCATGGGCAAATGTCGCATAACGACCAGAGTTTACCGACATCGCTGGGCCGGAGCGTGCTTGTAGTTACCCCACTTAAAACCGTACATCGCAGTTAGCTCCTAAGCAATAGGAGTAATGCTATGAATAGTACTATTATTAATGACACGGTTCACGTAATCACCTCTACCCAGCGAAGAAGAAGATGGTCTTCGATGGAAAAGGAACAGATAGTAAAAGAGACATTTGAACCTGGAAATTCGGTTTCTTTAGTTGCGAGAAAGTATAATATAGCCCCCAGTCAACTCTTCCCATAACCTTACCCACAAGTTAAAAAAACTAGCTTTTTTAGGCCATTGTTGCTTTTCTTTCCTTGGGCCTAAAGATGATCACTAAACATTGGAGTAGTACGCTCGAAACGGATTTAGATTGGATTGAAGAAGAATTTCTGTCTCTTAGCTTGGGGGACAAGAGACTTAATAAACGATTAAAGAAAATTATCGGATCGATGTGTAACCAAACGGGCTCAAGCCTACCTGATGTTTTTGGTAATTGGTCGGGAACAAAAGCCGCCTATCGTTTTTTCTCGAACCCGAAAGTATCTCCGGATGAAATTATTGCTCCACATTCCAGAGCGACTAAAAAGCGTCTTGAAAAACAAGAAACGATTTTGGTGTTAAGCGACACAACGGAAATTTATTATCGAAATAGAAACCGAATCGAAGGTTTAGGGCCGATGAATTCCAACTTGGATCAGGGGCTTCTTTTACATCCTTCAATTGCATTTACCACAGACGGAATCCCTTTAGGAATTTTAGATTTTAAAATGTGGACTCGCTTGAAATTAGGCTCTAAACATTTACCAAGAGATGTAAGAAAGAGAACTCCTATTGAAAATAAGGAAAGTATAAAGTGGATTCAAGGCTACAGAACAACATGCGAATTTTCTAAAGAATCCGATGCAAAATACATATTCATCTGTGATAGAGAAGCAGATATTTTCGAACTATTTCAGGAACATATAGAGGTAGGAGAAAACGCTCCAGATCTGCTTATACGTGCGGTTTATGACAGAAAGATCGAGGGCGGTGATTATTCTTGGTCCTATCTTGAAACCTTAGAGCCGGTTGATATATATACAATCTCTGTTCCAAGAAAGAAAGGAAAGAAAGCAAGAGACGCTAAAATCGAGCTTCGATTTGAAAAATTATCAATAAAGCCCCCTCGATATAAAAAATTGGAAAATATAGATATGTATGCGGTATCCGCAACTGAGATTGACGGATCAGAAGACGAAACAATTCAGTGGAAATTTTTAACAACAATTCCAATTAGAACTTCTGAAGATGCGAAGAACGTAATCTCTTACTATAAAAGTCGTTGGGGAATCGAAGTCTATTTCAAGATATTAAAATCTGGATGTGCAATCGAATCCACTCAATTCAAATTTGGCGATCGATTCAAGGCTTGTATTGCCATTAGCGCAATCGTCTCTTGGCGCGTAATGATGTTAACATTCTTAGGAAGGAATGTCCACGGATTAAAAGCTTCCATCATGTTTGAACCATTTGAATGGAAAGGCGCTTACTGCCGACTTTACGAAACTCCTCAACCACCAAAACAAGAACCTGATTTAGGCACTGTTTTAGAATGGATTGCAAAGTTAGGCGGACACTTAGGGCGGAAATCAGACTCACCGCCTGGACCTCTCACAATATTCAAAGGATTAATGAGAGTTATAGATCTCGGATTTATGTTTAAATTACTCACGCAGGATTTAACTTGTGGGTAAGGTTATGCAATGAGGGAGGGGGCACCGCGGATTTTACAGAGGATTGTAGGAACTTTGCGAAAAAATCTGACGATCTTTAAAAATCGAAAATTCTATCTCGATTTAAACGAGGTGACCGCCTTTGCCCAATCCCTTTTGAGATATTCTAAAATTTTTTCCTTATTCAATCGAGCGTCCTGTTTTCCAAGTTCATACGCTCTTCGGACTCCGATCGGATCCGTATAATCAAAGGAAGTGATTGGCAACGCCTCGGAAGGTCTTTGCAAATAACATCTTTCCAAAAGTTTCGGATCCTTTCCAACGATCGTAGTCGATTCAAAATAGACTCCGATCGTTTTTCGATCGGGTGGAAATGTTTCCAAAAGTAGATTGTTGGTGAGTCCACCGTCGAGATAATATTCTTTCCCGTGACTTTGAACGGAAACAACCGGAGGAACCGAAGAAGAATTGAGTATGATCTGTTCTACCGATTCCGGATCTTCAAAGTCCTTTTCCGTAAATAATACTTCTTTCATATTCCAATTTCTGAGTACTCTTTGCATTCTTTCGGTATTGATCCCTCGACCACGATCGATCTCATCCTCTAAAAATGCCTTTGCCGTTTCGGCGATCAATCTTGCAAGACGGAACTTATTCTTAAACGAATCTTCTTTGGGAATGGCTCTTAACGTATGTATAAATACTTTCGTGCCTGATTTTAGGATTTTCTCGAAATCCATTCCAAATCGAATCGTCTTTCGATACATTTCTTCGTGCGGGAATGCTCTTTCTCCCTTAAAAAGTCGACTTAGATAAAAGTTTGCAGGATTTTTTCGAACGATGTTTTCAAAAAAGACCACACATTCCTCTTCACCCCCGCTGATGAGACAAAGAACCATAGCGGCTCCCGCGGATACACCAGAGACTTCCCGAAATTTCAAACCCCAGGACTTGAGCTCATGGCCAAAACCCAATCCGTAAAAGGCCTTACAACCTCCCCCCGCGATCGCTAAACAAATTTCATTTTCCAACCAAAGACCTTGGAACGCTTCCCCCAATCTCGTTGGGGATTCTTGTTTTCTCTCAAACGCAATGGAATCGTCTAAAACTGGCGGCATCGAATTCTCCGGAAATACATTTTACCATTCTTTGACTGCGGGTGTTTGTAGCGAAAGAAATTATTGGGAAGTCCCCCAAGATTTCTTTTCGCCCTCATTCACAAACGAACAGAGTTCTTTATAAGAACCTGTCCCAAAGGGTCGCTTTCGCTGAACTCAACACCTCGCTCTTGAATGCTGATCCTGAGCTACGACCCGTAGGGAGTCGCTCATTGAGTTTTCGAGAAGCGTTCATTGAGTTTCACTGGATCCCCTCCGGTGGGGGAGGAAGAACGCGCACCGCAATGCGATCCTGTTTTGTGACCCACTGTAAATTCAAAAGAATGTTCCGATTCTTGAATATTGCAATGAGCAACAGAGGATTGTATTTTTATAACTAACTTCGAACAGAGAGATCGATTCTCGTTTTTTTTGAATGAAATTTTCATTTACAAATGCGACAGCGATTGAGGTAAAAATTATACATAGTTGCGATCGCAGACAACAACATTGAGTTCAAGCGCGGATGCGCTTTTTTAGAATCGATTTGTAAACGTATCGTCCAAAATGATAAAGAAAATTTTTAAACCGAAGTGGGTTCGATTTCCTCTTCTGATTTTATTTCTTCTGAAAAACCGTACCCCATTCTCTCCAATCGATCGCCGATCAAAAGCCCAAACCAGCTTGAAAACAATCCTGGAATCGATGCGGGTATTTCAAAAGATCCGAGATTCCAAAAAAGCCACACGATAAACCCCGAAATCATAGAAACTACGGCGCCGGTAGAAGTGGACTTTTTCCAAAAAAGTCCCGCAAGTAAAGGAATAAACAAAGATACCAAACTCAAAGCAGACGCTTGCGACACCAACTCGTAGATATTGCTCTTTGTGATCGCCATCAAAAGCGAAATCAAAGTGATGACCACAACGGAGATTCTTAAGATTTGTAAGATCCTTTTTTCCGTGGGATTTTTTAAAAAAGGACGCACTACATTCTCACCCAAAACGGAAGCCGGCGCCAAAATCGCACCACTCGCCGTGCTCATCACCGCAGAAAGAAGCGCTCCGAAAAATAAAATCTGTGTAAACAGTCCTGTATGAGTCAACACCGTCTTTGGCAAAATCATCTGTGCGTCTTCTACTGCGATTTCCGGATACACTTTTCTTGCACAAAGCACTGCAAGCAAAGGGAGTAACGCCACACTCAAATAAAAAAAAGAAGCTAACAACGAAGAATACACCGCGACCTTTTCCGATTTGGAAGCCATCACTCTCTGAAAGATATCCTGTTGCGGAATCGATCCGAGTCCGATCGTCATCCAAGCCGCGATATAGACCAGGATACTTTTGAAATTCATTTCGGGTACAAATCGAAAAAATCCGGGTTTTGTGGATTCCAAAACCGCATTCAATCCTCCTGCTTGATCGCTCAAGTCCCAAACTAAATAAGCAAGTCCTAATATGATTAAAATGGTCTGCAAAAAATCGGTGAGAGAGATCGCCCACATTCCTCCGATCGTCGTATAAATCAAAACGACTCCCGCGCCGATAAAAATTCCGGTAGAAACGGGAAGATCCGTTATCGAATGAAGAATGATCCCTAACGCAACAAACTGCGCCGCAACCCAGCCGAAGTAGGAAGGAATCATAAAAATACTGGATACGATTTCAGCTTTTCTTCCGAATCGATTTTTATAAAAATCTCCGAAGGTAAGAATGTTCATTCGATAGAGTGGACGTGCGAAAAAAAGACCTACAAGAAACAAACAAAGTGCCGCTCCAAAAGGATCTTCAATCACACCGATCACACCTTCATCCACAAATCGAGAAGATGCTCCGAGCAAGGTCTCCGATCCGAACCAGGTTGCGAACAACGCGGACGATGCCAGAAAAAGCGGCAACCGTCTTCCTGCAAGAACATAGTCTTTGGAATCGCTGATAAATCGGGAGGCGACGGCTCCGATCAAAATCGTCGTAAACAAATAAAGTATGACTGAAATTCCGAGCAACGATTTACCTTAAATCTATTCTTTTCTATTTTTCACCCAGAAAGGCAATCCAATTCCGTTTTTTCATACACAGTTTGTATCATTCTTTGCGATTCGATTTAAATCCGGTTTTTTCTCTATCTGAGATTAAAACTGAGAATCGAAAATGTATTCTCCGTGTTTTTTCTTTGACTTCGATTTATCCTTTGTATCTTTCTCCGGATTGTTTTTTTCAGGCGGTGACTCGGGTTTAAGACTTGAAGTTTTTGGCGGTGGTTCCTTGGTTTCCGGATTTTCCTTGGGTGCTGTTTTCGGTTCCTGGTTTTTTTCGGTCAAATCACTTTTCTTGAATAGAGGACAATACACTTCCACAGTCTTTGTGGTATAAAGCGGTCCCACCGTAAAGTGGACAACCGAATCCCAGATCGAGGTTACGATTCGAACCTCTCCCGGTTGCTCCTGACAAGATGCCTCCTCACTGTCCGAAATCGCATAGATTCCGAACAGAGTGTTCGCCTGTTTGTTTCTTTTTTCGGGTGGTGGCGGCGCGTGAGAAAGAGAGATCGGCTTTACGGTTTCCTTATGAATGATCACCGTAGAATGACAACTCACCCAAAATATAAAAAGGAAGAATGGAGTTCCCCCGATTTAGTGGACACGTCTATGCAACAATAAAGGATGAAAAAAGCATGTCCCGTAAATCCCAATATGATGAAGAATTTCAAAAGAATGCAGTCGACCTTTTGCTCAAGACAAGTAAGTCCTTAGGCCAACTATCGAATGATTTAGGTGTATCGATAAATACGCTAAGAAATTGGAAGAAGAAATATCTGACGGATGAGGGTCCGTTCAAAGATGCGCTTCAGGACAAAGTAGATCGCCTCGAAAAACAGTTAGCGGAAGTGACGGAGGAGAGGGAGATCCTAAAAAAGTCCGTGGCCATCTTCTTGAAACCCCGCAGTTGAAGTATTCGTTTATTAAAACGAATCACATTCCTTTTCGACTTGAGAAGATGTGCAACGTTCTTGATGTATCGAAGAGTGGGTATTACAGCTGGCTGAAAAGACCAGAAAGCGGGAGGTCTAAAGCCAATCGCGAATTGGATAAAAACATCCAGCGACTTTATGGGGAGAATGAAGGCAGAGCCGGTTATTTACGAATTCATCAGGACCTGCGAGCAGAATCGAATCTCGTTTCAAAGAACCGAGTTTACAAGAGAATGCATGTAATGGGCTTAAAGGCCGTTCGGAAACGTTCTTTTCATCCTGTAACCACCAATTCTAAGCATAAACTCCCAGTAGCTCAAAATCTTTTGAATCAGGATTTTAAGACATTCTCCTTAAATAAGATTTGGCTCTCGGATATCACCTACATACCTATTGCCGGAAGATGGTCCTATCTCTTTGCAATCAAGGATCTCTACAATCGAGAAATCATCGGTTGGGAGTTAGCGCCTACCCTTGAGGCAAGGCATCTTCTTCATGCATTCGAAAAGGCTTTAATGCGGAGGAGATCCCCGAAAGCAGTTATATTCCACTCGGATAGAGGAGTCCAATATGCCAGCGAAGATTTTAGAAAAGCTTTAAGTAAAAATGAGTTCATCCAAAGCATGAGCAGGAAAGGTAACTGCTACGACAATGCTCCGATGGAATCTTTCTTTAAAACTCTAAAGGTAGAAGAAGTTTACAGAAGGAAATTCAACACTATTAAGGATGCGAAATATTTTCTGTTTGACTATATCGAAAGATACTACAACAGAAGGAGAAGACACTCGGCTTTAGGCTATCTTAGCCCTGTCGAGTTCAGAGAACAAATTACTGTATGAACCTGTCCGTTTTTTCGGGGGAACTCCAGAATAACGTTAGAATTCGAATCAAGGATAACATTCTACCTCCAAGGTTTGGGGAGAATAGATCGTAAACGTCAGTTGTTCCCATACGGCATCCCAAAAAGAAGTAAACTGATGCGCCGATTTAGGTCCTTCGGGACAGTATTTCGAAATGTCAACAACGTATCGTGCGGGCATCAATCCAAAGAAGTAGTATTTTTGATGAATGTTATGAATTTTCCCGGTTTGTCCTTGTTTTCCAATCCGATCCTCTATTGCACGCTTGCACTCGCTGGATTGTGTATAAATCTGACAAGCAAGAGGAGGAGTTTGCGGAAATCGAACCCACGCGTGTCTACAAGCCCCCAATACAAGAATTAACAAAAAGAAAAAAAGAAACCGTTTGCCTCGAAATTCGAATTCGCCTTCCGCACACACAGAAACCGGCGATAATACGTTTGAAATTCTGTTTTTATATACATACTTCATTTTGAATATTCCATTATTTTAAATCAATTTTGCTGTCTATAAGTTCTCACAGGAACTCCGTTTTTTCCCGCACTTACGTAAAGATAGTAAATACCTCCGGATGGAACGGAAACCGCAGAAAAAATCTGTTGCACATTGGTTCCGTCCGTGAGTCCGCTTCCGGAAACCTGAGTCCAGGAAGAAGAAGCCGAGCTCGGGTTCGTGACGTTGGTTCTGTAAATACGAATACCCGACGGATGATCGTATCCTACATTGAGATAGGATCCGTTTTTTATCACCATGCTGATCGTACGATTGGAAGAATCTCCGAGATTCGTGATTCCGCTTCCGTCATCACCGACCACAGACCAATCCAATGCGTCACATTCGGTCGCGTTACCCGAAATCGTAGGATCACATTTCCAGAGTTGAGCTCTCCGATTTGTATTGGTTCCGTCCGTACAACCCGCCACGTTTCCAGGAGAAGTTCGAATACCGAGTGCCTGGCTTCCTTGAATACAAATCGTTCTCGTCACAAAAAGATTATTGTTGAATTCCGCAAACTGAGCAAAAGCACGATCACCCGGAATCAAATCGTAGAATTTATTGAGTTCCAAAGAAAACCAATTGTTTGTCGGACTGTTATGCCATTTCGAATTGCTTCTTGGTCCGATTTCTACCCAGTTCGCGCATGTGACAGCGCCCGTACAAGCTACTGTAGGATCCGCACTCGTAGATCGTATAATGGATCCGTTATGTCCGACCGAATGCAATCCTCCGTTCGCGGCGTAAATCCGATTCTTAAATACAAACATAGAATCGACTCCGATATAATACCCCCAGTTCGGATGTGCATTATTATTGATTCCTAATAGGCCTGTGGAAGGTCCGCCGAAATACGGAAGATAATCGATGCGAATTCTTTTTCCCTTTGTCCCGTCAAACGCGTCGCAGTTCGAACCGGGAGTACAAAAACTCGTTCCCGAATCTGCGGAATTAAAAGTGACAAACCCGAAGTCGGGAGCGTTCAATCCTCCGAAAAGTCCGACTCCATCGTTGCTCGGTTTTGCAAATCCTGCAAACAAACGATCGTTGAGAATCGTAAGCGAGGAAACTCCCGCAGTCAAAGATCCGGTGATAGACCCGAGATCGATGTATTTAAAGTTGAGATTGGAAGACGGATCCGAGGAGTAATACAGATAGTCGAAAAGATACTGCCCAAAGCCGTCCGCGACGGTTCTTGCACCTGCAAGAAACAGATACGGATTTCCTCCGAGAGTTCCCGTCGAAAAAACACCCCTTCCACTTTAATTATCCGGTCCGCAACCGAGAGCCAAGGTTCCGTTATTGGAAGTGCATCCTGAATGACCGATCGTCACGTAAGGCGGAACCAAGATCCCGTTTTCTCTGGAAGCGGCGGTATTGGAACTCACGTTTGTCGCATCGCCATCCTGAGCAGTATTATCTTTCTCGAATGTAAATTGTGTAGCTTCGGGAATACTTCCGTCATAAGCAAAACGCTGCGCTCCGTTTCCCGTGTTGTTTGGTCCCGAATAAATTTTAGAGTTAAAATCCGCGAGATAACCGAACGTGGATGCATTTGGATCGATTGATATAGGTCCGTCCGCAAAATTCACGGGAGAAGTTCCACAACCCAAAAACGAAGCTCGATCTCTCGGAGAAGACTGAAGATTCTCCGTATCCAAAGAATTTCGGATCGATCCCCAGCTTGTATTGTCAAATCCGTCCCCGTCCACCGAATCCGCGGCGATGATAGAATATTGAGCTCCCGTTTGAACCAGATTGTGAACCACACAAATCTTCGCAGTATCCGCCGAAGCCCCGTTGCAGACGATTCCATCTAGAATTTTGGCGCTATTGATCGTTCCAAGATCGCTCGCTCCCACAAGTTTATAACGATTTCCGCATTCTGTAGAACCTGTACATTCGGCGGATACTGTTACGTTATTCCCCGTTTTAGGCGCTTTGGAAAGATTGAGAATCACCGAAGTCGGATTTGCACATACGGCCGAAATTACTTTGATCTGTTCCTGTCCTAAAAAATCGCCGTAGTTACCGCAGCCCAAATTGTTTGGACTCGTGGATAGATCCTGAACTCCGGATTTGTCAATCAGCATCGTATAATTGGCGTTCGATGTTTGAGAAGAACCTAAAGTAAGAGTGTATACCGAACCGGATCCGGTAACGGAAGCGCTCAGAGCGAGTTTGTAAATAGATGCCGTCTTTGCCTGAGTTTCATTTACGGATTCTGAATAAGTCACCCGCACAGTGCTCGGAGTCAAAGCCACAACATTCGTAATCGTGGGAGCCGTTGTGTCCAAGAACACTACTTCCAAAGAAGTATTTCCGCTGATACTTCCCAAAGCCGCGCTCACGGTTACAATTCCCGAAGCGACCCCGGTCGCACGTCCTTCCGTACCGCTTGCATTGCTGATCGTAGCTTTCGACGTATCCGAAGAAGACCAAGTAACCTGAGTATTCAAATCTTGCGTGCTTCCATCTGTATATCTTCCGGTCGCGGTAAAATTTTGAGTGAGTCCGTTGGCGACACTCGGATTGGTAGGATCCACTTGAATGGAAACTAACGTTGGAGAAGTCACCGTCAGATCCGCAAATCCGCTAACGGAATTCAGACTCGCGGTGATTCTGGATATTCCCGTACCGCCGCTCGAAGGAGAATTGAGCAGGATCATCTGATTCGAACCCGAATCCAAAACGCCAAGTTGAATGACCGAGGTTTGGGAACTCGACCAAACAACTTGATCGGAAAGATTCAAATTGCTTCCGTCCGAAAAAATACCACGCGCTTCCGCCCTTGTCGAAGTTCCTTTGGCAATGGAAGAACTTTCTAAAGTCACTTCGATCGAATCCAAAACCGCAGCCGTCACCGTAAATGGAATGGTCGCGGAAACACCTCCGAGTGTGGCATGAATCTGAGTATTTCCTTGAACAATACCGGTGGCCTGCCCTTCCCTTCCGGTTATATTGTCAACGGATGCAATGGAAGAATCATCGCTAGTCCATGCGACATTTACTGTGAGATTGGAAATACTACCGTCCGAGTAAGTTCCAGTGGCGGTCAAATTGACACTTCTTCCTCCGGCGACACTCGGGAGAGAAGGAGTGATATTTATGGAATTCAAAACCGCATTTGTAACGGTAAGAGTTGTAGGCGAAGCAACAACACCGCCTAACGTGGCGGAAATATTCGTCGCTCCTGCTGAGTTTGCAAGCGCGACTCCTTCGGACCCGGACGAATTACTGATCGTCGCTTTCGAAGTATCCGAAGAAGACCAGGTAACCTGAGTACTTATGTCTTGTGTGCTTCCATCCGTATAAATACCGGTTGCGGTAAATCTCTTTTCAAGCCCAGCAGAAACCGAAGGATTTGTGGGGGAAATTTCAATCGAGACTAACGTAGCCGCGGTTACGACGATATTCGTATCCGATGTGATCGCTTCCAAAGTCGCGCTAATTCGGGCGCTTCCCAAAGATCCGGATCCCGGGGATTGAACTTCTCTTTTCGGGACGGAAGTTAGATTTGCAATCTGAAGTATGGAAGAATTTGAACTGCTCCAAGCAACCTGATCACTGATATTTTGAGACGAGCCGTTCGAATAGATCCCGATCGCCTGAACCAAGGTCATAGTTCCTCGCGCAATGGAGGTCTGATCCGCAATCACTTGAATCGATTCCAAAACTGCGTTCGTAACTTGAAGGGAGATTGTGCTGTCCACACCTCCGATTCCTGCGGTGATATTCGTCGTTCCGACGCTGACTCCGGTAATTCTACCTTCCAAACCCGTGGAATTATCCACCGTAGCAAAAGCCGGCGTTGCACTCGACTAGGTCGTCTGATGAGTGATATTCGAAACCGTTCCGTCGGAAAACAAACCGGTCGCGGTAAGATTCAAATTTCTTCCCAGAGCCACTGTCGGATTGGCCGGCGTGATCGAAATACCGACTAAAACAGCCGAGGTCACGGTAACTTGAGTTTGACCGTTCACTGCTCCGAGATTTGCGGTGATCGTTGCAGAACCCGCGGCTTGTGTGGAAAGAAATCCCTTGGAACCGATCATATTGGAAATCGTGGCAACTCCTGTGTTTAAAGAAGCCCAAGAGACCTGCGTTGTAAGATCTTGAATGGTTTGATCGCTATAGGTTCCGATCGCCGTAAATTGTTGTGTTGCGCCGAGTGCGAAGGAACCATTCGCAGGAGTGATGTCGATGGAAGTAAGGGTTGCGGAACTCACGACGACATTCAGACTTGTATCGAGTCCATGATACGAAGCGCCGATTTGAGTCAAACCAGAGGAGCCGCCGGTGATCAAGCCGGAGGAATCCACACTGGCAATAGAGATCTGAGAGGTATCCCAGGAAACGTCCGGATCCGTGGTTAAAACTTGTGTGCTTCCGTCTGAGAAAATGCCTTCCAATTTGCACTGACGCGTGGTTCCGGCAGGAAGAGTGGTTCCCTGATTGATACAAGTAATCGTCAGCTCATCCAGGACGGCGGGGATCACGGTTAACGTAACTTCCGCCTCTCGTTCCTGAAAAGAAACGCTCACATTCCCGGAACCGAGATTCATTCCTTTTACTTGAGATTGAATCAAAACCCGGAGAATATTCTGATCTGCGGAGACCAGTCCGCTTCCAAGGTGATATCCCGATGAGTATCATCCTTATAGATTGCGGTCGCGCTTAAATTGAGCATGGTGCCCCGCGCTAAACTCGGAGAAGGAGAAGAGATTTCGATCCTGTCCAAAGCAGCAGGCTCCAAACCCGCTCCCAGTAACAACAAAAAGAATCCCCTAAACCACTTCCTTTTTTTCCAGCAGCCAAACCCGCCGCACCCGTAAACATCGGCCAAGCAGCGCAGGATTCCAATAAAAAGAATAGAATTAAAAAAAATGCAGTTAAAAAGAATGAAAAAAATACCTGATTTTTTTTTACAAAAAACATTCATAGATTTTTTACACTCACCTGTTTTGTTGAAAAATATAAATTTCCTCAAAAGAGGAATCTGTCGCCAGAATCTCAAAAACCAGATTTGTCAAAAATAAATCAATGCGGGTTCTATATATTTATTATGTTTTTATAAATTAAATTATTATATATCATACGACTTTATAAAATTAAACTTAAATTATAAATATAATTAAAAAAATTCAAAAAAAATGCCACATTTTAATCAGTGATTGAAAAAACAGAACCTCCTATCCTCAAATTTAAAATAAATTCAATAAATTATGTTATAAATTCATGTCCGAGTAAATCAGTCCAATTTTTTCAAAATATTTTATTTTTTAAATAAAATATCTAATATTATGTGTATTTAAATCAATATAATAGAATATATAAATTGTATGATTCTTTAAAATAGTTTTAAATACGTGGTTGGATCGTAAATTTTGAAAGAATGACTTTGAATTCCAAGTTTTGATTTTGATAAAGATCGTATCAAATAGATAAATACTTTAAATTCGATCGTATTTTATAATTTTCTAATGAATTTTATCAAATCCATATGAAAATCATAAATTTTCTTGGATTTTAAGATAAAAAAATAGAATCCATCGATTCTAAAATTTGAATTTATTTTCGAATCGAGGCTGATTTACAAAGATCGGTCAATTCCAAGTGACTCAAACCTTTCGTAATTTCCAAATTTTTTGGAAAATTGGCACCGCACACGTCCAAAAACCCACCCTCTTTCTCCGATAGATTGATGATACAATCTCTGGAAGGTTCGGTTCCTTTTATAACCGACATCCTATCCCCGAACAGGAAAAAGCCGCTTTTTGTATTTTTAAAAAAGAATTCCGCCTTCCCTTCCGAATGTCCGTTTCGTAAATTCATACGCTCTGAGATGAGTTTGAGTTCGGTCGGTGATAGAATCAAAAGTGTACAGATAATTAAAATTTCAGACATTCATTTCTCCAAAACCCTTTACTTTCTGTTGGCTCGGTTTTTTAGAAAATGGGCGGGAATAGAATTCCTTATCCATCTTAAAAAGCCGACTTTTTTCAAACAATAAGACAAAGAATAAAATTGTGATTTTTAATTCGGTATTGGATCAAAACGATTCGCGTTTTTTTGAATATCGGAGGATAGGAATTCTTGGAAAGGGAATAAACCGCTCGCGTTTTAAAAATATTTAGCATAAACGGCGATCTAAAACACAAATCGGGATCGAAAAAAAATGCGTTATGCGCGTTTATTATGCGGCAACAATCTTCTTTATACAATTTGCAACAAACCAGGGTATTGTTTTGCAATAGTGAATATAAGTTTTAGAATATTCTCTATTTCTATTTTACAACGGCTGTGGCTGTGATTTTCGGTCAGATCATGATCCGACTGTTTCATAACATTTAGTTTTTTGAAACAACCCTCTGATTCTAAAAATTCGGAAAGAAAATAAATCATAAATAAAGAAGGGTCGATTCTAATAAAATTTTACCATATCGGAAATCGGCTCCCTCGGTGTAAGAAACAGATTGAGATTGGAATCCGCTTTCGGATATCCCAGGCTCAAACTGCAAACCACTTTTTTCGTCGAAGAAAGACTGAGTTCGAAACGAATGACTTCCGGAAAAATTGGAGTCATTCAACGACTAATTTTAAAATTTTAGGCCAATTACTTCGTACAAATTTCAAATTTAATATCGTCTCTAAAAACATGGAATACGCCCAATTCTCCCTTGCGATATTGGACGAGAAATCGATTTTAATTCGAAAAAATCAGGAAGAAAATTCGATTTCGGTTCCTATCGGAAAAATTATTTCCGCGACTTATAAAACTCAATCGGAACAAGAAGTTTCCAAATATGTAAAAGACATAATGCTTTTGGATTATTTGCTTCCCGATTGTTACTTTCAGCGAAATGTGTATTACAAAATCGGATATACGATACTGAGTTTAACTGAACTTTTTAGCGTCAAAGTCCTTTATTTCTTTGTTGGCTCTCAAAACTCGCAGAATTTAAAGGCGGTTTTCATTCCGCGAATCAATCAATTTGTTCTTTGGCTCGATCAAAAAAAGGATACGCCCCAAAAATACAAAGAACTCAATCAATTATTTTTATTTTCCTTGCTTTTTAGTTATCTTCTAAATACTACCTTTATCACTTTTCCGATTACACTCTCTTATTTTTTCAAGAGACATTTATGGCGCCGATCCCCCAAGCCATCGGGAAGGATCAAAAAATTGAAATGAAAATTACAATCAACTTTTAGGAAAACAAAATGGAAACAACAAACAACTCGAATACGTTTCAAAGCAGCGGAAATGATTCTAAAGATGAGTTATTAGTAGAAATAATCTCCGGATCTCACGTAAATCATCTACTCAAACCGCATATATCGATTCTAAAGACGACGGGGGAAGTGAACATCTTTTCATCGAAGAAATTAAAGGATATGTTCAACCAAAAAATTGATGATGGAGCAAGAGTTCTTCTTTTGGATTTTTCCGCTACTACACATATCGATTCTTCAGGACTGGCAGCTTTGATCAGCACCCAGGCTCGATTGATGAAACAGCTCAAAGGAGCTCTCATCGTCTATGCAATTCCGAATTCGATCGCCAAAATTTTTGAACTAACTAGATTGGATAAAATCATCATCTTAGCGATCGATCTGGACGAAGCTGCAGACAAAGCAATGACATTTTAATAGCAAGCAACGGATGAGAATGAAAGATACGAATCTACTGATTTCTCCAGTCAAGAAGATTGGTCTTGATGATTTCTTAAAAAAAGTAACCATTGTAAATCGACTAAAAAAGACACCGCAAAATGAGATCATCTCTATGCTACAATCCGTAATGGTGTAGACAGAATTCTTTTTTTGCGGAATCCACAAATTTCAAAACCTTTTTTTCTTAAAAAACTAAGAGAAATCGATGTTCCTAATATACATCAAAAATTTCAGCGTTTATCTTTAAGCAGATCGCCCAAATGAAGTCCGATTTCAGCGTCTCTTGACATGTCCGTTGTCGATAGTGTCCGTAAAGTTTCGCACAAATGAGAACTTGAGAAGAGCTCACCTCAGTCGATCAAGCCATGATCTTTAAAGTTTTTAACTCTTTTAACTTCTCCATGTCAACATACTTTTTTGTTCCCCACTTAGTTGATGCAACATGCCTGAGGCGAGCAGTGGCTAACATGAGAGCGGACTTCCCATCAGGAAAGGCTCCTACGACCTTTGTTCTTCTCTTGATCTCTTTGATGATTCTTTCTAATGGATTGTTGGTTCGGATCTTTCTCCAATGCTCGGAAGGAAAATCCATATAAGAGAGAGTTTCTTCGATTCCATCGGAGATGACTTTAGCTGCTTCCTTCAATTTCATTTCAGTCAAGCGCTCGGCGACAAAGTTGGCTTTCTTCAAAGCTTCTTCTTTGTTTTCCTGAGAATGAAGCGCTTTCAACATTTGTGAAATCACTTTAAAGGAACTTCTTGGAGCCTTTCCAAATACATTCCTGTAGAAATGAACGATACACCTCTGCCATTTCGATTCTGGAAAGAAGTAAGGAATCGATTCCACTAAGCCTAAACATTTGTCTGAGATAATTAAGTTCACTCCTCTGAGTCCCCGGTCCTTAAGATGTTTTAGGAACGCTTGCCAACTCTCTTTGTCTTCTCTGGCTCCTTCCATCGAACCAAGAACTTCTCTGTAACCTTCTGAATTAACCCCTATGGCTACGAGAATCGCTACGTTACGAACTTCTCCACCCCAAGACTTCTTCAAGTAAAGTCCGTCCAGGTAAACGTAAGGATATTCGTCAGTAAGCGGACGGATTCTCCATTCGTCGATTTGAACAAAAACTTTTTGGTTGAGTTTGCTGATCGTTGAAGGTGAGACCTTGGTTCCCCAGAGGCTTTCGGTAATGTCCTCGACTCTCCGAACTGAAACTCCCGCGAGATACATCTCCATGAGAGCTTCTTCTACCGAACTCTCCCGTCGCTTGTATCGATCGATGATCGCCGACTCAAACGGAATTGTTCTTAGTTTGGGAACTTTTAACTTTACTTTTCCCGCTTTTGTTTCGAAGTTTCTATTATACGAACCCGCTCTTGTAGCTACTCGATCCGGGCTTCTCTCATACCTCGAGGCTTTGCAGAGTTTATCCGCTTCCTCATCTAAGAGAGCGTTCAGCGTTTCTTCCACTGAACCTCTTACGAGTTCGCTCAAGTCTTTCTTGAGCTGGGTCTCATCCACTTGGATTACTTTCAAGTGTGCTTTTTCTTCTTCTGCCCTCATTGGGGGGTTCTCCTTTTTCTTGAATTTGCTCATTACAAACTCAATCGGCAAGGAGAGCCTTCTCTTTGATTCTTAAATGTGCGAAAGATTGAGGACGTTATCTATGTCATTGAAAGATTCTTTCTTCGTAAATGAATAATTGATTTTTATCTTTTTAAAAAATATTTCTACAAATTGAAATAGAAAAAATTTATTAAGATAAAACGCCAACAATGACATTAAAATCTTTCTATTTCTATGAATTCCATATTGAAAGTTACTAAGAAACCTCAATCTCTTCAAAACGAAAAAAAATTTTAAATATAAAGAAACTCATCCAATCGAAAAAATACAGAATCTTTTAATCGTTCTATACACTCAAATCGGATTCCGAGACAAACTGAAAATCGGATTTTCTTTTATAATTACAAAGACGATAAAAATCCTAAAAGTTCGGATTCGGGTTAAACCAAAATATCGGTTAAATTATAATTAGAATCGATTTCTATCAAATATACCGATTTAAACTGAAGGGTTTGAATCGGTAAAAAGAATTCTCGAAAATCGGCCTCTGTAATCCCGTTAACATCGATTGTTCAACCTATAAAAGTATTGAATTTATAAATCGGAACTCACAAAAATAGACCATTTTCAACGTATCCAAGAGTGCAAAAATTCATCACTATGAAGGAAAAATCGTTTTTTCTAAGTCTGATGATTATTCAGAAAACATTGATTTTGTTAATATACTGAGACGCTGCTAAAATTCGTATGGTTGCGTTTCATGAAAGCCGAGCGCCGAAATACGGACGATAGATATATTAGTACTTTAGAAAATAATTGATATTTTTAAAAATTAGAATAAAATAATTTTTTAAGCTATTATTTATATTTAGAATATTTATTAATAGATAACGGATATCCTTCGGAATTAATCCTCATGCGTTTTAAGAACATCAAGATTTTCCGTTTTTTATTATCAATTCTCCTCGGATGTCTCCTTTCCTGCGAGTATATCCAAACCGATTCAGATCCGATCCAAAATGGGCATATAGATCTTTCTCGTTGGGATCCGAATTCCGGTCCGTTGAACTTAAAGGGAGAATGGCAGTTCTGCTGGGATCAGTTGATTCCTCCCGATTCGAAGGAGGAAGTATGGGAGAAAAATTGCAACGGCTATTTTCCGGTACCGTCCTACTGGAAGTTTTATGAAATTAACGGGAAACAATTGTCTCCGTTCGGAAAAGCGACTTATCGATTGAAAATCAAACTCCCGGAATCCTACAGCGAACCTTACAGCCTACTTTGGACCGAAATTCTTTCCGCGTTTGAAATTTTTATCGATAACCGCTCCGTCATCAAAATCGGTAAAGTAGGAGACAGTTTTGAATCGATGATTCCGGATCTAAGACCGGGTCAAGGATATATCGGACCGCTTCAAAACGAGATTACGATTGTCATTTGGATTTCGAATTTCAACCATCAGAATCACGGCTTTTGGCAACCCCTTTATATTGGAAATTGGGAAAAGATTAGAAGCAAATACTCTATTGAAATTTTGATCGAGGTCGGATGTTTCGCTTCTTTTTGTTTTATCGGTTTGTATCATCTCATTGCATTTCTCTTCAGAACACAATCCAAAGAATACTTATTTTTCGGCCTTTTTTGCATTCTTATGGGAATCAGACAACTGAGTTTAGAAAATCATAGTTTTTATATTTTTTTCCCAGAAGTAGGATTCGATTCGTATATTAGAATTATATACTTTATAGTAATTGCAAACGCAACTGCAATGTGTTGGTTTATCAAATCCTTATTTTCAAACGAGATCCCTTCCGTATTTATCATTCTAATCACCTCTATTTTGACAGCATTTGTCTTGGCTCTTTTTTTACCAGTTCGAGTGTTTACTCAATTTTCAGAAGCGATTTTTCTATTGATCACTTTTCTTCCCTTGAGTTTTATTCCATTTTTGATCAAGGCTTGGAAAAATCATAAAGAAGGCGCTATGATCATCCTATTTGCGAATGTGATCTTTACTCTGACGATCATCAACGATATTCTTTTTACTCTTGGATACGTCTCCACAGGATACTTCTCTCATATCGGAATCATCTTTTTCATTCTTTTAGAAGCAGTCGTATTGGCGAAAAAACTTGCGATGTCCATTCAAAATTCCGAAAAGCTAACGGTGGAATTGGAATTGACCTTGGAGAAAAATATTCGCGCACACCGCGAAATACTAAAACTCAAAGAATTACAAAAGACAAGCTTAGAAACTCAAGTCGCTCTAAGAACTCAAGAATTGGTCAAAGCGCGTAACGAGGCGGAATCCGCGAATAAAGTGAAATCCCAATTTTTAGCAGCGATGAGCCACGAGATCAGAACTCCGTTAAACGGCGTCATAGGTTTATCCGAACAATTTAAATCCACTCCTCTCGATGCAAATCAAGAACATATTCTCAGCCTCATTCGAAGTAGCGGAGATACATTATTAAAAATCATAAATAATATTTTGGATTATTCCAAACTGGAAGCGGAGAAGATCGAATTGGAGATCGATCATTTTTCCTGGAAGGTTTTAGTTAAAGAGATCGAGGGTATTTATTCTTATCAAATCAAACAGAAAGACATAGATCTAAGTATAGAATTTTTTCCTGATTTTATCGATGAAGCCGCAGGAGATGAGCATAGAATCAAACAAATTCTTTCCAATCTCGTATCCAATGCCGTGAAATTTACCGATTCGGGAAGGATCGAAATTCGATTGTTTTCTCAAAGACTGGAAGAGCTGGAACATCGAATCGAATATAAGGTTCGGATTATCGATACCGGTGTCGGGATTCCAAAAGAAAAGATCGACTTTCTTTTTCAAAAGTTTTTTCAGTTGGATTCAAGCATTTCTAGAAAATACGGTGGCACAGGTCTCGGTCTTGCCATTTCCAAAAAGTTGGTCGAATTGATGGACGGAACAATCCAAGCGATGCGAAATCAAGAAAAAGGATCCACATTTGAATTTTCCATCCTCCTTTTCGAAGACGCGTCTTACAAACCGATAAAACAAACTAAGGCGATCGATTTTTCTAAACTTTCTTTGGATACAAATATACTGATTGCCGAAGACGATTCTACAAACATTTTTTTATTATCGCAGATTCTTAAAAAATTGAATATCTCTCATGACATCGCTAAAGACGGCATCGAAGTGATAGAAAAAGTCAAAAAATCGAAATTCGATTTGATTTTTATGGACATCAATATGCCTCGTCTGGACGGAATCAGCGCTTCCGAATTTATCTTAAACGATCCGAACATCGCAGAAAAACCGATTATCATTGCGGTCACAGCCGATGTATTGCAAGAAGACAAGACAAAATGTACTCGCGCGGGGATGTCCGGTTTTTTAGCAAAACCTTATTCTAGAAAAGAAATCGAACAGATGATTTACGATTGGTTGATCGAACAAAAACAGTAGACCCGTTTTTGGATCTACAAATTGAATCTTTCAAGAATCAGAATTCTCCAGATCCCGAATCATCAAAACGACGCCGAGCTGTTCTCCGTTGCTCCCCATCACCGATTTTGCGGCTACGGTCACTTGCGTCTTGTTTCCATTTTTTCCAATTAGAATCCCATTTGATGGGATATCGGATCTGAGATTTTTTTCCACTATGGCCTCGTTCTTGGTGTTATTTTTTGAAGAGGTGTCGACGATATGAATAATTTCTAAAAGTTTTTTTCCCAAGGCTTCGCTCTCATTCCATCCGGTCAGTTTTTGCGCCGTAGGATTGATAAAAAAAACGATGTCCGTATTATCCGAAGCAATCACTCCCTCTCCTATACTTTTAAGAGTTGCACTCAGCCATTTTTCTTTTTTGAGAATTTCCTTTTCGGTCTCGTTTTTATGCAACGTAAGTTCGATCGCGATCTGAAGTTCTCGAGTCTGAAACGGTTTCAAAATAAATCCGCTCGGAGACGTTTCCTTTGCCCGCGTTAGCGTATCCGTATCGGAAGACGCAGTAAGATAAATGATGGGTGTATTTAAAAATTCGCGAATTTGTTTCACCGCCTCCACTCCGTCCATACCTTGAGCTAAGATGATATCCATCAAAATCAGGTCGGGTTGGAATTTTTTTGCCTGTTGAATCGCGTCTTCGCCGTTAGAGGATACATATAGAGTCGAATATCCCATCTTAATCAGACGATATTTGATATCTTGCGCAACGAGGGTTTCGTCTTCTACAATGAGTATTTTCGCGGTTTCCATTTTTTCCTTTGAACGTTATACTACATTCTTATCCGTTTCTGCGCAAAAAAAAGCATACGAATTTTTTCCATGAAGTTTGGATCTATACATAGCCGTATCAGCAAAACGAATCAGTTCGTCCAAGTCGTTGCCGTTTGTCGGATAGATGGAAATACCGATGCTTACACTGATTATGATCTCTTGTCCACGAATGAGAAACGGTTTACGAACCACATCCAGCAATTTTTTAACGACTAATTCCACGTCGTCCGGATTTGCAAGATCGTTGAGAATGATGATAAATTCATCTCCGGCTAATCGCACCACGATATCATCTTCCCTTACAGAGGCTTTCATTCTTTCGGAAAATTCTTTGAGTAGAAAATCGCCTGCTTCGTGTCCCATCCTATCATTGACTTGTTTAAAATCATCCAAATCCAAAAACAAAAACGCCATGTTATGATTGATCCGCTTTGGTCTCGCAAGATCTATATTCTGTTTGAATCGCTCGAAAAGAAGAGCACGATTTGGTAAACCGGTAAGAGGATCGTGATACGCGAGATATCGAATGCATTCCTCCGTAATTTTTCTTTCGGTGATATCCCTAAACACAAGTACGGCACCGAGCATTTTTCCATCATCGGAATGAATCAGAGATGCCGTACATTCGATCGGAACTTCCTTTTGCTCCCTATCCAAAAGTTGGACATCGTTTACAAAATAAAGAGGTTCGTTTTGTCTGAGAATCATCGAAATAGGATCCGTTATCAAATCTCGTGTGGAATCGGATACGATTCTGATAATGTCTTGGATATTGTTTCCTACCGCTTCGCGCATAGTCCATCCCGTAAGGAGTTCAGACATACGATTCATAAAAGTTACAATACCTTTTGAATCTGTGGTAATCACACAGTCCCCGATACTTTCCAGAGTGGTTAAAAGCAGATGTCGATTTTCCCTTAATTTTTTTTCCATGGAATGTTTATTGAGTGCGATCTCAATAGCGACTTGAAGTTCTCTGGTTCTTACCGGTTTGATTATATAACCGTAAGGTTCGGTTGCTTTTGTTCTCGATAAAGAATGATCGTCCGCATACGCGGTGAGATAGATGACAGCAACATCCATCTTAGACTTTAATTCGGTAGCGACTTCAATACCGTCTATCGTGCCCCTCGAAAGCATGATATCCATAAGGATCAGATCCGGTTTCAACTCCAAGGCCTTCTGAATCGCGTCCGTTCCAGTAGAAGCGATTACTGGAGAATTATATCCGATTTTTAGAAGACGATTTCGAATATCCTTTGCGACGACCTTTTCATCTTCAACGATGAGAATTTTTACGGACTTCTTCATTTTTTTACCCGCCCCCAGTCCAGCGTAGTAAGCATGAACTTAGTTCCATTACTTCGATCCAACGTCAGATTTGCTCCGATTTGTTCAGCGAGTGTGTTTACCAATTGTAAACCCAAAGAATCCGTTTGATGATAATCTATATCTTCCGGAAAACCTACACCGTCGTCCTGAACTGTCAGAGCAAATCCTTCTTCAAATGTTTTTATCGATATGTATATTTTTCCTATTTCTCTGCCCTTAAATCCGTATTTTAGAGAGTTGGTGACTAACTCGGTTACGATCAAACCGCAATGGATCGCCGTATCCAAGTTTAGATAAATCGGTTCCGTATCGATTTCAAAATCGATCTTGGAATTTACCCGATACGTTCTTAAAAGATTTGTAACAAGACTATTCAGATATTCCCTAAAATCCATTTGTGCCAAATCCTTATTCTGATAGAGCAGTTCGTGGATAAGCGCGATCGATTTAATTCTCGATTGAGCGTCTTCGAACATCTCAAAGGACTTACTGTCCGTAATATAATTTCCTTGCAGACTTAGGATGCTGGAAACGATCTGAAGATTGTTTTTTACCCTGTGATGGATCTCACGAAGCAAAATTTCCTTTTCCCGCAAAGAATCCTTTAAAGCGACCTCTGCACGTTGACGTTCTCCGATCTCGGTGATGAGTTCCTCGTTTACCTTGTGTAATTCGGCCGTTCGTTCTTCCACTCGTTGTTCCAACTGATCGTGACTTTCTCTGAGCAATTCTTCCTGAAGAATTAATATTTTATTTTTCTTATATAGATCGACAAAAACAGCCACTTTGGATTTTAGAATTTCAGGAGCGATCGGTTTGATCAGAAAATCGACGGCGCCCAAGGAATACCCCTTAAACATCCAACTTTCATTATTTCCGTATGCTGTCAGAAAGATGATCGGAATTTGGGCGCAAAACTCCCTCTGACGAATCAAGGAAGCGACTTCGAACCCATCCAATCCCGGCATACGAATATCCATAAAAATCAGAGCAAAATCGTTCGGATTTAAAAGCGCTCGCAGGGCCTCTTCGCCGGACTGTGCTTTGACAAGATTTAGTTCCGATTTGGATAGAATATTCTCCATCACCCATAGATTATCAGGATTGTCGTCTACAATCAAAACATTTACTTTTACTTTAGGCTCCATACTTACCTGCCTAACCAAACTCTAAGCAAAGAAAGCAGTTGGTCTACATCCACCGGTTTTGTGATATAATCGGTGGCACCGGCTTCTATACATTTTTCCCGGTCCCCTTTCATCGCCTTGGCGGTTACGGCGATAATCGGGAGCTGGGAGAATTTTTGAATGGAACGGATCTTTCGCATCGCCTCGTAACCGTCCATATCCGGCATCATCACATCCATAATGACGATTTCGATATCCGAAGTCGTCTGCAAAAGATTGACGCCATCTTGTGCGTTCTCTGCAAATGCAATCCTCATCTTGTGCTGTTCCAAAATGCTCGTAAGTGCGAAAATATTCCGCACATCGTCGTCGACTATAAGAACTTTACGTTCTTTTAATATAGGATCGTTGTGAGAAGATTCAGAGATCATCTTTCTTTGAACGGGAGAAATACTTTCATTGGATCGGTGTAAAAAAACCGCGGTCTCATCCACCAACGCAGCAAGATTCTCCACTTCCTTGATCGTATTGGTTTCTTTCAGATGTTGAATCTTCAAAACGTCGTTTTGACTCATCGGAGTATCAGAATAGATCAAAATCGGCAGTTGATCCAAACCCAACCGATTGATCTCCTTTGTCAGCTCGAAGACGGAACCGTCCGGCAATCGAAGACAAGAAATCATACAGTCAAACGTATCACTTTGAAGCGCTTCCAAAACTTCCTTTGACGAACCCGCTATTTTTGTGACCACGTCTCCGTTTCCGATCAACTCCACCAATTTTTTGCTTTGTTCTTCGTCTCCTTCCGCAATCAACAGTTGTTTCGGTTTCCCCTCTATAAATTTTCTGATCTTGTCGATTTCGTTTTGAAGAGCCGCTTCATCCACCGGTTTTGTGATATGACCAAAAGCCCCCATTCTCAAACTTCTTCTCCATTGATTGTCTTCCGAAAGAATCAGAACCGGAACGTGTCTGAATTTAGGTTCTCGTTTCAACCAATTTAGGATAAACCATCCGTTCATATCGCTTAAATGAAAATCGAGAAGAATGGCATGAACGGAATATCCCTGTAAAAGAGAAAATCCGGTCTTTCCATCCAAAGCAACAAGCCCCTTAAATCCGTTGGATTGAACAAGCTGCAAAAGTCGCCGCGCCAATGCTTCCTCTCCTTCGATGATCAAAATCACTTCTCCAAAAAGATTGGAACGATCGTCATCGATCATTCTACGTTGCGCTCGAAGAGCTCCTTGTAAGGAAGGCTCGTTGAATATATTCGGAATGAATGTCCCCCCCCTATCGTCGAGGATTGGAGGTTGCACCCAAGTTTCACCGGGTATTTCTTCCATTAAAGATTCTTCCGTAGGAATGTATTCCGCAGGAAGATAAAGAGAGAATGTGCTTCCCGAGCCCGTTTCGCTGATCAGCTTTAGTTCACCGCCTAACAAGCGTGTAATCTCTTTGCTGATCGAAAGACCAAGTCCAGTGCCTCCGTATTTTCTACTCGTACTTCCATCCGCTTGGCGAAAGGCTTCGAAGATGAGATTTTGTTTTTCCGGAGGAATTCCGATTCCGGTATCGATCACGGAAAATTCGATCACCGATCCCGCTTGATTGAGAATCTTATGTTCTTCATTCCAACCGCTCTGCGCTGGTTTGATCTGAAGACGAACTCCGCCTTTTTCGGTAAATTTAAAAGCGTTTGAAAGAAGGTTTCGAAGAATCTGCTGTAATCGTTGCAGGTCCGTGGTCATACGAATCGGAAGTTCGGTATTTAGATCTACTTGGAATTTGAGTTCCTTGTTTCGAGCGGTTTCACGGAAGGACCGTTCCAAATATTCCGCAAGATCCCCAAAGGAAACCGCATCCAAATCGACCGTCATTTTTCCGGATTCTATTTTAGAAAGATCTAATATATCATTGATCAACTGGAGTAGATCGTTTCCGGAACTGTGAATCGTACGCGCATATTCTATCTGTTTAGTCGAAAGATTTTGGTTTTCGTTATCATACAACAGTCTGGATAGAATGAGCATGTTGTTGAGAGGCGTCCGAAGCTCGTGGGACATATTTGCTAGAAATTCCGATTTGTATCTGGAAGTAAGAGCCAGTTGTCTCGCCTTTTCTTCTAGGGAATGTCTGGCTTGTTCCACTTCTATATTTTTACGTTCTACCTCGTTATTGTTTCGAGCGAGTAATTTGGCCTTTTCTTCCAGCTCGTCGTTTTTCTCCTGTAACTCTTCCCTTTGTTCCTTGAGTAGGTCTTCGGAAGCTTGTAGAGATTTTGCTTGGTCTTCCAGACGTTCGTTTGTCTTTGTCAACTCTTCCTGACGTCCTTGGAGCTCTTCGGTCAAAGTAGTCGATTGTATCAGAAGTTCTTCCGTCCGCATACTGGCCGCGATCGTATTGAGTACGATCCCGATACTTTCCGTAAGCTGATCCACAAAGTTTAAGTGAATCGGGGTAAAACTGGAAAACGAAGCCAGCTCGATGATAGCCTTGACTTCGCCTTCGAATAACACAGGTAATACGACTATGTTTAAGGGGGCCGCCTCTCCAAGCGCGGAACCGATCTTGATATAATCTCCCGGCACATGTGTGAGCAAAATTCTTTCCTTTTCCAGAAAACACTGACCTACCAGCCCTTCTCCCGGACGAAACCGGTTGGACACATACTTGCGTTCCTGATACGCATAACTTACGAGAAGTTTTAAAGACGGTTCGTTTTCCACCGTTTCGGTAATGAAAAATGCACCGTGTTGAGCGGAGACTAATGGAGCGAGTTCGGAAAGAATGAGTTTACTCACGTTGACTAGATTTCGTTGTCCTTGTAGTAAACGGGTGAATTTTGCGAGGTTTGTTTTAAGCCAGTCTTGTTCGGTGTTGATCCGGGTCGTTTCGCGAAGATTTCGAATCATCTCGTTGATGTTATCCGAAAGGGCTGCGACCTCTCCCGCGGCCTTTACCATTACCGTTCTGGAAAGATCCCCCTTGGTCACACCCGTTGCCACTTCCGCGATCGCACGCACCTGCGTGGTCAGGTTACTCGCGAGTTGGTTCACGTTATCCGTAAGATCCCGCCACAAACCGGCGGCTCCAGGCACACTCGCTTGCCCGCCCAGCTTTCCTTCGATTCCCACCTCACGCGCCACTGTGGTTACCTGATCCCCAAAGAGTCCCAAGGTATCGATCATATCGTTGATCGTATCCGAGAGTTCGGCGATCTCTCCCTTTGCTTCCAAGTAGAGTTTCTTTTTCAAATCCCCGTTTGCGACCGAGGTTACGACCTTTGCAATCCCCCGCACCTGAGTCGTAAGGTTGTTCGCCATAAAGTTCACGGAATCCGTTAAGTCCTTCCAAGTTCCCGCAACCCCACGAACGTCCGCTTGACCGCCGAGGATCCCTTCCGTTCCCACTTCCTTTGCAACACGCGTTACTTCCGATGCGAACGAGTTTAACTGATCCACCATCGTGTTGATCGTATTTTTTAATTCTAAGATCTCTCCCTTTACATCCACCGTGATCTTTTTGGATAAGTCACCGCGCGCTACCGCGGTCGTTACGTCCGCGATGTTACGAACCTGACCCGTTAAGTTCGACGCCATCGAGTTCACACTGTCCGTTAAGTCCTTCCAAGTTCCCGCAACCCCACGAACATCCGCTTGACCGCCGAGGATCCCTTCCGTTCCCACTTCCTTTGCAACACGAGTTACTTCCGAGGCGAACGAGTTTAACTGATCCACCATCGTGTTGATCGTATTTTTTAATTCTAAGATCTCTCCCTTTACATCCACGGTGATCTTTTTGGATAAGTCACCGCGCGCTACCGCGGTCGTTACGTCCGCGATGTTACGAACCTGACCCGTTAAGTTCGACGCCATCGAGTTCACACTGTCCGTTAAGTCCTTCCAAGTTCCCGCAACTCCACGAACGTCCGCTTGACCACCGAGTTTCCCTTCCGTTCCTACTTCCTTTGCAACACGAGTTACTTCCGATGCGAACGAGTTTAACTGATCCACCATCGTGTTGATCGTATCCTTGAGCTCTAAGATCTCTCCCTTTACATCCACGGTGATCTTTTTGGACAAGTCACCGGTCGCAACCGCCTTGGTGACCTCGGCGATATCCCGCACTTGTCCGGTGAGGTTGGATGCCATCGAGTTCACGGAATCCGTTAAGTCCTTCCAAGTTCCCGCAACCCCACGAACGTCCGCCTGACCGCCGAGTTTCCCTTCCGTTCCTACTTCCTTTGCAACACGAGTTACTTCCGAGGCGAACGAGTTTAACTGATCCACCATCGTGTTGATCGTATTTTTTAATTCTAAGATCTCTCCCTTTACATCCACGGTGATCTTTTTGGATAAGTCACCGCGCGCTACTGCGGTCGTTACATCCGCGATGTTACGAACCTGACCCGTTAAGTTCGACGCCATCGAGTTCACACTGTCCGTTAAGTCCTTCCAAGTTCCCGCAACTCCACGAACGTCCGCTTGACCACCGAGTTTCCCTTCCGTTCCTACTTCTCGTGCCACCCGAGTTACTTCCGATGCGAACGAGTTTAACTGATCCACCATCGTGTTTACGATTTTTGCTGTTCGAAGGAATTCTCCTTTCAAGGGACGTCCTTCGATTTCCAAGGACATGTTTTGCGAAAGGTCACCACCTGCGACGGCGCCGATCACACGCATGACTTCGGTGTTAGGTTGTACTAAATTTCCGATCAAGGAATTGACGGAGTCCATGCAAGCGGCCCAAGATCCGGTTGCCGCGACCGCGCTGATTCTTTGTGAAATTTTACCTTCTTGACCTACTTCGTTACTAATACGCTCGAATTCCTTTACCATCCGATCGTTTTGGTCTATGATATCGTTGATGAGGTCTGCGATCTTGCCTGCAACTCCTGTCGAATCCAGAGGCATTCGGTGGGAAAGATCGCCGCGTTTGAGTGCGGACAATACCGATAGGATCTGCTTTAAATCCAAGGAATTCTTTTCCGTGAACTCTGCTGTTCTCGTATCCGCCATAATAAACCCCCGTTTGAATCATTGATCCGCGCCCAAAAGTTTACACAAACATTCCAATCATGAAACAAAATTTCTGACTCCGCAACTAAAAACGAATGAAAAGGGTTAGCATTATCCTTGTTAAACGAATGAAAGGAATGTCACCGAAAATGTGACGCAAAGATAAGATATCCATTTCGAATAAACCGAAAGGATTAGAATCGAACGATCATTCCGAATTTCAAAACACGTTCTATAAAAACTCAAGGATCACTTTTCCTGAAACACTTGCGGAGGGAATCCATTTCAGTTTGACGATTTGCAATCAAGTAAGTAAAATCATTCTAAAAGTTTTTGATCATAAGCATAACGGATCAGCTCTTGAATGGATTTTAAATTCATCTTATTGAGAATACGAGCGCGATATGTGTTGATCGTATTCAAACTTAAAACCAATTCTTGAGAAATTTCTTTGACACTTTTTCCTTTGATCAACATTAACATAATTTGAAATTCCCTTTCTGACAAGGTTTCGTGAGAAAGTTTATCCGCGGGTTGCAAAAGTTCCTTCAATAGCATTTCCGTCGTCACCGAACTGATATAACGTTGTCCTGAAACAATCTTACGGATTGCGGAAACCAGCTCCTCGGCCGCGCTGCTTTTTGTGAGATAACCTGCTGCTCCGGATTTTAACGCGCGTACGGCGAAACGATCCTCGGGATACATGCTCAACATAAGAACTCTCACATCCGGCGAAAGTTTATGAATGTATTTGAGGGCGTCGAGTCCGCTCATTCCGGGAAGATTGATATCCAATATGATGATCTGAGCTTCCTTTTTGGCCAGAAAATCCAGAACTTGTTGGGCATTTTCTGCTTCATACACGACGTCGATATCGATCTCTTTTGCTAAAACTTTTTTTAATCCTTCCCGAATCAGAGCATGGTCATCCGCAAGTAAAGTCGAGATCATACATTGTCCTCCGATTGAACCCTGTGATAAGGAATTCTAACATTCACAACTGTGCCTTGTCCCGATTCTCCGAAAATCGTGGCCTCTCCGCCTAAAACGATCGCACGTTCCCGAATTCCGATCAGACCGAGAGATTTTGAGTCCGTGAGCTCCTTTTCCAAAATGCCGATTCCGTTATCGGAAATCTTCATGGTTAGAAAGGATCCGTCTTCCGAAAGAAAAATATTCACACAAGAAGCCTTTGAATGACGCGCAACGTTGGTAAGGGTTTCTTGAAAGATTCGAAACAACGCGACCGCACTGTCTTTGCTGGGGGAAACAGGACCGATATTTCTGGTGACCGTGCATAAAATTCCGGTGCGTTTTTGAAATTGTTCGCTAAACCATTCCATTCCTTCTAAAAGACCTAAATCATCCAAAATCATAGGCCGCAGTTCGGTTGCGATTCTCTGAATGGATTGAATTGCAGTGTCGACTAACTGATTCATAGAATTCAGTTCATTCTTAAATTTTACGGATTCGAAAGTAGAATCTGGAAAATTACGTTTTAATAAAGTGATATCGATCTTTAATACCGTCAGGATCTGCCCCAATTCGTCATGAATTTCGCGGGCGATTAAAATTCGTTCCTCTTCTCTCACTTCTTGAAGTCTGGCGGACAAAGCACGTAGTTGTTCCCTAGATTTGCGCAGATTGTTTTCGGCGTCCCTTCGCTCAAATACTCGGCCGATCTGTGAACCCACGTGAGAAAGAGTTTCCACAATCGAAGGGTCCGGAATTTCCAAACTAAAAAAGAATTCCATCACTCCGACGATTCGTTCCCGATTCCAAATCGGAACCGCAAATACAGAATCTAAATTCGCTTTAGAAGCCAGAATCTCAAGATCGGAATTTGATCCGCTCTGTAAATTTTCGATCCAAATCGGTTTTCTTTCCTCCAAAACCCTCTTCGGAAGTCCCGTTCCCAAAAAAGAATTTTCGATCGACGATCTGAATTCTTTGAGCGCCCTTTCCTCTTCCAAATACCAAATCGGCGCAATTTCCAAAACATCCGTTTGATGAGACCATAAATAGACATGACCCAATTTCCAGCCGGTGATCGCACAAACGCGATCCAACGCAAACTGCAACAGAGACTCCACATCATTTGTTTCGTTTGCAGCGGTTGCAACCTGCTGCATCAGATCCAGAAGCGAGATTTTTTTTAGTAACTCTTCGTGAGTGCCCTTTTCTTCGATCCAATCATCCGTTGCGTTGTTTATCATGGTTCTTCTCTGAATTCCGCAATCTATTTTCGATAACTCTTATCTGGGAAATTATAGGATGATCTTTAAAACCAATCGTTTCTAAAAAGTATACAAGCTCACGGTTCCGATCCTACCAACTTTTACGCATAGATTCTCTATGGAAAAAAACATCTTTCAATTCGTTTTTATAGACAAACATAGAATAGAATAAAATAAGTTAAGGTTAAATACCGACTCCGATTGCCCTCAAAACATCAACTGAAACGCTTGATCGCGAAAAATCACGATTCAACAGAAAGTTATAAAAAGAATCCGTAAACAACAAACATTCGATTTTATTGTTTCATCGACTGATCCGTTTGCAATTCTCGGGTATTCATTCGCAAGTGGAGATTTCAGTATGAATTTAGAAGACGCCGAAGATTTTTGCAATCGATGGTTACCGGCTTGGTCCGGAAACAATCCGGATCGGTTGATTCGATTTTATTCGGAATACTCATTTTATCGGGATCCAACTGTGAGAAACGGACTCAAAGGACAAAAACAGATTCTCTCTTATTTTAAAAAGTTATTAAAAAACAATCCGAACTGGGTATGGACTCAGGAAGAAATCATTCCCAATGAAAAAGGATTTGTATTAAAATGGAAGGCAATGATCCCGGTCCATCAAATCGAAATCATAGAATTCGGAATGGATATCGTCCAAATCGAACAAAACCAAATCACAAGAAACGAAGTTTATTTCGATACGCGCAATTTGATCGAAGCGATCAGAAATCAATAGATCTGAAAATTTTATCTTGTCTTTCAATTCGAAAGGGCGGACCCTTCGTTTTTTAGAATGATTTGTGATTCACATCGATCCGATAAAACGCGGTTTTTCAGAACACTCTTTGATTTCCTATTTATAAAAATATAATCGAGTCCGGAAAAGAATCGAAATTCGATTCGAAAACTAAACGGCCGATAAAAATTGCTTGCAAAATTCAAAATATAACCTATTGGATATATAAATGATGTCTGATTCAACTACACTTTCCGCCCGACTTGACATCACATTCGCGGCGCTTGCCGACCCTACTCGACGGGCGATTCTTGCAAGATTAGCGACAGGAGAAGCTTCTGTGATGGATTTAGCCAAACCGTTTGCGATGAGTCAGCCCGCGATTTCCAAACATCTCAAAGTTTTGGAACAGGCCGGATTGATTTCAAGAGGCAAAGCAGCGCAAAAACGACCTCGACGAATCTTAACCGAGCCTTTGGCGGAAGCTTGCGGATGGCTGGAGAATTATCGTAAATTCTGGGAGGAAAACTTTCAAGAGTTAGACGTTCTTCTCGAAGAGTTAAAAGGCAATCCGTCGAAAACAAAATCGAATATCGTATAACGCGTGTAAGGAGAAAACAAATGTATCCAGGAAATTTGACAATCACAGCCAAAGGCGAACGGGAAATCATCATGTCGCGCGAATTCAACGCGGGCAGGTCTTTAGTTTACGACGCATTTACCAAACCGGAATTACTCAAACGCTGGCTTCTTGGTCCGGACGGCTGGAGTCTTGACGTCTGCGAAATCGATCTCAAGGTGGGTGGTAAATTTCGTTATGTATGGCATCACAAGGATGGAAGATCCATGGGAATGGGTGGTGAATATCGCGAACTGCAAACCCCCGAAAAAATCGTAAATACGGAATTATTCGACGAAGCATGGTATTCCGGAGAGTCGATCATCACGACCGTATTTTCGGAAACAAACGGAAAGACGCTGGTAGTAGCCACCATGCTCTACGATTCTCTCGAGGCACGCGATAGCGTCGTTCATTCTCCGATGGAAAAAGGTATGAATACGAGCTACGGCAGATTGGACAGGTTGCTCGAATCGACCCCAGTTTCCGGAGGGTTCAAATGATATTCGAATCAAACCTTATGCGCGTGCTGTTTCGAAGCAGTAAAGCCGTATTAATCGGACTCGTTGTTATTTTTGCAACCTCCCTTGGTACGGATCAAATATTACATGAGTTGAATGTATATCCTCCTTGGGGCGTACCGATGTTCGAACCCGTTCTGAATTTTCTCGCATTGTCCTATCGGATCGCCTACGGAGTTCTCGGAAGTTATATCACCGCAAAATTCGCACCTGGCAATCCGATGCGTCACGCGCTGATCTTAGGGGGAATCGGTTTTGTTCTCAGTTCTCTCGGAGCTATTACGGCGATCAATTACAATTTAGGTCCGGCTTGGTATCCGATCTCTCTGATTTGTACCTCCCTCCCCTGCGCTTGGTTAGGCGGGAAATTGGAGGGGATTCAGAAGACAATTTAAATTCTAACAAAAAATCATTTGGAGATTTTATGAAAAAGATCGCACCATTTTTGCGGTTTGACGGAAAACTTGAGAAAGCGATGAATTTTTATACGTATGTTTTTAAGAATTCGACAATACAAAACGATATCCGCAACGTCAACACGGCGTCTAACGCGACATTTCAACTCGACGGCCGTCCGATGTTTACATTCAATCCGACGATACTTCGGATGGATAAGATCAAAACTTTACAACAAGTCTATGAAAATTGAGATTAAGTTTTTAAAGTCTCGATCTAGCCTTTTTGTTTTTAAGAGGGAATGAAAAAATATGTCAAACCCTCAATCAAAAAAAAACGTAAAACGCGGCAAAACCAATCCTCACCCTTCTCAGAAAAAAAAATCGGGAAGCCCGGCCGATCTCAGCGCGGAAAGGTTCGTTAAACAATTAAAAACATACCGATCCGCGGAAGAACTCAAAAAGTATCATCGTTATTTTCAGTTCGATGAAAAACCTTCGGACAAAGGTGATACGTTTATCGGGGTTCGTATGGGAAAAGTTTTTGACCTTGCAAAAGAATTTATCGATATGAATCCTCACGAAATCGAAAAACTGCTCGAAAGCCCCGTCCATGAAATACGAGCAGGCGGCTGTAGCATCATGGGCAAACAAGCCACCCACAAAACGACTTCGGAGAGACGGAGAAGAGAGTTATACGACCTTTATTTGAGACGCCACGATCGAATCAACAACTGGGATTTGGTCGATCTCGCATCTTACAAGGTAATAGGCAGTTATTTATTCAATTTCAAAAAACCGAGAAAAATTTTGTACAAACTGGCGCGTTCTAAGGATACTTGGGAACGACGCACATCGATTGTAAGTACATTCTCGTTTATCGCCAAAGGCGAAGTAGACGACACTTTCAGAATCGCGGAAATTCTACTCAAAGACGATCAAGATCTCGTCCACAAAGCGACAGGATGGGCGCTCCGTGAAGCGGGTAAAAAAGATCCGCAAAGGTTATCGAATTTTCTGGATAAACACGTTTCTAAAATGCCACGCACTCTTTTACGTTATGCGATCGAGCGACTTTCCCCAAAACAAAAAACTCATTATATGAGTAAGGAATTTAAAAAAGGAAATCCGCCCAAGTAAAGTAAATTTTTAGATTACTCTTTCTTGTCAACGGCTCCACTGAATTTTTATGTGTAACAAATTTGCGCAATCCGCTATATGGACGAAATCAAAAACATTTAGTTTTGTCAAGCCCGCCGATATGATCAAAGATCGTTATCATATCTCGCATGCAGAAGGGGCGCTGATCATTCTGAAACCGGGTTTAGACTATACGATCGAAGATGCGATGTTTTGGCTGGTTCCTTCCGGAGTCAGAAGCCTCGAAGCAGCATTTGAATTCGTTACATTCAATGCAAAGTCGGAAACGATTTTCGAATTGAAATCGTTTCAGGAACCAATTCTTCATTCTCGTTGCATCATTCCTTGTGATGCGATCTTTGAATCAAAAGGCGCCAAAGGAAATCGACAACCATACGCGATCCGAATGAAAGATCATGAGCCCTTTGGAATGGCCGGAATTTATTCCCGATGGAAAGATCCTAAAACGAAAGAATCTCTACAAACCTTTGCGGTCATCACCACGAAAGCCAATGACTTGCTTTCTCTGTATCATGCGAAAAAGAGAATGCCTGTGATTTTATCACCGGAGAATTACGAATCCTGGCTGGACAAAAAACGGAATACAAAAGAATCGATATCGGAACTGTTCCAGATATATCCTTCTGAAAAAATGATCGCTTACCCCGTGTCGCGTGAATTGCTGTCTTTTAAAAACAAACTTCAAGGAGAGAGATGTCTCGAACCTATTTTTTACAATTTAGAATCAATTTTATAGAAACAAACGTATTTTAAAATTACGGATTCAACACTGTGTTTATTTTTGCCTAGTATCCTCTATAAAAACGGAAAGATCTTTTTTAGAAAGCAAATGACCGTAGTCTTTTAAAATCCCGGGAATGTATTGACTTCTGCATAAAATTGCATCGTAAACTTGACGATTGCGAGCGGATCGTTTAAGCAATTCTTTAATTTGAGTTTTTTTAAGTCGGTTTATATACGGAAGAATGAGTTCGAAATTTTTTTCCGCCTGTCGAAAGGAACGCGAATTTCCGATCGTATCGATGATCAATTCTGTACCAAAAGCAAAATCATGTTGAATTATACCAGGAATCAAATCCGATATCGACAAAGATTTTTCATCGATCCTAACCGACTGAGTTTTTCCCAGAAAACCCTTCGGAATTGTCCCGTCCAACGAAAGCAAGATCAGGGTCATGTTTTGAAAAACTGCAACCCCTGATTCCTGGATACACCAAAACGATTCTTCGTATGCTTTACTCAATAGTGCGATAAACAGATCCGACTTAGAGAGATGATCCAAAATCACCGTTTGCCAATCCAAGGAAACCTTTATGTCTTCGTGCGCAAGAAACGACTTTACTCCGAATGCATTTAAGATTTTTTGAATTTTTCCTGCGACTCGTTTATTAGTATTGGAATAACTGATAAACACTTCCACACTGTTTCTCCAAAGTCCTATTTAGGATCGATTGACGAATGTTAGATTCCTACTCTGTCATCCTATCTTAAATGACAAATAACTCATTCGAATTTAAGAGGTCGTCTTTTTTCAATCAGACAGATTTCAAGACGACCGACCCATCTTCTAAAAAAATCAGCGAATCATGGAGCTGTTAATTTTTTCTGAACGATTTTAAACATAATCTGCAATTGTTCGGGTGTCATTTTGTTTTGATTTCCCACCGGAGAATTTTGGATCTCGCTATGGTTGTGAGAATAACCGATGTTTTCCTTTTGTAAATCGCTTGGGATGATATAAACCGTTTTGTCGCCTTTTACAACCGCAAGATAATCGGAGTTGTTGACCTTTTTAGAATGATTGGCCGTGTTTTCGAGTTCAATTTGTCCTTCACAGTGACAAGTAAATGTCATATCTCCATGGACTGCGGTATAAAATTTAGTTCCTCTTACTCCCGCAGTTGTGGTTGGCGTGTGAAGAGTCATCTTCTCGTCTTTTAATAACTTATTCGCTAAGACCCAAGAGCTTCCTCTTTCTTGAAAAAAAATCCTTTCGTTCGATTCTTGTTGCAACCGAAACCGGGAGTCCGATTGAATTTCGATTATAGAAGAATTCTCACCAAAAACGATCGTAGCGACCGATTTGGGTCCGGTAGTCAACAGATCCCCGTTAAGAATTTCCTGAGAAACGCTCGCTTTTATCTTTTGATCTCCGCGTTGAATGAAAACATCTCCGTTTACAAAAGTGATGACTCCTTTTGTTCGATCCGATTGTTCTTTCCTACAATTCAAAAATAAAATACTGATACAAATCACAATTGCCGCAATCCATCTACTTTTCATATATTTCCATTACTCCGTTCTTGTTTTTGAATCGAACTCCACACATTGGTTTTTAATTTTTAAAAGGCAAACGATTTATTTTTAGCAGTTTTATCTTTCCAACCAAGGGGAATCAATTGCATAGATCGAAAGGCTTTGGTAGATGTCGGATCGACTCAAATTCTTTCAAAATCCATACTTGAAAAAACAAATGTTCGTTTTTTTAAAAGCGAATTATAATTCCCCATTTCGATTTGCATCCAAATGTAAACCGCTCTCTTGATCTCAAGACGACGACCAATTCGCAAAATTAGATCAGCAATTCCTCGTAAAAAGCTCCAAATTGTTTCTGCGGATCGACTAAATGAATTTCAAGAATCCAAATGCGTTCCTTTCCAGGTTCAAGATTCGTTTTTAAATCGGATGGATTTTCGGCGCAAATATAGTTGATTTGATCTCGTGAATGAATTTTATGATGCGAAAATTGATCGATGAGATGTCCTGCGATCTCGCTTCCAAAGGCCCATCCCAAATTTTGAGCGGAAGCACAGGCATATGCATAAAACTCGGCCCCGGAGATACTCTGATTTTCAACATACATATTTTTGCATTGATGCCATACGTTTTGAACATCGTTCTTGATTCGCAACTTATTCGGATCATTCCCGATCACATACGTTCTGCCAAAATCCGCTTCCCATTCTTCAAAGATCGGACCAAAATCCACCCAGACAATATCGTCGTTTTGAACGATACGATCGGGAGGATTAAAATCATAGGGAAGAATCGTATTCTCCCCCGCCCTCACGATCTTTTTATGCCAGTATTTATCGATTCCAAACAATGATTTTGCTAAATCAAATATTCTCGCACTGACTTCGTTTTCAGATTTACCCGCGGTGATGAGGCCGCGGTTTTCGATCTCTTCAAAAAGTTTTTTCGCCTTTTGCTGAGCTTCCATTAAATGTTTTATTTTTGTTTCTCGATTCATTGTTGTAAAAAGTGGATTTTGATTTTTTTAGAATACAATTTTATTTTTAGTTCGTAAAAACGGATCGTATCGCAATACGGCATCCGTTCTCATCGCGGCCTCCCGGTATCATACATTGTTCCGATCCCGGAACCGACCAAAATTCCTCCGATGATCCATTCGCTCAGTTTGATCTTTGGTCGACTTACGTAGGCAAGAGCGATCATCGACGCAATCAAGTTCGGAAAGATAGACGCAACCGTAAGAGTTTTATCATAAGATACCGTCGTACACAATTGAAAGGAAAGCACTCCGATAAAATGTATGGACCAAACACTGCATCCCAAAACAAGACTGGCGGCAAAAAGAATTAAAATTCTACTGCTTGGATGAAACGAATCCAGCATGGACTGTCCGACCATACTCAAAACAATGTAAGAAGAGAAAATGGAAACGAGTATAGATAGGATGATTCGGGAGGGATCGTAGAAACTAAGTAAAAATTGAGACGACTTATCAAATAAAAATAAATTCTGAAACAAAACCATAATCGAACTCGGTACCCGGTAAAAAAGCATTTTATAAATTTAGCAAATTCAAGAAATCAAAATAAAACGTTTCGAATCTGATTCGAACACCGATCTTGTATTTTTGATTTTCTTTTGATACAAAAGAATTTCGAAGCTACACGCTTTCGCTTATTTGAATTGTATAAATAAACTATGAAATTTAATCAATAGAAAATATCCCGATTCGGGTGCCCAATAGAGATAAAGTCCATTTCCAATAAAAAAAGATCGGATCTGATCCGATGACTTTCTACATTCCGTCGGTCTCGGAGCTCGTTATATCGATGGGTCTTTCCCAATACGAGAGCAGGACAGACGTTACAATGACATCCTAACGTTACCGATGACAAACTTTACGCTTGATAGGATGTAAAATGATTCTATAGACGAATTTTTAGTAAAGTGGAGGGTGTTTGAGATTCTTTTCGGAATACAATCTGCGAAGACTTCGAGTATTCGATCTATCAGTTGATCAAATACGATGTAAAAATATTACAAAAGTCTCGAATTAAAAACTGCAAATATCAAAAAGGTAGAAGCTAAAAAAACGACCCCATTTATACGGCCTTAACCTTTTGGGAAATATTTTTTTTATCCGCTTAGTTATCGGCCGATCAAAGGCGCGGTCATTGAGTTGGATCTCAAAGAAACACCGATCAAGTGTAATAGTTAAGAGTTGATCTTACACTCCTTAAAATAAATAAGGAGAAAAAAGATGACAACGGTACAAAAAATAATCAAGAACAAGGTAGGTCTTTTGAAGTTAGCAGAGACCTTAGGGAACGTCTCAAAGGCGTGTAACGTTATGGGCTATTCACGGGATAGTTTCTATCGTTTTCAAGAGTTATATGAGAAAGGAGGCGAACTCGCTCTCCAGGATCTGAGTAGACGTAAACCGAATCCTAAAAATCGTATCGAACCTGAAAAAGAAGAAGCGGTAAAAAAAATGGCGATCGACTTTCCTGCTTACGGTCAACAGAGAGCATCGAATGAATTGAAAAAACAAGGAATCATAGTAGCACCTGCGACCGTTCGTAGTGTATGGGTTCGTCACGATCTGGAGACCTTTCAAAAAAGACTGAAGGCTTTAGAGGCGTTCATGGCTCAAGGGAATTCTCCCGTATTAACCGAATCACAAGTGCAGGCATTAGAAAGAAGAAAATTAGAAAAGCAAGTTGAAGGTGAGATAGAAACAGAACACCCAGGATACTTAGGATGTCAAGATACGTATTACGTGGGCACAATCAAAGGCGTAGGAAGGATTTACCAACAGACCTTTATCGATTCCTATTCTAAAGTGGCGATGGCAAAACTTTACGATAGAAAAAATGCTTTAGTAGCAGCCGATATGTTAAACGACAAAGTGATTCCTTGGTTCGAAGAAGAAGGCCTTCGCTTGTTGAGAATTTTAACGGATAGAGGGACCGAGTATTGCGGAAATAGAGAACACCATGAATTTCAGTTGTTCCTTGCTTTGGAAGATATAGACCATTCAAAAACAAAAGCAAGGCATCCTCAATCTAATGGAATTTGTGAAAGATTTCACCGAACCATTCAAGACGAATTTTATGCCATTGCTTTCAGGAAAAAGGTATACAGCTCGATTGAAGATTTGCAAAAAGATTTGGATCAGTGGATCGATTCGTATAATAACGAAAGAACACATCAAGGCAAGTATTGTTTTGGTAAAACCCCATTCCAGACTTTTCTTGACACGAAGGAATTAGCTAAGAATAAGTATCTCGACAACTTACAATTTTCGTAATCAACAGGAACACGGAGTGTCAGATCTTATTTTGGCTATTACATTTAATCGCTTGTGTCGACGGACTAAAAGGATTTCCGGATACGATCATATCAGTCTTTCCTAATGCACAAGTTCAGCTTTGTATCGTTCATATGGTGAGGAATTCTTTGAAATGGGTTTCTTACAAACAGAAGAAAGAGTTGGTAATCGACCTAAAGGCCATCTACAAATCTCCATCGGAAGAGATCGCAAAGAAAAGCCTTGATGATTTTTCTGCCAAGTGGGACAGTCAGTATCCGATGATCAGCAAGTCCTGGAGAAGTAATTGGGAATCGGTGATTCCTTTTTTGGCTTACCCACCTAATATTCGTAAGGCGATATACACTACAAACGCTATCGAATCTATGAATATGGGTCTAAGAAAAATAATCAAGAATCGGGGATCCTTTCCTACCGATGAGGCGGCAGTCAAGCTTCTCTATTTAGCGTTGAATAATATGTCTAAAAAATGGACCATGCCGATTCAAGATTGGGGAAAAGCAATGAATCAGTTTTCAATTATTTTCGGAGATCGATTGAAATTAGATTCGTTTTAAAGAAAGTTATTTACACAGTATTCATGACACTACCATTATTTCTCCAATATTTCTGTAAGTTGCCGTCTAACTAAACTTATACCTTATTCATCCATTTTCAGGCAAAGATTTTTTTAAATGTGCCTTTTCTTTAGGCTTCACCATGGCTTTATAATATACCCCGCACTTTAGCAAATTTCCGCTTGACATTTGCCTCCATCTGTGTATACAAAAGAACCTTCTTGGAACCAACTGTGACCCTTACCTTGAATCAAAAACTTGCTCCAAACTCCCAAATTTCCACCCTCCCCGTAGAAACCACAGGGACTAACGTGTTTTGGTCGGCCTTAGGCATATCTCCTCGCTCCATTCCTCACCAACTGCCTTTTCTCACTTCCTTCCCCTCAACTTCCAACACCTCTCACTCCCTTCAGAAGTGGAGTAGACGAACTCAAAATTTCTCTAAGAATTCCCACACTCACTACTCTACCTCAGAAGATAACTCACCCTTCAACATCCCTTTCTATACTAAAATTACTAAAAAGATTTTAAATGAATTCTATCCAAAGCACTGCCCAAACTGTGAGAACCAACTCTTAACTAAGGAAAGCACTACAAGACCCGATGTCATTCGCTGCGAAATCTGTAGGTATCAGTGCTCCAGACTCAGTTATACTCCCTTAAATCATTTTAAACTCCTTCTATGGATGTTCGGATTCGTTTTCTATGAATCACTGATCCAATATCCTAAAGTCCTTACCTCCACTGAGATCTCAAGGAAGCTTAGAATTAGCTACAAGGCCGCATCTCTGTTAAAGAGAAGATCAATTACTTTGCTCTGATCTATTACCGATCTACAATGAACTCACCTTTAAAATCTTAGAAATTCAGTTCAAGGACTTCAGGTTAGATCCTAACTCCGATTCAGCTCTCACACGTAAAATGGCAAGGAAACCCTATGTATGCGCTGATTCTGCCGTTCTCTACAGTGCGAGTCAGAGAGCGAACAAAGGAAGAGCTCGTTACAGAAAAACAGGTTTCACTGCTTCCATCTATCTCTCAGAGAAATTGGGAGGCAAGCAGGTTGGTACGTTATTCCATTCAATCGCGATTAAGAATGGACCTGCATTCTTTACATCTGTTTCCAATACGAAGGCTGATACAATCGGTCCTTTACTCGTAAAGCAGTTACCATTCTCCACTCCGCTATTCACTAATGAAGGATATCCATGGCTCTTTGGAGTCTACAAGAACCATCGATCAGTGAATCACAGTGCAAAGTCTAAAGACAATCGATACAGGTTAGCGAAGAACAGATGGTGCAAGGATGGAGTTCACAATCAGGTAGCGGTAGGAAATCATCGTTTAGTTAAGACAGCTTTCTCAGCTTACGGATACATTCGTCCTGAGTTCAGTCAGTTATATCTGGATGAGTTTAGTTTTATAAAGAATGCAAATGTGATTGGCTTGGATGCTCTGGGGAGTAGTGAATCCGGGGAAGATTCTAAGAGATTTGAGGGAGTTCACTACTCTGCAGTGGTGAGGAAAAGTGGGAAGAGATTACAAAATATCTCCTCGCACCAATCCTCACCAAACACAATTTCATAATGGATTTATAATAGATCGAGACCTGAAAAAAAGGAAGAATAAACCTAAAAATAGCGGAGCTGAATTTACCCCGAAAATAGAGCAAACACCCTCCCTAATTAGACTGTTTGAAAAAAACAATTCACCCTTCAACATCCCTTTCTATACTAAAATTACTAAAAAGATCTTAAATGAATTCTATCCAAAATATTGCCCTCACTGCGAGAACCAGATCTTAACAAAAGAAATCTCTACCAGACCAGATGTCATTCGATGTGAAATCTGCAGATATCAGTGCTCCAGACTCAGTTATACTCCCTTAAATCATTTTAAACTTCCGTTGTGGATGTTCGGATTCGTTTTCTATGAATCACTGATCCAATATCCGAAAGTCCTTACATCATCTGAGATATCGAGAAAGCTGAAGATTAGTTACAAGGCTGCATCATTGTTAAAGAGAAGGTTTCAGTTACTTTGCTCTGATCTCTTACCGATCTACAAAGACCTCACCTTTAAAGTTTTAGAAACTCAGTTCAAGGACTTTAAGTTAGATCCTAACTCCGATTCAGCTCTCACTCGTAAAATGGCAAGGAAACCCTATGTATGTGCTGATTCTGCCGTTCTCTACAGTGCGAGTCAGAGAGCGAACAAAGGAAGAGCTCGTTACAGAAAGACAGGTCTCACTGCTTCTATATATCTCTCAGAGAAGTTAGGAGGGAAACAAGTTGGAACACTTTTTCATTCAATAGCGATTAAGAACGGACCAGCTTTCTTTACATCTGTTTCCAATACAAAGGCTGATACAATCGGCCCACTGTTAGTAAAGCAATTACCATTCTCCACTCCGCTTTTCACTGATGAAGGATATCCATGGCTCTTTGGAGTTTACAAGAACCATCGCTCCGTAAATCACAGTGCGAAGTCAAAAGACAATCGTTACAGGTTAGCGAAGAACAGATGGTGCAAGGATGGAGTTCACAATCAGGTAGCGGAAGGAAATCATCGCTTAGTCAAAGCAGCTTTCTCTGCATATGGATACATTCGTCCTGAGTTCAGTCAGTTGTATCTGGATGAGTTTAGTTTTCTAAAGAATGCAAATGTGATTGGCTTGGAAGCTCTGGGGAGTAGTGAAACAGGGGAAGATATTAGGAATTCTGATGGAGTCCACTACTCTGCCGTGGTGAGGAAGAGTGGGAAGGGATATGCTCATCAAAAAAAAGAAACTACCTCGAAAAATTGGTTAAGCGACCAAATAAAAAGCAAACTATTTGCTTCTGAACAAAATAAAAGCTCCCTTACTAAATCGGAGCTGTTGAACAAATCGCTTCTTAACAACACTGATACAATCTCAAAAAGTCCAAAGGGTTTAGCAAAAGAACTCAGGAAATACAATTCTTTCTGGGAAAACAAAACAATCTCTCATCAAGCTAAGAATAGAGAACTCAAACATCAAAGAATTGCGTTCAAAATCTGGAATCATATCAATTCAGGAACAACAACTTCCCATTATACTGTTCAAGAGCTTTGCAAAGAACTAAAACTATCAAAATCAACGTTGCTGAAAATTCTTAGAAAGTGGATCAAATACCGGTTCATCCTTAGAAGAAGAATCTATAACCCACAAATCAACCAATTCAGAATCGATTTTCAAGTAATTCCCAATCGAAAAGACCTACTCTATATTCTCTACTCAAAATCAAGGAATCAAAAATATGAAATCAAGTTTGAAAAAAACGGGAGAGTCACAAATGACAAAAAAGTATAAATTCAATTCAAAAGACTTTTACGAGTTATTGGATAACCAAGGTGAAAAATGTTTCCTTTCCGGAAGAATCCTAACTCCAGACAATACTTTGGCGGAACATATTCATCCTATTCGATTTGGCGGTGAACATACTAAGAATAATATCTGTCTTGTGGTCGAGCCTTTAGCGAGGTTAAAGCGATATCATAAGGAGGAGGAAATATTTCAACTCGCAGTCGATATTATCAATCTCAAAGGAGAAAAATATGGATTCAAAATCGTTCCGATTGAAGCAGCTAAAAAGAAAGTATCCCCTTCTCGGAGCAAGTAACCAATGTTCTAATTTTAATCTAAAATACGATCGGCTTGAACTCAAATTAGTTCAGACTTCAAAGGTAACACCATTTCCAACTTGGAATCGATGTTTTATTACCTGTTGGAAACGTATCGATTCTTATTTAACACAATATCAGGAGAAGCATAAATCGAGTCGAGAATCGACATGGAATTTCTTTGCCACGAACATCTCTGGTAGAATCAATACATTTGCTTTTAAAAATAGGAAAGAAATTCGTTTCCAAGTGATCATTGATAGAATCAATCGAGATACAAATAAACTAAAAAATGAGCTTTATTATAAACCAAATTTTAGAGAAACATTCAATCGGCAATCCAGTAAGTTAAACCGGTTCAAAGGAACTTTCAATAGACCAAATGAAGAAACTGGAGTTCATGATTGGGTTTATTGTATGGGTCAAGCCTGTGCATCTATGAGACGGTTGGACAGAACAATTCAAGCGAAATATGATTTTCAGTGGAACTGGTTCATTACAGTCAAATGTGATTACCTTTTCGGGAATCGGAATCCCGTTTGGGAGCAAGCGTCACATACTTTAATCGGAAATTTTGAAAGAACGACTGATTTTCAATTAAGTGGGTAAGTTTTCGAAAATTCAAGTAGCAGGAATTATATTAAATAAATTTAGAATCTCGTCCCAATCAGAAAGGATGTATGCCCAGATATGAAGGTGTCAGCTACATTGTGTAAATGACTTGTGACTAACCAAAAAGTAACAAGGATAAAGCAATATGAGCAAACCAAAGAATCGAGCTGAAGAACTTCTCGATGAGTTAATCAAAGGTAAGACCCCGGAAGAGCTGATCGGAAACGAAGGACTTTTAAAACAACTCACCAAATCGCTTGTTGAACGAGCGATGGAAGGAGAGATGACACATCACCTTGGATATGAGAAGAACGCCTCGACTGGCAATAACTCAGGCAATTCTCGAAATGGAAAAAGTAGCAAAAAGCTCAAAGGAGACTTTGGCTCTATCGATTTGGAAGTTCCTCGAGATAGGAACGGAAGTTTCGAACCTCAGATCATTCAGAAAGGACAGACACGCTTTACGGGATTCGATGAAAAGATCATCTCGATGTATTCTCGTGGAATGACAACTCGAGAAATTTCCGGACATCTCAAAGAAATCTACCAAGTCGAAGTCTCAGCGGATCTAATTTCTCAAGTAACGGATTCCGTAATGGAAACGGTGATCGAGTGGCAGAACCGCCCCTTGGACAAAGTGTATCCGATTCTCATTATGGATGCGCTGATCGTGAAGGTAAGAGATGGCAATCACGTCGTGAACAAAGCCTTTTATTTGGCTTTAGGAATCAATCTACAGGGCACAAAGGAGATTCTTGGGATCTGGGTAGAAAGAACCGAAGGAGCAAAGTTCTGGCTTCAGATTTTAACCGATTTAAAGAATCGAGGAGTCGAAGATATTTTAATCGCTTGTGTCGACGGACTAAAAGGATTTCCGGATACGATCATATCAGTCTTTCCTAATGCACAAGTTCAGCTTTGTATTGTTCATATGGTGAGGAATTCTTTGAAATGGGTTTCTTACAAACAGAAGAAAGAGTTGGTAATCGACCTAAAGGCCATCTACAAATCTCCATCGGAAGAGATCGCAAAGAAAAGCCTTGATGATTTTTCTGCCAAGTGGGACAGTCAGTATCCGATGATCAGCAAGTCCTGGAGAAGTAATTGGGAATCGGTGATTCCTTTTTTGGCTTACCCACCTAATATTCGTAAGGCGATATACACTACAAACGCTATCGAATCTATGAATATGGGTCTAAGAAAAATTATCAAGAATCGGGGATCCTTTCCTACCGATGAGGCGGCAGTCAAGCTTCTCTATTTAGCGTTGAATAATATGTCTAAAAAATGGACCATGCCGATTCAAGATTGGGGAAAAGCAATGAATCAGTTTTCAATTATTTTCGGAGATCGATTGAAATTAGATTCGTTTTAAAGAAAGTTATTTACACAGTATTCATGACACTACCCCAGATATTGCAAAGAAGATTCCCAAAATTACTGATGAAGAACTATCTTTATGACGATCCCAAATATTTTAAACCATTAGAAGACTCTTCCGTTATACCTAAGAAAGATTCAATCATGTCATTCCAAATAACTCAAACTTATAGAGAACTTATGAATAATATTCAATACGCAAATAACATCACCATAATGTAACAATTCTGATCACTTGTTTCTCCATTATTTTCGAAATCGGTTAATGTAATAAATAAGCCTTTCCGTAAGGAGTCCATAAAATATACAGTTAATTATAAGTCCTCCAAAAAACAATATTGCATCACCATTCGTTTTTAATACCCAAAGTATATTATGCGTCGGGAAGCGAAGAACATAGAATAATTTTGCAAAAGTCATCCAAATAAAACTTGTTCCTAACGTTCCTTCTTCTTCCCCCCAAGCGGCTAAAAAGCTTGGAATTAACAAAAGCCCGAACACAACTGTCGAAATACAAATTGTCAGTTTATTAATGTTTTTCATTGTCTAATTGGCCCTATATGTGTAGTGGAGCATTCTTCTTCGAATTTTGAACAGGAACGAATCACCCTTTCCGATAATGCATCTTCTGTCGCTTATCAAAATGTGATAAAGATTATCCGTCCTTAATTTTGATTTTTCACAGACTTAGCATAGCCAACAAATCAGGAAATAGCGCAACTCTCGATCTTTCAAGCTGATGAATGAACAAAAATATCTACTCAATCAAGGATCGCAATTTATCTGCTTTTAGATTACCACTGTAATGAGTATCCAATATTATTTGCAACTTCTCGCGCTGCGTATTACTTTCATATTCTAATACAACTCGCTTAAGTCTAGTTAGAGTATTTAATTTATTCCCAATAATTCTTTGTGCCTCCCAAGCACCTTTATATGATGCGCTAAGTATTCTGATAAACAACTCAACAATTTCATCATTTGTAAATAGACTTAATATCAATTCTTCATTTCGCTCTAAGCTTAAACAAAACATGTTTGAAGTTTCATAAAATGATGAACCTGCCGATTTCATATATTTATTTTTCAAAATAATTTTCAAATCATTATTCATTAATGAGTATTCAATCAAACTATTGTCATATGAATTCAATTCTGCATATACCAAAATTAAGTCCCAGTATTCAGTTATGATTTCTTCTGAATTCAACGTTTTCATAATAGATTTCATAATATTTGCAGGATGGGACAGCGATATTTGCGAAGTTAAATGAAAATTTGAAAACGATCCTTTAAATATTACTTTGAGTCTATCGCGAGATAATGTTTTTTTCAGTTTTGTAAGAATATTCGCATCAATAGTTACTAATGAAAGTATAAGCTCAATAGCATTCGGCTTTTCTAAATTTCGTTCAATTTGATTAGCCATCTTAGATGTGATTGGCTCATCGCCGAGATCAAGCATTCCAGTAAGAAATCTTAGAATATTATCTTTTTCAGTTCCAGTTATACTTAGATATCGATCAAATAACTTACTTAACAAATAATCATATGCTTCAGGATGTATAGTTGAGATTTCATGTACAACCACTTTCTTATTTAACTCTCTCCCCGAGTCCGGGAAGAATATTACACTCCCAAGTCTACTCAATAAAAAATCAGAAGATTCTTTTGTAGTTAAAGATTCTTTTGACAATACGTTATCGATAATCAAATTAAATATATATCTTGCCTCTTCTGGGCTAGGATTATGCCCGGAAGGATGCGCGGATTTATTACGCAAATTACGAACAATTTCTAACATAGAGTAATCTAGTTCAGATAATATTTTCAACGATTTAAGCTGATCTAGCATATATACTTCATATATATTTTGGTCTTCTCTTCGTTTTTTTACCTCCTCGAGCAATACTTTAGCTGGGTGATTAATATTAGCAAGATATCCGAGTTTTATAAATATATCCTCAAATAATGCAATGGATGAAACAATGATCGTAGCTCTAAACGATTTTGAATTATAACAATTCAAAGCTTCCTTCATATAATCCACTAATATTGGATTTTTAATTTTGAATATTTGTTCTTCAAGATCTCTTAAAAGCATTAAATTGTCCAAATTACTATGTATAATTAATTATAATTTTCCAATATAAGTTTTTCGGATTTTCCATCTTCCATTAGATATAGTTTATATCTTTTTTTCCAACGGTTATTTACGAAATCTACCAATATTTCTTCACGAAATTTTCCACCCCTAGATTTAATAATTACGTTCCATCTAATAGGATTAGCTTCTGAATGATTTGAAGTTATAAATTCGTTTATTATCATAGAATCATTTTTGTTTAGTTCATTATAATTTTTAGTTTTGTAACGATTTAAGATTTTATCTTCTAATTCAATATTTACATTAAAAACAGGATTTTCTCCGTGATGTATTAATATTGGTATAAACTGTCCACCTTCATAAGGATCGCTTCCGAAAATATCAATATAACAAAAACTATCCTTTCCGGTCATAAATCCAAATAATGACTGAATTCTTTCATCGACTGTTTTAGAAATTAATTTTTCTATATCTGATAATTTCGATTCTGTCTTAATAGTTCTGTTAATTCTTACTATATTACCAGTAATCCATGATATAAAGAAAAAGCTGGCGCTAAAATATGTGATATATTGACTGAAATATTTCGCCAAGTCTGAAACTTCAAAAGAGCTAAGTGTGTCTGTATTGAAATACGCATAAACTATTGAAATTATAAATTGAATTCCGAATTCTTTAGTAAATTGATAGAATAATTTTTTACTCATTTCTTTAACTTCAAACTACAATCTGAGAATATTGTCTTTTTAATATCGCGAAACATTTTCTGTCGATTGTAATAAATACTTCTTTTAACGCGCCTTTTTCAAGAATCTAAAATAGCAATCACACGATTATATCATAAAGTACAAACTGGTATTCATCCATAGACTGGAATATTTTCCAAATTACTGAAATAACTAATACTACCCGCAGAAATATTCGATCGTAATCGAGCGCGTTCACGCAAAAGAACCTCTTGCTTCGGAATATCGTAGATGTGTATTTCTTTTATAGAAGTCATCATTGAAAATATTTCCTCATCTACGGATTTATTTACTATTGGAAACGAATACCCCATGACATATAATCTTTCAATTTTTGATGCGTTTTCTTTAATTTTCAATTTTTTGTTATTAATTAATCTATTTCCATCAAATGCAAAATTAATTTCAGTATAGTCTGTATCAAGATTCAATTTTTTAATGCTAAAGACTCTCAATATCTCTCTTAGATATAAGTTGAAATCACCATAAAAATAGAGTCTAGGAATAAAAAAGTCACTATCAAAACCAATTCTTGAAGACTTGTATATTCCTGCGGTACCGTTCATTTTATATAAAGCATGTTGTACGGCCCGTTCTGATTCACGATAATCTTTAATTTTTGGATTAATATTCAATGCTAACTGAGATTCATCAATCCAATCATCGTATTCCTTAGGCAGTTTTAAATAATTCGCTAAAGCTAATTCAAATTGAAAATCATAATTCCAGGTGAAAATTATCGGATCATTTAAGAGAGTAAAGTTACCTGCAGTTCTACCTTTTGCAGATTCGGAAATAAATTTTCTGATTCGACTATCAATTTTTTCTGCATATTTAGTTGATTCGAATGGGAATTCTTTCTTTTGTTCAATCATGAAATAAGTCGACAGAACTCTTTTTATTTTATTAAAGTATAAAGGCTCTCTTAAATTTTCATTTGCTAATGTATCAATCGTCAATCTTTTTGACTTTTCTCCAATTTCTAACCATTCGTCAGTCATTATTTTAAGAATTTCATTATATGATTTTCCTTCGTAATTTCCATAGTTACCTTCGAGAACTTCGCTATCATCGAATAATTTAAGCTTTTGCAATTCAGTTGCTAAAAAAACCATTCTAAATGGCATGTCATTTGCAGCGGGAATGCCCTCTATACTTATGCCTGCTCCTAGGTAATATCCTACATTCATCATATTCTCGTTAATTTATATAGCTATCTTGACAAGCAAATATAATTACAAGTCTCGAAGAGACTTAATTACCACTATCGGAAGTGAATGATATATCATTCTATCTTTGCAAAATTTCCGAAATCATGACAATGGCGAAGCTATCACTCCCCTTTAAATACAACTCATCGATTGATTTACGTGAGCGCGGGAGGGTATTAGAAATTTTTTCTAAAACTTCAATTACAACATCTTCATCGTAAACAGCGACCGCTGGAAGATAGCCGTCTTTGTCCGTAGCAAATAATATTCCTTCATTGTTTTTTCGATTCTCTGTATAGAAAACTGCTATTTCAAAAATATCAAATTCAGGATTATTTCGGAGTGGGCCAATAAACTTGTCTGTTTTCCTTATTAAAGAAGCTGTATAGCCATTCAAAAAAGATATTTAATTCTATCATACAATTCGTCTGAGCATTCAAAAACTCTGAGAATTCTTCTTTTTAAATTTTCCGGTACCTGTATTAAACTTCGCCCTTCCATTATTTTATTTAAAATAGTGCTATATATGAACTCAAGATTAATTCTTTCTTTTGGATTCGTATGAAATTCGTATTTATAATTACCTTTATTTATTACGCTATAAACGATTACTCATTCTTTAACCATGCTGGGTGATTTAATTCTATTCGATTCCAGTCTAAATTCACAAAGTACCCGGTTGCGGTGCCTTTATTTTTGATAGGCAATTTGGTTTCCGTTAAACTTAAACAATCTTCAGGAATAATCTGCTTCAACTCTTCAATGGCTCCTATATTTAATAATGTAGAACCCGCCAGAGTTCCTGAGAATCTACAAGCATAAACTACCGGACTCCCGACTATTGAGAAATCTGAATTTGTTTCATACCCATATACAGATCCGAAATCGATACCAATCCCCAGACCTATTTCATCCAACAGAATATTAAAAGAATTCCTATTCTCTAATATTAAATCACGAAATATTCTATGTGCTTCAATTGATGCCCTAAGTGCATACAATATAGCCTGTTCCCCGGTATATTTTTTTGAAAAAAATGCAAGAATTCCATCACCTGTAAATTTATCAAAGACTCCGTAATTTTCTAAAACACACTGCTTCAAAGTATTAGTAAGTTTTGAAATAAATTTAGAATACATTTCAGGAGTACGAGCATCTAACATCAGGTCCGTAGATCTTCTAATATCTAATGAGAATACCACAGCATCAAAATTATTTTTTCCAAAATATTCTTTTCTAAACCCTTTATCCTCTAATAGCATATCACCAGCGGCATCATGTATTCGACTGGAGATATGAATGACTTCATTATGTGCTGTGATTTTGTTATAGTTATATTCGAGTTCTTGAATTATTTTATCTTTTTCCGCATTGCTTATTTCTGCTTTTTTAAGCTCTTCTAATAGATGAATATTTCTATGTTCTAACTCTTCATTGCTCGTAAGATTTTGCTCTGGCTTAGTTTCTTCTATTTGATCATATAGATAAATTGGCTTTACAGGCGGCAATTTGAGTGCCATTTGATAATTATGGAGAGAATTGATTTTTGATACTTCCTCCATAGTTTTCATTGCAGCATCCGACAAGATCGAATCTGTGAACATTTTGTCCCAATTTGCAACAGGGGCGGAAACTTGATTACTAAATAGTGTAGCTGGGTGCCGTATTTGATCTACAATTTTATCCGCTACATTCTTTATGCGATTCTCGTTATTTAAGTCTGATTTATTCTTCTTTTTATCTTTCATTTCTTTGATTCTATTTCCATTTCACTGAAATACTATAAATCTCCTTTAATGAATATTATTTCAACCATTAATCAGTTTTAAATAGAATCGCCAGTGATTCTAAACATTTATATAAAAAATATTTTTCTTAATTCGTAGGAGTTAAAAATTTTGCTTTATCTAACTATTCTGAAATCTTGAGGCTTAGACCAATGATAATCTCAAAACAGCATTTGTTGATCAAGCATGGGGTAAGTATATTTTACACTTATGTCCGGGTTATATGTATCATGTGGTTTAAATTTTTTGATGGTGCAGGTGTCCATCGTCTTATCTGGATAAATCTTAAGGAAAAGATCAATATTAGATACATTTTTCATTTTCGGATCAATCCAACCTATTTCAGATTCCTTTGGAAGAATGAGCGGCATTCTTTTTGGTTTATGAATCCTTGCCATTAATGGGCTATCTTCCGCAGTTAGGCGAAGTAAGTTAGTTTTCTACGATAAATGTTATTTTTTTCTCTAAAATTTCTTTGGCGAACAGATCAGACGAGTAGCTGATTCTACTCCGACCGATTAAAGGGAGTTTGTTTTTTTCGCAATATTCTTTAAAGCTATTTATATTAAAGATCATTCGTCTACATTGTATCTTTTCGGAGTTGAGATGTTCGATATAGTTTTCCGTTGCAATTCGCCATTCTTCCCAAGTAGAATGAAGTTTATCTGCATCTTCTAATGTGTTTTTAATTATTTCCCATTCATCTTTTTTATAATAGGTTACACAGTTAAAAAGAGGTGTCCATCCTTGAATTTCATCTAAATTGTTTATCAAGGTAGGGTTATTTCTATAAATGATTTCTAAGTATAAATTAATAGAAGTTCCGGCTAATATTTTTTGGGCTTCATGGTAACTGTGACCGATGCCAACAAGTCTATAAATATTGTTTCCAGTAACTAATCTAGATATATCTTTTGAGTAGGAAAATATACCTCCTCCACTTATTCCATGTGGCATAGGTGCTGTTGAAATATCGCCCAATATATTTATTGTCTTTTTGCGGTTAAAATCAATTAGTATATTTGTATTTGGTGAGTAATTTAGATTATCGTAAGTTTCTTTAGGAGCTAGTCCACCCGTAAAAGAATAAAGTTCACTTTGTATTGTATTTTCTTTATATTTTGTTTTTCTATAAGGAAAGCCGGAAAAAGTATAGATATCATCCTTTTCTTTATAATCGGTCGTATCTACGTTATTTAGGGTTAAAGGTGATATTCCTTGAGAAAAATTTTTCTTTAAATCAAAGTTTAGCTTTATATAGGCTAAATCAATTTTATCACCTACTCTATTCTCATCTGTATTTGGCAAACAGGCCGCAGAAAAATTTGTCTTAGTGAAGCCTGAATTTGTCGGTATTAATAAGGGAAATTTCTGAATATCGTCAAATACATGCGCAGAGGTTAATAGAAATAAATGATTCTTAATTTCAAGTAAAACGCCTGATGCAATTTGTTCAGGTTTTTTATCTCTTTCAATAATAATTGGAAAAACTGAGTTAAAAATTGCTTCCATCATGTGTAAATTTTAACTTATTTCGCCTAACGAAATAGGCTTCTCGACGTTGCGTCTCCGAAGCGCTTGTGCGCGAGGAGTTGGTGCGAGGCTTGAGCGAACCTTAGTGAGCGTCTTGCAAGCCGAAGCAACAAAGCAATGTGCCGAAGGCTAAGCGAGAGTCGCGGAGCGATCTCGATGCGCAGTGAGAAGCCTCAGTTAGTCGCAGTAGAAAACCTTAGCCAGGATCCATAGAACTAGGATGCAAAATTGCAATTTCAGACGAACCGCGCTTATATTTTCTACTAACTGTATCATATGCATAATCGTCTTTAAATTTATGGTTATATATGAAACAAATACCGGAAGCCCCATCGACAAATTCTAACATACGATCTAATTGAATAATTGCTCTGTCATATATATTTACATAATGGCCTTGCTTAATCTCTAAGACGACTATTTCTGATCCCCTATAAGCGACTAGATCGAAATGGAGATTATCCGCAAGAGGTCTTTTTTCATCAAAAAATGAAACCCTTGGAATTGAAGAATGCAAAAACGCTTCGATTCTTCCAATTAATTCAGCTTCCGATAAATTTAGAAATTGCTGATTAGATATATTGGAAGTCCATTTTATGAGAGAGTGGATAATGGCTTCGAATAGCGACTGCTCCTTTATTTTTTGTTCAAGCTCCTTATCATATAAGTATTCTTGTTTTTCAATATCATACGCCAATTTCCTCAGCATCTCCGAAAGGAATATATGAGCAAAACCGAGCAACGAAATAACTGAAAAGAATGCATCGTGCTCATCATATTTAGCAGAGTATGCGTGCGTACTTTCATTACGCCATTGCTCTCGATAGCGCTTCAATTCGTTCATAATTTTATTCGAAAGAATCGGATTTTTGAGAAAATAATCCTCGATTTGAGCAAGAGGCATTTTCCCCGAGGATTCGCCTTTATAAAGCAGATATGCCTCTCGCAAAATTGCCTCGAACGCTAAGTTATTTCTAAGAATGCTCTCCGTAAATTTTTCAGAGTCTCCATCGTTGCGGCCCTGAATCAACAAAATTTGAGCTCTTTCAATATGATCTGAAATAAAATACAAATCTCGCAATGAGCGAATTTTTTGTATGGCCTCTATTTTATCTTTAATCAATTCACTGAGATTCATATAATTTGTTTTCTATTGCGACTAACTAGATTTTTAAGAAAGTCGTCTATTTTCAAAAATAATTTATCTTTGAAAAAATTCATATATAAAACATTAAGCATTCTGATCGGACACAGCTCGAATCATTTGATAAATGAGAGTTCTCTTTTCCATAGGAACATTTTCAAACAAAGAAATCATCGTCTCTTCTGCTCGATCAGTGACGATCTTGCTCCAAAGAAAATCGCGCTTCTTTATCTTTTTAACGGTTTCAGAATTTTCTTCAAGTGGCCTGTTTACTTCAGGAGTTCCAGTTCCTTTCATTAACCAGAGACCAGAAATATGATGAACGAATTCAATTTCCGCCGCAAGCTTATCCAACAGAGGACGCTTATCATTGCTAATATAACTGATATAGTTTTGAGACTTGCCGATGGACATTGCAAAGTCTGCATCATTCATGGTTAAAATATTCTTAATCGTATATCGAAGACGTTTACCTGGAGTGGGTAAATCAGTATTTTCAAGCGGAACTGTAGTAATCTTATTGGGCATAGATTAAAGATTTAATTTTGTCTAAGCTTGTTCGTTTTCTCTACATTCGCTGCATTAAAATATCAGTTTTGAGTTCTTTTGATTTTCCAATGAACGTCAGCTGTAATTGGATCCGTTGGACCCAATAGAATATAATCCAAGAAAACTGTCATAAAATGTCTCAAATAAATTGTCGTGTTGCCAGGAGGGAATGGACGTATATTATTGAGACTAACTTCTAATTCGATAGTTTCATTTTTCTTTAAAGTCAATGCTTTACATTTTTGAAAAAGAGTTAGATCGTGATTATTTTTAGAATACGCATTTGAACATTCTTTTCCATCTAATACTTCATTATATGTTGGTTCGACTCCCCAATAAGTATTTGGTATAAATAAAGTATTTGATCCATACTTATCTTCGAAGGGCTGAAAAGTATGTTCATTCCAGCTCCCATTCCCAAATGCTATTTGTAAGTTGTATTTTCCTTCTGGTAATTCAAAATCAACTACTCCGTTATGTGCGACAACCCCTTGCAACCAATAACGCAGATCAGGAAATGAAATATTATCTCCCTCGAAATTTTTGATCCACTTCCGATTCGTTTTTGTTACTTCCTCCGGATTTCCGTGCACAATAATCAACTGATCTTTAGCAAAGCCTGCTGCAAGCTTGATTCGTATTATTCCGCAAACATTACACGATATAGGCTGTTTTTTAATAGTCTGCTCAGGTGCAATACTACAAGTAGAGAATTGAATAAATAAAATGTAGATTAATATGAATCGAAAATTAAATTCATTATTTTTTTTTCTTCGATCCATTATTAACTCCAGAAAATCAATTTTACTAACAATTATCTTTTCACTATTCGATATTACAGAACTCTAAGCACCTGGGCCATACATTCCGCCACCTGTCCAACCCATCCAACCAGAAGCTTTGCACAGTTCAAGTATAGCAATCATTGCAGATGCTATTGCTGTAAGAATTAATAAAGGCACAAACATCATTGCAATTGCAGTACCAAATATAAGCTGAAGTGCAAGAAAAGCAAATCCCGATGTAATTCCATAAATTATTGTAAATATCCCGGATACAATCGAAATTAAAGGAGAAATAAATTCCCAATTTCTTTGAATCGTTTTTAACAGATCGCTATGATTTAAACTCCACATTCTGGTTCCGTGATTTCGAGAATAGGTTCCCCCGGTCATAATTTCTCGAACTGCACCGTCAATCCCCGCTGCTATTTTTCGATACTTGTCATCGATACTTGCAAAACGATTTCTCCAATAGGGATCGTTGTATCGGTTCTACAATTGGAAAAAACAATGATTAGTAAAAATACTAAATATTTAAACATTCTAAAATGCCCGGAAGAATGAATTGAATTATTGTGAAATCTTATTTGGGAATTTCAATTTCCCATTCAACTTCTGCCTTCGTAACCCCGAATTGACCAAGTAAAATTGCATCCAAAAACAAACGGAGCGTATGTACTAAAAATATGCTAAAATAATATTTTGCGCCGGTGTATTCCGTTTCCCGTAATAATTTCAACCGAACGGAAGTGGTTTTCCCGTTTCTTATCCGAATACTTGGACAACCCATTGACATCGGATAAGATAACTCCTTATTGATACTCAGCTTAGCAAGGTCTAAGCATTTTTTTACTTCCTCGGAACTTAGATCATCTTTCCATCCAAAGATAGTATCCGGTATATGAACTAAGTCTTCACCATATTCTAACATTTTTCCTGTTAGAATATCGGTAAAAATATCTTGAGATTGAGATGACAGAGCAACCATTGTATAATCGCCTTCCTCAAGACTGATTGTATAAGTTCCATTAGGCGGTATCAATACGTTTAAAATGTAATTGTAATTGCTTGGACGATATCTATCTTTAGGGACGTCTATTTCTTGAGCTTCCTTAGATGTATTTATTTTTTTGTTTCCACGGAAAACAAACCAAATGGATCTTTTCCATTCCGCGCCAACTTTCACCGTAAAGCTCCCGCAATTACTACAATTCTCTTTCTTTCTCTCCTGTACAAGCTCCGTAGAACATGTGGAAAGAAGAAATATAAGCGTTAGATATTGAATAAAATGATTCACTGTTCTCAATCTATCACACTCCCGGACCATATTCTTACTTAGGATTTATTCCAGCATCCATTAGGAAATCATCAACAGTTTGAACGAGTGATTCTTCCGGCACAGATCGAATTAGATTAATCCAGGAAACTGGAAGGAGAAGAACTGAAACGACAATGTAAACACTTGAATTATATATAAATTTAACACTTTTCGAATTGGAATTGAAAAGTTTAAAGGAAACTTCACTTGTTGTGGAACCCCAAAAAGGAATAATACCAAAAGTTATTCCAGAAAATAAATTCCATACCTGGCAGCCGTTGAATTCTTCTGCCATTTTTTTTCTGGCACAATCCGGATTCGTATTCCAATGAAATGAAATATAAACTTTAGAATTAGATAGAATTCCAGTTTGGCATTTTTGAAAACCTGTTCTTTGGACAAATTTGTCTTCAATTATTTGACGGTACGAATAGTATTTCTTTTCAATTGCTGATTCATAACGATCACTATTATGTTTAATTGGATTACCGTTTATTTCTTCTGAATCGAACTCAAAGCAAGTTATTCCCGATGTTGATTTAGAAAATGAAAATTGATTCTCTATTCTTTTTTCGGGCGTTTGCTTGAATTGCAAACACCCAAATGAAAGAAAAATAAGAATTAAGCAGAGTATGTTTTTAACTCGAATCAAATAGCTATTGTGTATTATAAGGTCGACCATCTTCGGCTTCTTCACCTGTAATTCCTTCAATTATTAGTTTAGCAGCCGTAAAGACCAAAGCCGCAATCGCAGATCCGACAATTCCTTCTCCCAAAAGTGCAATCGCGAAAACAAAAATCTCTGGAGCGAAGATAAGAACAAGAACGATTACAACTCCTGCTATTATTTTTACCCAATCCCAAGCTAAAATATCCTGCCAAACATGTCCAAGAAATTTACCAACTATGCTATGATCTAAACTCCACATTCTTGTTCCGTGATTTCGAGAATAAGTTCCACCGGTCATAATTTCTCGAACTGCACCGTCAATTCCACTTGCTATCCTTCGAAATTGAGCATCGTAACCCTTTAAACGATTTCTCCAATAATGATCATTATATCGCATACCTGCTCTAAATCCATGATCAATATCATGGAGACGGCTTTTGACAACCGAGTCGGCCTGCTTACCTAGAAAACGAGATGTATGATCGGTAGATCTACCGATTTCACGCGCTTGACGAGCTATGTTTCGACCAATCTCTCTTGCCCCTCCATCGATATTCGATGCGATTTGTCTGGATATATGATCTATTGAGCGGCCGGAAGCGGCTATAGTTCCATTTGCTGCATGAACCACATTCTTTACAATTTGATTGAACATATGAATCCAAGCATTCTTACCTGCTGGATCTCGATAGCTCATCGGATTGCCGTCTACATACATGTAAAGATTGCTTCCAGAATGAGATTCTCCATTTACCACTGTATCAGCCTGTAAGAATCTTCCCATTTCCGGATCATAATATCTGGATTTGTAGAACAACAAACCGGTCTCTTTATCTTCTTCTTGACCAGAGTATTTATTTCTAAATACATCGGGACCATAAGAATCCGTTCTTAAGATTCCACCGTATGGTTTGTAGGAAACAAAACTGGTCCCTACTGCCGATCCACCGGAAAGAGGTTTCCCAGAGCCATTAGTAGCCATAGAAATCGATCCCAAATGATTTGGGTGAAAGAAAATCATACCGGGAACCGGGCTTCCTCCGATCGGTCCTCCTCCTGAACCATTTCCTGGATTGGAAATAGATGGGGTATCAGCCGGAATTGTAGAAGGAAATACAACCCAAGGAGGGTCTCCATTCTTTTCACCTGTACCGGGTAGAACTCCGCAGGAAAAGAAATTAAAGCTCATAAATACACTCAGGATAAGAATTGGCGTTACTCCAAGTCGAATCGGCTCCATGAAATTCCATTGATTCGAATTAAAAATTGTATAACTTACAAATCCAACCAAACAAAAACCGAACAGGATCATCATAGTTAATCGGAATTTATTTCCAATTCTTCCATGATCGACTGCGAAAATTGCAGTCACTGCTTCAAGATAATGATCTTTTACTCTGTTTTGATAATAGCTTCCGCAATCTTTTGAGATCCCTTTACAAAAAGTCTCTCTTGGATGCAGAAAAACACTCGCCATAGTGAATTCTTGAGGAACGTCAAATTGATTTTTCGCCAATAGATTTGCAGTCTCCAAAGTAAGCTGAGAGACGAGGTCCCCTGCCATACCTTTCACATAAAGAGTATGCAATGGAGAAAATCCTGGACGAAAACTGATTTCATAAGCTCCGTCAATACTTACCACACTACTTCCGTCAGATGGTTTACTTTTTCGAATTCTGGAACCGGTAAAGTCATAATCATACGTGAGAGTTTCTCCGTCCTTTGTGAGAATTCTCTGAAGCTTACCCATTGGATCATATTCCAAGGCATCCCCATCTCTGTTAGTCATAAGACCGGAACTATCATAGGAGTAATTTTTAGTTCCTTGAGGAGAGGTAATCTGAGTTACTGCATGATTACTTCCGCTATAAGAATAGATACTGGTTCCTTTTTTAATTAGGTTCCCACCATCCGTATATTGATAGTCTTCTTCGCCGTATTTTCCTTTTGCATTGGTGAGTCGATTAAACTGGTCATATTGAAATTCTTGAGTTCTTGTAGGATTTTTTAGATCTTCTAATTTCGTAATATTGCCAGATAGATCGTATTCATATTTGATACTTTCATAAATATCTGAGTCCAGACCCGTAACCAATTCAGTAGGTCTTTGATAAATCGGATCAAAATAGATACTCGTTTGGACTCCGTTACCGACCGATCGTAAAACTTTAAATCTTCCACTTTCAACCAATGGCCCTTGATAACTTACGATAGGATGACCGGAACTACTTCCATCGGCAGAATCCATAGCGACAGATCGAAGATATCCTCCCGGAGTAAATTGATTATGAACTACCGTTCCATCCGGATACGTAATCGATGTTTCTCGATTCCCTAAATCATATTCTTTTAAGTAAATAAAAGTTAAATCTTCCTGATTCAAATATTTTCGAATCCGCTTCTTGTTTCCTCTTGAATCATACTGAAATTCTGTTTTTCCAACGGAATCGATTACAGAAGTTAATTTCCCCTTTCCATTGGACGCCCCAGCCTCATCGTAAGCTAGCTGAACGTTCTGTGTAGAGCCATTCGAATGATGCCCTGTAATACCGATCAATCGATCCAAAATATCATACTGATATGCGATATAAGATCCGTTCGCGTTATGCTGTTCCAAAACCTTACCAGTCAAAGAATTTTGAAACGTAGTGGTCCCCGTATTTATTGTTGTTTGAGAAAGCTTATTCCCTAATAGATCAAAATTAAAACTAACGTTCTTACCTTCCGGATCACGAATTTGAGTTACCTTACCCTGCGCGTTGTAAGAATATTGGATCGTCTTTGCATTCTCTGTTTTGGAAAGGATTTCTCCCAAAGCATTTTTCGTAACAGACGTTGATGAGATTGGATTCGAATTTACAGAAGTAGTCGAATTGGTCGTAAATCCGGAATATGTAAAGGTTGCTTTTTTTCCGGATGAATCGGAAACTTCGACAGGTCGATTCTCAGCATCATATACATAATTTGTTGTTACAAAAGGTGTCGCCCCGATATACGGATCTGTTTTACTTTTCAGGATCCCATTCGAATAATAAGTCGTGTCCTCTATCAGGACGATTGCATCCACAGCCAAGCTCTCGCTCTTGATCACTCGACCATATGGATCATGTGTTTCTTGAGTCCATGAATCCCCGGTTTTCGGATCGTGAATTGTCTTCTTTACTTTTTCATTCCCAGGAACGCCTGTTCCAGTATATTCAATAACTTCTGACCAATCAGATTCTCCAGGATACTTTACCCCCGCAAGTCGATTGTAAAAGTCATAAGATTTTTCGGAAATATTCCCATTAGGATCAACATTCCTCAATTCTTGACCAAAAACATAATCATAAGCCTTTTGAACTTCTAAACCCAGAGAATTCGTTATCCGGGTTAAGTAATTATGAGTCACGGAGTCGTATTCCAACAAACTTATGTTTCCGTTCGAATCCTGTATCGAAGTTGGATTTCCATAACTATCGTAAGACAAAATGGACTGAGTGGAAAACTGGGTCGTCGCGGGCTTAATCAGCGTTTTTATCTGAGATACTAAATGATTAGAATAGCTAATCTCAACATGAGAGGCGATATTTCCTCCTCTTGATTTTTCAACTTCAGTTATTTCAGTTAAAATCCAATCAGATATAGACGGCGAAAACGTTTTGTCTTCCCTTAATGTCAGAGCAGGGTTGCCATCAACTTGTATTACATTTGAAAGTTCATTTGCATAGCTATCGTATGAATAATTCGTTTGTGAGGTAGTCAGTATCGAAGAATCCTGATATGAAATTACATTTTCTTGAATCTTCCGAGTCAGGTTCATCCCAAATGGACTCGTTACAGTATCGTATTGAATGGTTGTCGACGAGGTTGGAATATTATTAACAAAGCTGTCACTTTTAGTAATCAATCCTGCAAAATTTGGATTTGTTCCTCCGTAAGTATTGATTGTCTTACCGCCAGACATTGTATTGGAACTTGTAATTTTAAGAAATCCCATCCCCGCAAAATCGTCTTTATTCTTAAAATATACTCTGTTATTTTCGTAAATGTAATGATCGGAATCTCCAAATCCGTTTGCAACTTGAGAATACACATTGGTTACGACAGAATAGGATGCTAAATTTGGTTTCATAAAACCGATCAACGAATTAAAAGAGATAGCATTGGCTATACTCGGATTCGTGCGTTCGTAGGTATTCGCGTAGGTAATTTCAGCGGATTTTTCTTCAGTACTTACGATTTGAGTCAATACTCCTCTCGAAACTGAATTTGTAAATACTGGCTCTATGTATTTTACACCTACGTTATAGTCGTGTGCGAACGTATTCCATTCCCAGCAAGGACCGATACCATTTACAAAAGCCGTATTCGAAGCAAGTTCTCTATAGGAAGCCTGTAGTCCTATAAAGTCAGCTCTTCCGTCTTGATTTGTATCTAATGCATAAGTAAATGCAGGCGCATCAATCTGTAACTCGCCATCTTTAGAATAAGAAATCGAATTGTTCTTACTTCTGGAAAAGGAAACATAGATTTTTCCATTTTCGAATCGCAAAAAATCGGAGCGACCATCCCCATCTGCGTCAGCCATCGCCTTTGTATGAGTAAAATTATTATAAACCGCAACGCTTTGTTGGGACATGATTGTCGGATCAAACGGATTCGGAATAATTTCATTTATATCAAATCCCACATCGTAGAGATGATCATCAGATCCCCTCTTCACATGAAATCCAACGTTATTTAAGAAAAATACGTAATGATTCAACGTCTCAGGAATTCCATCCCAATCAATATCAAACTGAGTAGACTGTGCCCCATCGCTGGAGACAACAAAACTTACATCAAAAGACTGAGTGGATGGATTAAATATCTCTACAAGAAAATTCATTCCGGAAGTAGAAATCCGGTCGTTGATTCCATCCAAATTAATATCTTTGTAAGAGTAACGTTTTTCTCCTCCTGTCCCAGCAGCAGAAACATCCAAAGCATTGACTGCATGATCTACAGGAGATGAAATCGGTCCTGCCAAAGAGTGGCCGTTAGATAAATATGTGTATAATACGCCATCTTGATAAGTAATTAAATCGATGTATCCATCTCCGTTCGAATCTGACAAAAAACGATCCGATAGTGAACCTGGCTTGGAAATTGTACTGGTTGTCGTTGTTCTAATGCTTAAATTCCCGGACTGATATTCTAAAAATGTAATTTTTAAATTCTGTGTTCCATCCGGGTTATCAAACATTCTTACGTAATCCGGTACGGAATTTCCATCCATATCAATGAATTGTTTAAAACTGGTTCCAAGACCGGAAATGTTAAGGTTAGCACTTGAAGAAAACGTATTACCATTTGAAAAATATACATCAAACGTTAAAGAATCATTTAACTGCAAAAAATCAGCCAGGCCATCCGAATTTAAATCGATGAGTTGATGATATCCGCCAGAACCACCGGCATGAAGATTTACTGAAATAGGAAAGTTGACGTATGCGTTTGCAATATTGGATGCTAAATTTGATACAATTGATTTACCGAATGCAAATTTACGACCGGTCCCTTCTTCATCCAAAACAATAAGATCTGTTAATAAATCACCATCAATATCCCCTTGTAAAATTTTAGAATTTTCGCTGAATTTAAATATTTTTGGAGAAATCTGAGTTACAGTTCCTGGATTCGAAACTGACAACTTGCTTAGATAATTAGTTAGGTCTATTTGGCCATTGGCGCCTTTCGAAGAACCAGAGACCCAAACCAGTTCCGGTGGTTTACTTCGATCCAATGTAGCAAAGAAAGACTGCGAACCGACTTGTCCGTTTATACATTGGTCCCCAACTCGATTCATAAAGGAGGCGCACGTAAGACCAGCAGAAGGGATAATTGCCATACAAGCTGCAGACGAAGAACAAGCACACCAAAGTGCGGCTTCGTTACATGTCCCCTCTAATGATTTTACATCATATCGATAAGTCATATCAATTGGAGCGGGTGCTGATTTCACTCCGGAACTTGCCCCTGTTGGATTACTATCGTTATAAACAAAAGACAATGGCCCATATCCTTTTCTTTGGATAGAAGCTAATCGATTCTTTTGATCCATTAGGGAATTGGAATAAGCAAATTGTAATTTTTCAGATTCGACTGTAGAACCATCGTCCTGCTTTTGGGTAACAATAATGGAAGCGATTCGAGATCTTAATTTTGATCTAAAATTAACAAATGCAGTTTCAAAAGCATCAGAACGATCTTCATAAATGATTGTGACTATACTACTTCCATGATTGTATTCAATATGATCGGGTAAAGGAACCCCATTGGAAGAACTCGCGGGATTGTAATGAATTTTGTAGCTGTTGCCTTGTAAGTCTTGAACCCGATTCAAAGCCCAAATTCTGGTATCACCACTTTCGTTTTGGAGATTCGCATTGGAGTTTGGATTATCTGGAGAATTATCATCCCCAAAAAAGTATTTGATTCCGTTACGATCTGTTACGACCCAAGAATCGCCTGTCTTTATAAATCTATAAAAGGATTCGAATTTGGTGTGATATACGCCGGGGGAAATTAAAATCAATTCTCCCGCAAAACTTGAATAACCATCGGATGCATCATCGTGAATCCCCTTTGATGGGTTAAATGAAATGGATGGAAATCCAGATAGATCCCAACCCTCTCCCAACAACCCCTCCTTTTGACTGGAAGAATATCCAAGCGATAGCTCAGGAGTCACCCCCTTCTTCCCTTTTGGAAGTTGAATAGGGATGGATGCATTTGCATTTCCAAAAGAATCGACTGTAATCTCTGGAATCGGATGGGGGATCGATGTTTCTAAACTTAAAGAATAGAATGAGTTGAAAATTTGAAAAAGCGGGAATGCTGCGATCGAGAAAAAAGCCACCAACCCTAAAAGAATAAAAATAATTACTTTCCTTCTAATACTTACGAAACCAACGAAAAGATTTTTCATTTCCAAAGCTTGTCCCTACCCAGTTTCAAAAAACTAAATCATAGGGTTAATTGGGTCAAAATATGGTCAATTGAAATATAATTGGATTATTTTTATCATTTATTCTGAATTATAATCAAGTAGAAACAAGTTACGTTATATTGCTTTTAATAATTTGACTTATCCTATAAATATACCTGAATGACATGAAATAGGGAACTATTTCGCATATTGCCTTAGGAATTCGAGTAATTATCGCGTTCTTTGGTTTTATGGCAAAATTGATTTTAAATGTTTAATAAAATTTCAGTCGGCTTTATTTTCTTTCTCCTATTTCTTTCCCAATCGCTGTTTTCAGCGGAAATCATTTTTAAAGACGGCTCCGCATTCATAGGAAAAGTTTTGGAAGAATCGGATCTTAGGATTAAATTTCAGTGGAAGGAAAAGATCTACGAGATTCCGAGAAAAGACTTAACGTCCATCGATCCTTCAAAAAATGGTGCAGACACTTCCTATCATTACAGCTCCTTCTTTCTAAAAGATGGAAGCCATATCAAAGGGATTGTAGCGCAAGAAACAGATAAAGAAATAACCCTCAAAACAGATCTTGGATTTATCCATTTAGATCGAATCAAGATCAAAGAGACTGATCGGCCTGAAAATCTAAACCCAAGTTTTAACGTAAAATATTTAGATTCAGGGAACAAAGAATGGAATCATAAATTTGGAATTTCCTTTCATGGTCTTGCCAATGGTCCCCCTTTAGGCGGAACCAATCCTTTAACATCGGGAGCTGGATTTTTCTTAGAGCCTGCTTTTTTCCAAATCTTTTCATTTAGACCCGGTTTCAGAATCGAATATCAAGAATCACCCGGATCAGGTCATTATTCTTTTTTCAATCAATTCCTCTATCTAAACGGCTCATACCGATTTGCAGATAAAATTCTTTTAGACTTCTATTCCAACTTTGGAGTTGGCGCATCCACAATTCAGTATTCTGGAAGCGGACAAAAATTCGGAGGCACCGATCCCGCTCTCTATTTGGAAATCGGATGGCAAGGTCTTCAGTATAGATCCTTAATATTCAGAACAGGTCTTCGATCCACTTGTATCTTTGAATCATCTGGTCGTTTCTGTAATGGTGGATTAGAATTCGGTGTAATCTATGTTTTATAAACTTCAGACTCAATCTATGAATGGACAGATAAGATCAGGGGTAACAATATGAAAAAAATCTTAAGAAAGTTAAAAACATTTCTTTCCATCTACCTAATTCTGTTTATGAGTTTAAACTGTGATCTTAATAAGAAAAAGGAAACAGATCCGGTCTTTCTCTATTCCATAATCGAAGCGTTAAGCCATCTTACTCTTCCGGGTCCAAACGCTCTTTGGACTAAACTCATAGGAACAACTCCTTCAAACTTAATACTCCCCTATTCTATGAGCAAAGACGGATCGGGAAATATTTATATCGCAGGACAAGCAAGTGGTACGTTATACGGGGTTCCGGGACCACCCGGTTCCATGTTTATCATTCAGATGAATACTGATGGGAATGCGCTTTTTACAAAACGTTTTGACAGGCCGATTAAAGCAATGACTACCGATAATGCTGGAAATTTCTATGTAATTGCAATTACTCAGCAAGACATAGATGGAGAAACGTATTCTGGTGGCTTCTTAGATGAAAACGCAGTCCTTACCAAGTTCTCTAATGATGGGACCAGACAATGGACGCGATTGATGGGTGATATCGGAATTCCGACAATCCCAAGAAACATTGTCATCGATACATTCAATAACATTTATATCTTAGGGAATACTCAAGATGGATTGGACGGACAAACTACAGGTGTTCCAGGCGGATGCGATTATCTCGTAAAATACGATTCCAATGGAAACAAACAATGGACCAAGCTCCTTGGCAACTCCATTGGATTTACTGATTTAACAACATTTAACGGAAACGCATTTCTAATTGGTGGGTATAATAATTATTCGACCAGAAGAGACATCATTCTCATAAAATACGATTCAAATGGGAATAAAGAATGGGAACGGACTACTGGGGAAAATGGTTTTTTTTCTCATCCTAAAGTAATTACAGCAGATCAAACGGGAAATCTTTACATTACCGGAACCTCGTCAGGAAGTCTTAACGGACAACCTGCTTTTCCAGCGGGAGAAATATTTACCGCAAAGTATAATTCCAACGGAAATTTACATTGGGTTCGTACGTTAGGCATCAATGGAAATCTTTTAGTAATTTCAGGACAATCTTCGACACCAAAAGCAATTACTCTTTCCAGCCAAGGAGTAGTTTTTGTCTCCGGTGAAACGGAAGGGAATATAGACAATCAACCTCATACTTCGGACGAAAAGGATAATCTATTTCTCGTTAGATATGATCTGGAAGGAAATAAGCTTTCGACAAGCCTTGCAGGTACTAAAGGACACTACATGAGTATTGTAGGAATTGTCACAGATGCATCGGGATTTGCATATATCACAGGAAGTACAGACGGGCCATTGAATGGTGTTTCTTATATCGGAACGCCAGGAACAGGATCCAACATATTTATCACAAAATATTAAATCATACTAAAAGTGTTCATACAAAATTTTAATTTTTCTTTTAACTCAATGAGATCATTACTTTCAATTCCATTCATTCTATTCTTCTTAAATTGCGGAAACTCACCGCTTACTAACGGAACTGGATTAGATTCTCACAAACTCGATGGCTTTCCTATTGTGATCCCGGGCTCTACAAGTGCGACTGTGATTTTCAAATGCAAAGCAGAATCAACGGCTGCTGTAGCATATGGAAAAGGAAGCGTTGAAGGTGTGATGCCAAGCATAGCTAATTCTAAAGATCATATCGTCGTAATCAATGGATTAGAATCTCAGACAAACTATCTCTATTCAGCTTTCTGTGGGGATCTACAATCCCCTCCTAATCCATTGATGTTGACCTTCCAAACGTTAATCAGCGACCAACCTCAAAAGACAAGAGGAATCTGGTTACTTGGTGGGATTGGCGCGGGAATTAATCCCATCGCGCAAGTAGACTTGTATGATCCGGTTGCAAACCAGTGGTTTCCCGCAATTACGAATATTCCTACTCCAAGAGCTTATTCGAATATAACTTCTCATCAGGGAAAAATCTACGTTATGGGTGGCTTAATAAAAACAGGCGGTGTTTTCGTAGCTGTCAATACTGTTGATGAATACGATCCTTATAATAATATATGGAAAACCTTAAGCCCGATGCCGGATACTCATCAAGGTGGAATAGCAATTTCTTCAGGAAATGATATTTACATCATCGCAGGAACTACCTCGGCCAATATGGCAACTGGAACGTTGACAAATACTGTTTACAAATTTACCCCTTCATTAGGGCTAAATGGAACTTGGATAAAGTATATTTCGAATACGGCCATTTTTCAAAGAGTGGATATGCCGGGATGCGACATTCAAGGTACAATTTTCTTTTCCGGTGGCAGAAGAGCGGTAAACGATGGTCTCCCCTTTCAAACATCCGATGCCTATATTCCTTCCGGAAATACCACTACAACCCTGGCAGAAGCCTCTATCAATCAAGCTCGTTACGGATCTGCAATCGCTTGTTACAGACCCAATCCTAAAGACCCATTTCCAGCCGATCCGGCGTCTATCTTAATCGCAGGCGGCTCAAGCACTGCAGATGTATTTCAACCACCGGGTGGAATCACCTCTTCGAACGTATTTGATTATGGTCTGGCAACTGTATCAAACTTTACTGCCGGTGGAATCCTACCTGCTTCTCTTTACTATCCGGCAATAGAAGTATCTTACGAGCTAAGAAGAGTTTTCTTATTCGGTGGAGCGTCTTTAACGAACGTTCCTTTAGATAAAGTATATTCTCTGGATCTTGGAAATCCGACAACCACTCCCTGGAGAACAGAGTCTATTACTCTTCCAGTTGCTCGGTTTGGTCATAAGGCTGTAATTCTAAGTAGATGAAAAAGATTGTTCTTAGTTTTCTATTTATCTTTTTTCTCTGCCTTTCTGAGACATTCGGGCAAGAAAGCGATCGATATCAACAGATCCGAGACTACATCGATTCCAATCGAATCCAGGAAGCCCAATCGCTATTAGATGAATGGATTAAACTAGATCCTAACGATGCTACAATTCAGCTCTATCAAACTGAAGTTTGGATTCGTGTAGCTGACCAAAAATACAAGGATCGTAAATTCAAGACCGCTTTTGCCTATTACGAGAAATCTTTTGCGAACTGGCCAAATAATCCTTCGGTGAGGGCCAGATATATGGAGCTAAAAGACAAGAAACTCGTGGATCATGTTCCGTCCTCATCGATTTTTAAAACTCGATATTCTGGATTCGGTTCTTCGTCTAGTGAAAATGGTAGTTTAAACATTCCGTTTCAAGAAATGAATGAGTCTTTGAAACAAATTCGCGATGAAATTCATCTTTTACAAGAAAAGTCATTTCAATTCTATCTAACATTAACTTTGATTTCTATTTCTATTCTTTTACAATGCTTCATTCTGCTCAGATTAGTCTCTCGACGTTAACTAAAATAAAGATTCATAGCAAATTACTGGATAGTAATATGGGATGTCAAAAAGGCTATTTGCAAAGATTAATTTTAATTTTATCCTGCATGATTTGTAATCTATTAATCCTTGCTTGCACTTCTAAATCGGAAACTAAATTAAAAAGAATTACACGCGAAAATATTCCAACTATCTCTTCACAAAGCAATTACGTCACAGACCTTAAGACATGTGCACTGAGTTTGGACTCTTGTCTGAATCAATGCAATCAGGTTTATCCTTATTCCTATTTGGAAAATTCCGATCGAAATAATTGCAGGGATGCCTGTACCGATCGTATTCAGAATTCGGATAACTGTTATATGTATTATCGCTCCTCCAGAAGAAATGTCTTTCGGGCATCCACAACAAAATGAACAAAGTATCGGTAATCGTACTAAAAGCTATCTTCATCGTTTCTTTATTTTCCTGCTCAATTACAGGATATGACGGAGTTCCGGGAAAAGAAGTTAAACGGAGACTCGGAAACGTATTAATTCCTATTGCCTTAGCCGGAGAAAATTCGAATACCGGGTTGTTGTCGGTGAGTATGTTTTTAGATACCATAGATCAATCCGCTTATTATCGAGAAGATTCCATACGAAATTGTGAAGAAAGAATGTCCCACTTACTGTTGTCTGTGTTAGATCATAATTTTAGTCTACGAATTGACTGTAAGCTAAAGACAAAAGGATATTTAAAATAAAACCAGATATCGATTGAAAGAATCAAAAATGGAAAGAATGATCTTTTACTTCAAAATATTTATCAAATTTCCTCTAATCATAATCGAGTTATCTCTAATTTCATGCAATCTTATTATTGATGCTCATAAGATGTCCGATGGAAGAGCAGAAAATTACAAGCAAAGAAAGTGCTTTATAGAATGCATTGAAAAGAAAGCTTTGCTTTACCCTGCCCCCGATCCAAACAAATATTTTGAGATATGCTTACCGGCATACGCTCTTGGATGTCCCAATTGAAAATTCGAATCTATTCAATTCTCTTACTCGTTCAAGCATTAGCCTTTTGCCATTCCACCGATGATTTTCAATCCCAGAGAGAAATAAAGACCGAACTTCCGACCAAGATCATGTCCAGAGAAGAGATGGAGACGATCAAAGCCTGCAATATTCAATTAGACAAATGCTTAAAGAAATGCGATTCTGAATCTCCTGATATGAGCATTCTAAAACCCCAAAGGGGTAAATGCCGCGATCGATGTGTAGCAAAACTCAAAGGAACTGATAATTGTTTAATCCATTATCATACCTTTCGAACTAATAAATATCCAACTTGGTTTGCTCCGTAGATAATTTCGATGATGTCCATTTTATAAATGGCTTATTTAACTTTCTAATTTATCTCACTTCTTTATATAGCTTAGAAAGATACTCACCAAAATAATAATTGTACCGTTTTCTTTAATAATTCCATTGGAGCTATGGGAATGTTAAAAGATAAAATGATTTCGGATATGATTGTTCATGGTTACTCAAAAAAGACAATTAAGTCTTATACAGAGTGCGTAGCTAAATTGACAGAGTTTCATAAACTTTCTCCTTTAGCGATGAAACCATCTCACATCTACGACTTCTTTCTTCATTTGCGAAAGAGTGAACTATGTGATTCATCGATTCTCGTCTATTACAGCGCGTTATTATTGTTTTATACGCTCACGAAAAAGAAATCAGTGATGAAGCTGATTCCTACTCCAAAGAAAAAACCGAAAGTAGCTACCGTTCTAAATAAAACTGAAATTACCAATTTCTTAAGACACTGCAACACCCTGAAAGAAAAAACTATTTTTACGCTACTATATTCATCCGGAATAAGAATTGGAGAGTTAGAACAGCTAAAAATAAATCATATAGATTTTGAACGAAAATCTATCTTTATCGTAGAAGGGAAAGGAAGCAAACAAAGATACGCGATTCTAGCCGACCAGGCAGCTTACCTGATAAATCAATATATTAAGAGTTATCAACCTACTTCGTATCTTTTTTTCTCGTTTGCGAAAGGTAGGAATTTCCATATTAATATGAGATGGATTCAAATAAGATTCAAAGAAATCTGCAAGGCTTCCGGGATTATTAAGAATGCAAGCGTGCATTCCTTAAGGCACTCTTTTGCCTCTCACCTTTTAGAAGACGGATATAGCATATTTTATATTCAGAAATTATTAGGACATACAGCTTTAAATAGCACCCTCATCTATCTCCACGTAAGCCCACAATATTTACTACGAATTCCGAGTCCGATGGAAAAGATCGATTCTGCAAAAATGAGCGTTTTCGAAACCGATTCGCAGCATGGATTAGAATTACAAATGCCTTAATTAACAGTCATTTTCACGTTAGATCCGATTCTATTATTTCCGAATTTAAAGGGATTGCACATAGAGTTCAAACTAGCTTCTTTTTAATTTCGTTAGGATAAAATTCGATCAATTCTTCCATATCAGTAAATTCGACCATGCATTCCAGATCTTCATCCAGACTTCTATCACTTTTACAAATCGAAACATCGTAAAAGTCTGAAAAGATATGTTGAGAAGGATAACTTTTGGAACTAATTAAAAAATACATTTATTATTTATATCGTCAAAATTACGATACCTAAGCCAGACTGATGAAAAACTTAATCGTCACAATTTCCTAAATAATCTGATTCAAATATCACTACAATCTCAACTTTCAAATTAAATCTTTTTGAAAAAAGCTTCAAAAACCATAAAAAAATTAATGAAATATGTAACCTATCGATAGTTCCTCCAGCTCTCCTATATGTATAAAATCTTATTTCATTCAATTAAGTATATCTTAGCATCATTATAAAGTTCATCTATTTTTTCTGAATAAGATTCAAGATTAGGATTTAATTTGAATGCACTTTCCAACAGCCCGTTTTCTGGAATTTCGAAGCCCGGAAAAGCTTTTCTTAATTTTGGAATCAAACTTTTTGGAATTTGATTTCCATGAAATGTGTCATGTGTAGTGCCCGATTTATTTATGGCTCCAATTTGATTATTACCACTATATATATGTAAGTGATATTCACCTTTTGGGGTATGCGGCTTATGCTTTGTCGCTGAGTATCCTCCTCCAAGCGCTTTATCTCCTCGCGAATTTGCCTCCTGCAAAAGCTTCTTAATATTAGCTTCGGAAGGGAAATAGTAAACATAAACAATAGATGCATCAAATTCCAATATATCGCAATTTAACACTGGTAAATAATTTTTGTTTTTATCAAAAAAACTCTCATACATAATATTTCTATCTCCCGTAATTCTTTTGCAAATTTGAATTTTGATAAAATCGCAGATGATTTAATTTCTTTATAACTATTTTAATAAAATTCTTAAATATTATTCTAATTTTTTTGGGAAGCCGAAACGCCGCTTTACAGCTACTATAAAACAAAAAAGAGAATATGCAGAAAATAACTCAAAGCAAAGAATAATTATTCTTTTAATCAACGATGTATAATCTAAAGGAAAGAATATATTGGTACCTGAAAATAAAATTTCTTCAAAAAATTTAGCTGGCAAAACTACATAAGTTAATGAAGGAAGTTTTAAGTTCTCAATCCAGAGCTGGATGAATAAAGCTGTAAATATAGTTGAAGTCACAAAAGCGATAAAGGGAATTAAAATATTATAATAACCCTGATGAAAAACATATAGTAAACGTAAAAGCAGACTCCGACGAGAATAGAAATAACTCGAATATCTATCTATAGCATCCTTTTCAGAGATGAGATCTTTTTTACTACGCATATATTGAAATGTGCTTAGAATTCCTTTTTGTACAGTTAAATATTCCAAAGCGAGCTTTCTCTCAATACTCTCATCGGAAATCAGCATTCCAGCTTCATAGCGATACATACCCTTGGGCAAGTTATTTAAAACTGAATTAGCACGAAGCCAATTTTTATAATTAAAATAAGACTTCCAAGGGCGTCTATTCTCATCCCAAAAAAAAGATCCTAAAGATATTGATCCTAATTGTATCTCATCTTCGGAAGTCAATAAATAAATTCTTCCTGATAAATATAGATTAGGAGAACCAAAATTTGCCGACAAACGTTCAAGCCAGGGAGCCGTTTTATTTTTTATTTTAGGGCCAATCTGAATAATCTCTATATAAGGTGAGTTGCGAGAATAATATTTTTTCAAAAAACGGGAATTATAAAAGATTTCCAGCCCTTCCACAATGATTTCACGATTACTTTCTTTCGTATTATGAAAAAATATCCCCAGCGTCACATTTACTAACTTAATACTTGGATAATCTGCATAAAGATACTCTATTGAACATTTACTTATCTCCACAGTCTTATCTACATTTCTATATTGAGACTTATATCGAAGGTGACCAAAAACACAATTTTCAAAACCCAATTTCGACAAATTAGTTGCAGGTGTCAAAACTTGAGTCATCGCAAATTGGCATTCTGAAAACAGAATGTTCATATTTTCAAGTTTGTTAATAATTACCCTTTCTATTGCCTGGTTCCTAAATAGAGCTTTATTTATTTTATATTCGTTAAGATTAGACTCTAATGTAGTTGTATTAAATATCGATAATTTATATCTATTATTCTCATCATAGAGCCATACGAATTTCGATTTAATAGTTTTTATAATTTCCTCTTTATCTATGCGGGACTTCGCTTCTATAAAATTTAGCAATTCCGGATGAAATTTACATTCTTTATCTCCGTCAAAAAATGCAAAATTTGCAATTGGAACAAACGACTCGATGTCATTCTGTGCATAAAACTCAATCTCGCTTTCTTCACAATATTCATAAATAAAGTATGTAAGAGACTCTTCTTCAGTTTCGTAATTTAGAAGATGAATGAATAAATTTGAAGTGATTGAAAAATTTTCCATTAACTTTCTGCACCTTCTCTACTTAATAGCAACTCATCGTTAGCATCATTACAACTTAGAATACCTCTGCAGCCTGATAGCTGCAAATTAACCATTTGCATTCGTCGAATGCATTTTATGCATTACACCAAACCTATAATTTGATAAAGCCAAAATTCTCACTACCGATGAAATGATAGTTTACTAGATATCCACTGAAGCACAGATGAAATTAATTTTTTAAATTTTAAATACAAATTTTTACTGTTTCTAATTAACATAGTTATGAAAATCCTTAACGATAAAATCAAATTCTTAAAATTTGAATATGAAGATGTATTGATTGTAGCCACTGGAGATATAAAAATCCTCTTTTCGGTTGGTAAATTACTCTTTGACTCGTCCAAAGGCATAGTCACACTCATTGAGCCAATCCCGTTTCCACTTCCACTCATAGCAACTGTTGCAACAATTGAGTCTCTATTTTCAGGTGCTTCATTTGGAACTTGTGCCAAAAACCCACGCTTACTAATCATCAGCGAATTTGGCGAATTTAAATGTAAAACCCTTTGAATAAAATTCAAATCAGTAATAATGCCTGATTCAGCGACAAAAGCAATTTCATTCATTTTTTTTACAACGACTCCAGCTACTTTTTCTGTACCGATTGGAGCAGGAAAAATTCTGCAAAAACCGATATCAAAGATTACGACTTGCCCAATTTCTATATCACCACCAATCCTATAGGATTTTATCTTTAATCTTTGAGCAGAACCGCTTTCAGTTAATACAAGTTCCATAGAGCCATTTTCAATTTGATTCACAAGCTCAATCACCTGGTTTTGATAATGACTCAATTTACCAGCAAAAGTCTTATAGCTTTCCTTGCTTTGAAAATTTTCCTTAATTCTCATGGCAGTTGCAACAATCATTCCATGAATCAAATCTACCAATGGGCCAAAAATTAATCCAATTATACCACCTGCTAAAATTGGTATAACGTACCTGTTGGATTCTAAATCCAGAACTATGTAAAAGCTTTCGAGACTTTCCATAGCATCCAAAGATTTCGAAAACGAAGCGATCACCAATGGATATATTATATCAAAATTTCTAATTAAAAAAGTCGTATATACAGTGCTAAGAATTGGGTGTTTAAATTTTTCATTAAATGCGTTTATTAGTTCTTTCATGTTACAAATAAACAATTTAAATTCAATATTATCAATAACATAATATTAGATTAATCATATTTACTTATAATAACACTACGCATCAATGAGAAAGCCTCATCTGAGGAGCAAGGACCTTGCCTAATAACTTTCAAAGAACAAGACGAGCTTGATCGAAAAAACTCAAATCGAAAAAATGCGTATGGGGGAAATCACATAATAAAGGATCGAAAATTAGGTATCAGAGGAATAAGAAATCATTTAGGATATAGCTTATTTACATAAATGGAGATATGTAAACAATTGAGTTTAATATAATGACTGGTCCTAACCGACTTAATAATCTCGCTTTAAATTTTTTACTCTACGGGTAATACAATCTCATATTTCCACACTCTAAATAAACCCTTACTAGTTTCCGGATTATAAGATCGACAAAACGGAAATATGATACTTGCATTTTTATTTCTCAATTCCCAAAGGTAAAATAAAGCAAAACCTAAAGCCTGAGCTTTAGTCGATAAGGGAGACAAATAAATATTCGTTATTCGATTGTCATTATTATAAAAATTCACGATCTTCTTCAAAGAATTAGCCGTCGCAAATGGATCGTTAGCAGGTGCAAAAAATTTGATAGCTCCGTCAAAATTTCCCTTAAACGCATTTAAGACATTCTGATGATACATGTCTGGAAGCAAGGAGGGCATACCTAAAAGCTGAATTTTGATTTTCGATTTATCTTTATGGTTAGCTACAAATTTAATCAAATGGTAGTGTCATGAATACTGTGTAAATAACTTTCTTTAAAACGAATCTAATTTCAATCGATCTCCGAAAATAATTGAAAACTGATTCATTGCTTTTCCCCAATCTTGAATCGGCATGGTCCATTTTTTAGACATATTATTCAACGCTAAATAGAGAAGCTTGACTGCCGCCTCATCGGTAGGAAAGGATCCCCGATTCTTGATTATTTTTCTTAGACCCATATTCATAGATTCGATAGCGTTTGTAGTGTATATCGCCTTACGAATATTAGGTGGGTAAGCCAAAAAAGGAATCACCGATTCCCAATTACTTCTCCAGGACTTGCTGATCATCGGATACTGACTGTCCCACTTGGCAGAAAAATCATCAAGGCTTTTCTTTGCGATCTCTTCCGATGGAGATTTGTAGATGGCCTTTAGGTCGATTACCAACTCTTTCTTCTGTTTGTAAGAAACCCATTTCAAAGAATTCCTCACCATATGAACGATACAAAGCTGAACTTGTGCATTAGGAAAGACTGATATGATCGTATCCGGAAATCCTTTTAGTCCGTCGACACAAGCGATTAAAATATCTTCGACTCCTCGATTCTTTAAATCGGTTAAAATCTGAAGCCAGAACTTTGCTCCTTCGGTTCTTTCTACCCAGATCCCAAGAATCTCCTTTGTGCCCTGTAGATTGATTCCTAAAGCCAAATAAAAGGCTTTGTTCACGACGTGATTGCCATCTCTTACCTTCACGATCAGCGCATCCATAATGAGAATCGGATACACTTTGTCCAAGGGGCGGTTCTGCCACTCGATCACCGTTTCCATTACGGAATCCGTTACTTGAGAAATTAGATCCGCTGAGACTTCGACTTGGTAGATTTCTTTGAGATGTTCGGAAATTTCTCGAGTTGTCATTCCACGAGAATACATCGAGATGATCTTTTCATCGAATCCCGTAAAGCGTGTCTGTCCTTTCTGAATGATCTGAGGTTCGAAACTTCCGTTCCTATCTCGAGGAACTTCCAAATCGATAGAGCCAAAGTCTCCTTTGAGCTTTTTGCTACTTTTTCCATTTCGAGAATTGCCTGAGTTATTGCCAGTCGAGGCGTTCTTCTCATATCCAAGGTGATGTGTCATCTCTCCTTCCATCGCTCGTTCAACAAGCGATTTGGTGAGTTGTTTTAAGAGTCCTTCGTTTCCGATCAGCTCTTCCGGGGTCTTACCTTTGATTAACTCATCGAGAAGTTCTTCAGCTCGATTCTTTGGTTTGCTCATATTGCTTTATCCTTGTTACTTTTTGGTTAGTCACAAGTCATTTACACAATGTAGCTGACACCTTCAATCAAATTAAAGTCATAACCTGCACCAATTATCAGCAAATCATTGTCCGCCTTTGAATTGATCGAGCCTTCATACCCGCGAATAGGTCTTACTTCAGCCACGTTGCCATCTGAGAATTCAGTCTCTTCCTTTTTTACATATGAATTAGGTTCGCTATAAATAATATCGAATTTACTGTGTTTTACTTTCATCATATAATACATAATATATAATATAGTCTGGCGCATCATTCCTGAAATATCTAAACATACTTTTTTATTCTTAAACTTATGGATGTATTTCTCGAAGAAAGCGTTAACATAAGAATCTTCTTGAATCTCTTCAGAAATAAATGAATCGAATGGTAAATCTTCTAAAGGATATCTATATTCTGGTGCAGTCAGCCAAATCTTTTCTTTGGCTTTTATACTATTGAATGTTGTCTTCACTCTTTCACTATGATTAAAAGTTGAAATTAAAAAATCCCATTCTTCAAATTCAAATACTCTTTCAACGGAGACACCTGAATCCACTTCGACCGATTCTTTAAAGAGAATGCTATAATCTTTCATGCATTTATTCTGGAAACAGAGTCCCTTGTTCTAATTTATTTCTCTTCTTTTTTGACTCCCCAAAATTTGGAGCATTCATTCTATCTGATATTTCTTTTATAATAATGTCTGCCGCGTTATTCGAATTTACTTGAAATAGATTTTTTAGCTGTAAGTTATCTAATAGTAAAGTTCCACCTGACTTAATTGGAAGATCCCAAATCGGAGAGAGAAGACTATTAATCTTATACTTTTTTGTATTCGTTTGAGCTAACCTAGCTTCTTTTGTTTGCTTTATTAATAAAGACCATTTTTGGGCTTGCTCAATTAGATTTCTTACATCTATATCAATTTCATTAACATTAAATTCAAAAGTTAACAAGGAGTCAAAAGTTGACTTATCAGAGAACCTTATTTTCTGAAAGAGGGTACCAATTTTATTTATACCGAATCTAATTTTCATCCCATCTGGATCAGGACTTCTAGCATCATCCAAGAACCATTGAGCTGCTTTTAACACACCCTTTGTTTGAGATTCCCATCCTATCGGTTTTTCGACACTCTTAAATGGCTCCTCTTCATGAATTAAGGCCCATTCATAAATATATTTAAGTATAATCAATAAATTCCGTGGTATTCCTTCTGACATAGCTATGAAATTATTTAAGCCAGTATAGCGTTGCTTTTTCCTGCAATCTCGAAATATTTGTGCAAGTAAATCTCCTTTCGCTCTTTTTAACTTCTTTGAATGTTTCGAAGTTCGATCTTTATCTGTTAGATACCTTTTAGCTTCTACTTTAATTTCCTTAGATGCATCGATTAAATTTCTCTTTTTCGACCACGCTTGATAAAGGAAAAACAAATTCAGTTTTTCAACTAATGGATTTTCATCTATTTTTAAATTTGATATTATTAATTCGACATCGCCATCTGTAAATACACCAAAGGCAATTTTCTTCAGAATCCCTTCTTGTAAGTTCTTTTTTAATTTTTCAAAGTAAGGCCTGTGTCTTTCTTTATATTGACTTCTAACAAAAGACAATGCGACTTCAGAATGATTTGTATTATCATCTTCGAAATATTTATCGATAATTTTTATATCAGTAATATTCGTATAATTTTCTTTTCCAGAATGTCCAAAATCAAAATAGTTAATTTTGTTTAAACGTCTAATACAAATTTCCCTAGCATACGTTTCATATAAATCTTCATTTCTGAACATTTCATCCAAATTTACTATTTCATATTCAGAACCTATTTTATTTTCTTCTCCAGCACTGCGAGTAATATTAGTTCTAAACCCATAGATTCTCCCACCAATTCTAAAAGTAGTAGGATGACTCCTTTCTCTAATTAAGGTATTAAAATGTTCTTGTTTATCTTTATCAATATTTTCGAATTCATCGATCAAGTATAAATAATTTACATCACTTAGCATCGCAATATATTTACTTAATACTTTTGGAATTCCAAATATTAAGTTTGTAGGTATTACCCTAGCCCTTACTTGATGCAAATCCAATTTTCTTGTAAAGGCACAATCATTTACGGCGATATCGATGTCTCTTTGTAAATTTATAACATATTCTAATATTTCAGAAAGTGAGTTAGCTGAAATTTCTGTTTTATTGACAAACAGACTTTTTATTTCGTTAATTATCAATATTTCGTTCTTTAAATATGATTCATTATCGTTCAAGAGATCACTTATTGAGTAGAGAAGAAGCTGGGCTAACCATAGTTCCACATAGTAACCAAATACCTCTTTCCATATCTCATTCGATTGCCCTTTTCCATTAAATCGATCGGAATTAAAACCCCCACAGCGGCCATAAATCCCTATATATCCATCATTTTTAATCCCTTCTAAAAGATTAATCCTATGCCTTATCTTTTGCAAAGGATAGGAATGATATCGCATTATATGAGTTTTTCCGCTTCCCTTTCCGCCCATAAAGTAAATAGGCATTGGCGAATTCGGATTTAGTCGATGAGGTAACTCAACCCAAAAATCATTAATTTCTTGGTCCGTAAAATCTACTGCTTTAGTTATATCGAATGGATTTTGATTAATTGCCTTATTCATTATAGATCTTTTAAATATTTCTTATTTCGGGTAAAAATTGGCATCCAAGAATTACCATTCCGACCTTCCGACCAAAAAATTGGTAACGTATTATTTGGAATATTATGTTGAAACCCAATCAGCAATTGACCATTTGCAAATCCTAATGATTGAGAATAAAGTTGGTTTCCATATTTCTCGCAGATTCCCTTAGCAAAGTCTTTATCAATTTCATCCGTATTAACATTACTAAAATATCGAGAGTCATCTGAAAAACACTTAAATGAATTATCTAATTTAAAAATAGGACTAATAATATCGAAAACATTTTCGGTAGAATTATATATTTTTGATAGCCCTTCGCTCGTCGCAAATAAAGGATAATATTCCAATTTACACCCTTTAGGTGCTTTTTTGAAAAAGGAAAGAACTGATCTACATTGAGATAAAAGCTGACTTCCGGAACCACATAGATCGTCGATAAAAATATATCTCTCGATATTTTGATCTTTAATCTGAATGTTCGATGTGTCCTTCCAATCAAAAATTTCATGAAAATGAATGAATAAATTTTTATCTAAACCATTTTCTTGCCGAAATAAATATAATAGATGCGCCCCACTTTCTGATGGATTACCTAATCCTAATATGCGAATTTTAGAGATTTTTTCTTTAAATTCCCTTTCGATAAATTCATGGTCTAAAGTATCTTTGTTTTTTGTTCGTATATCTCTAATTATTGGATACTTTACTTTATCATTAAATAAAGTCTTCAGTATCTCGCGAATTTCTCTATACCCGAAATAAGAAAATTGGCTTAGTAGATAAAGAAAATGAATCCTTTCTGAATTTTCAGATTCAGAATCGCTTTCTAATTTATCAAGCCAAAGATCGATATTTGCACGAGTTAACTTTAAATGCCAGATTTCTTGATCTAAAATAATAATCTTATCGAACAATGAATCATATAGATTTGACATTTATGTTCCTTTCATTTTATATAATTTAATTATCAAGATCATTCCCTATGAACCTTCGGTGTGCTGACTAAATATTATATTACGTAATATGAAGCAAGCAGTTCACCTCCATTTTAAATAGATTCTTCAAACATTCATTTTACATAATTGATCGTTGCTTTCTCTCATATAATTATTTTTCAAATATATGAAATATATCATAATTTAAAATAATTTACGAGTAAATTTAAGGAATTAACGCCTTTATAGCTTCTTTTAACAATTGAACTTCAGCACAATTCCCTTCATAATTCTTATATTTCCTCCTTTTCACATGAAAATTTCGAAAACTAGGATGAACAATTACTACACAAGTAAACCCTTGGGAGCCATCCTTCAACCTAACTATCCGAATTTGCGCTTTTCGGTTTTCATCAACCTTCTTAAATTTAAAATCTTTCCAAATTCTCAGATCATTTGAAATTTCAGATATTAGTTGTGCTGGAATAGCGCCTAACACAATAACAATCTTGGGATTGATTAACTCTATTTGTCTTTTAAGAAATTGAATATTCTGATTTTTGAAATTCACATCCTTTAAGCCAAGATTAAGGCCAGTACTTTTACCAATCATTCTTAAGCCCATAATAACATTTGTAAAAAAACATCTTTCTAAGGATAAACCAACTTGATAAGCCAATGACTCAAAATTTATCCAAGTTGGACTCTTTCGCTCCTGACTTCGGCTCATACTGCTCATTCTGCTAAAATCATCAAAAGTTCCGAAATCTTGCCCGAGAACCATAACGTCAGGAATTATATTATCATGATCGCGTAATAAACCGCTTCCACCAGGAAAAAAAGCCACAATTCCATCTAAGGGTCTCCCAACGGGACACACTCTATTTGCCGGATAAGAGTTAACAAGACTTCTCATTTCTTTAAATAAATTTTCTGAGATAGAATTCCTTAACATGAACTGAAAATACAAATACCAAGAAATCGGGAAATTAATTTTTTTAATATTAAACACAACTTTCTTAAACTAACCCTGTGATTTAAGAAATTACTACTAATACAATCAGTTGTCAAAATAAGACTGGTTCTTCTGCAATAAACTAACGTTAATCGAACACTCTATGGAGAGCAAATAGCATTTTAAGATAGTCAATGCAGTCAGAAAATCAATCCCAAGCCTGCCCTTTAAACCTAATACAAAAACTAATTTATTTAAAGAATTTATTTAGGTAAAAAATCATGAACTTAATTCGAGAAAATTCATTAACAATTCTAAGAAGCCCACAAGCACCAAACGTCAACACACGTAATTCCTATGATAGTCAAATCGCACAATTTAATCGTTGGAATAACGGAGAAGCGATTACACCTGACCGAATCCAACTTTACCTAAACAATTTGAAATCGAAAGGAATTCGGGCTGCAACAATCCGACTCGCAAAATCGGCCTTAAAAAAAGGAATCAAAAACTCTCTTCCTGAGAAGGCAAGTAACCTAGCATTCTTAAGTCTGTTGGATACCGCTTTTAAAGAAATGAAAGTAGACTCTACGAGATATTCCGTAAAGGAATCAGCAGTTTTATCCAAGAAAGAAATATCCCTCCTATGCAATAATACACCTAAGAAGTTATCCTTAATGATAAAGGCTGGAGTTCCCCCGATTTAGTGGACACGTCTATGCAACAATAAAGGATGAAAAAAGCATGTCCCGTAAATCCCAATATGATGAAGAATTTCAAAAGAATGCAGTCGACCTTTTGCTCAAGACAAGTAAGTCCTTAGGCCAACTATCGAATGATTTAGGTGTATCGATAAATACGCTAAGAAATTGGAAGAAGAAATATCTGACGGATGAGGGTCCGTTCAAAGATGCGCTTCAGGACAAAGTAGATCGCCTCGAAAAACAGTTAGCGGAAGTGACGGAGGAGAGGGAGATCCTAAAAAAGTCCGTGGCCATCTTCTTGAAACCCCGCAGTTGAAGTATTCGTTTATTAAAACGAATCACATTCCTTTTCGACTTGAGAAGATGTGCAACGTTCTTGATGTATCGAAGAGTGGGTATTACAGCTGGCTGAAAAGACCAGAAAGCGGGAGGTCTAAAGCCAATCGCGAATTGGATAAAAACATCCAGCGACTTTATGGGGAGAATGAAGGCAGAGCCGGTTATTTACGAATTCATCAGGACCTGCGAGCAGAATCGAATCTCGTTTCAAAGAACCGAGTTTACAAGAGAATGCATGTAATGGGCTTAAAGGCCGTTCGGAAACGTTCTTTTCATCCTGTAACCACCAATTCTAAGCATAAACTCCCAGTAGCTCAAAATCTTTTGAATCAGGATTTTAAGACATTCTCCTTAAATAAGATTTGGCTCTCGGATATCACCTACATACCTATTGCCGGAAGATGGTCCTATCTCTTTGCAATCAAGGATCTCTACAATCGAGAAATCATCGGTTGGGAGTTAGCGCCTACCCTTGAGGCAAGGCATCTTCTTCATGCATTCGAAAAGGCTTTAATGCGGAGGAGATCCCCGAAAGCAGTTATATTCCACTCGGATAGAGGAGTCCAATATGCCAGCGAAGATTTTAGAAAAGCTTTAAGTAAAAATGAGTTCATCCAAAGCATGAGCAGGAAAGGTAACTGCTACGACAATGCTCCGATGGAATCTTTCTTTAAAACTCTAAAGGTAGAAGAAGTTTACAGAAGGAAATTCAACACTATTAAGGATGCGAAATATTTTCTGTTTGACTATATCGAAAGATACTACAACAGAAGGAGAAGACACTCGGCTTTAGGCTATCTTAGCCCTGTCGAGTTCAGAGAACAAATTACTGTATGAACCTGTCCGTTTTTTCGGGGGAACTCCAGGCTTTTTATAATTCTGGATTTCGCGTATCAGAACTTACACGAATTAGGATTAAGAACTGCTCAGTTACGAATGATTCTTTAGCTATAACGATAATTAGGAAGCGCGGGAAAGAAATAACTATTCAAAACGCGTTTCCCGTAAGACTTTATCAGGAAGTCCTAAAAACCTTTCATAGCGGATTCATAAGTCCTAAAGAGTTTCTATTTAAGAATTCGAGATCGATTAATGGCTTCTACTCAAGGCAGTTTCTATGGAAGGAGATTAACAAATACTCTAAGAGAATATTAGGAAAACCCTACTCAGTCCATGGTTGCCGTCATGCTCATGCCAGTAGCTTGTTGCTCTTAGCTGGAGCGACGAGGGTGTCAGCTACATTGTGTAAATGACTTGTGACTAACCAAAAAGTAACAAGGATAAAGCAATATGAGCAAACCAAAGAATCGAGCTGAAGAACTTCTCGATGAGTTAATCAAAGGTAAGACCCCGGAAGAGCTGATCGGAAACGAAGGACTTTTAAAACAACTCACCAAATCGCTTGTTGAACGAGCGATGGAAGGAGAGATGACACATCACCTTGGATATGAGAAGAACGCCTCGACTGGCAATAACTCAGGCAATTCTCGAAATGGAAAAAGTAGCAAAAAGCTCAAAGGAGACTTTGGCTCTATCGATTTGGAAGTTCCTCGAGATAGGAACGGAAGTTTCGAACCGCAGATCATTCAGAAAGGACAGACACGCTTTACGGGATTCGATGAAAAGATCATCTCGATGTATTCTCGTGGAATGACAACTCGAGAAATTTCCGGACATCTCAAAGAAATCTACCAAGTCGAAGTCTCAGCGGATCTAATTTCTCAAGTAACGGATTCCGTAATGGAAACGGTGATCGAGTGGCAGAACCGCCCCTTGGACAAAGTGTATCCGATTCTCATTATGGATGCGCTGATCGTGAAGGTAAGAGATGGCAATCACGTCGTGAACAAAGCCTTTTATTTGGCTTTAGGAATCAATCTACAGGGCACAAAGGAGATTCTTGGGATCTGGGTAGAAAGAACCGAAGGAGCAAAGTTCTGGCTTCAGATTTTAACCGATTTAAAGAATCGAGGAGTCGAAGATATTTTAATCGCTTGTGTCGACGGACTAAAAGGATTTCCGGATACGATCATATCAGTCTTTCCTAATGCACAAGTTCAGCTTTGTATCGTTCATATGGTGAGGAATTCTTTGAAATGGGTTTCTTACAAACAGAAGAAAGAGTTGGTAATCGACCTAAAGGCCATCTACAAATCTCCATCGGAAGAGATCGCAAAGAAAAGCCTTGATGATTTTTCTGCCAAGTGGGACAGTCAGTATCCGATGATCAGCAAGTCCTGGAGAAGTAATTGGGAATCGGTGATTCCTTTTTTGGCTTACCCACCTAATATTCGTAAGGCGATATACACTACAAACGCTATCGAATCTATGAATATGGGTCTAAGAAAAATAATCAAGAATCGGGGATCCTTTCCTACCGATGAGGCGGCAGTCAAGCTTCTCTATTTAGCGTTGAATAATATGTCTAAAAAATGGACCATGCCGATTCAAGATTGGGGAAAAGCAATGAATCAGTTTTCAATTATTTTCGGAGATCGATTGAAATTAGATTCGTTTTAAAGAAAGTTATTTACACAGTATTCATGACACTACCGGAGCGACAATTCCGGCAATAGCAGAAAGACTTTCACATGAGGATATTAGCACAACTGCGAAGTTTTATTTACACGCAAAATTAAATTCGAAAATCTTGAAGAAAGTTTTTATCAAATAGATTCAAGATGCTTTCCACTGGATTGCTCAGAATATTAGCCTTACCCGATCATTCTTTATTCTATGGCTAATTTAATCCTTTCATAGTCTCAACTTTAAGGCAGTATGCATTTTGATGATGTTCTAACCACATTGTCTCCCAATGAAGATCAATCTAAACCATTTATAATAAAATTCTGTACTCATATTTATTTAACATTTCCCTTTTTATTTTCTTTATTCTTCACACCAATAGCTTTTACCTTACTTCGACTTCCTTTCTCGCTTCTATGATTCCTTTTACTTTCCGTTTTCTTTTGAGATCCATATTTTACAAGAACTGTTACATCTGACCATGCTTCCAAGACATATATCTCACAACTCTTTACCCAGCGTCTAAATTTAGGATTCTGTTTGTCCAATTCATTCATTAAAGCTTTCTTAAGAATTTCGGGATTACTAAACAAACCGGTTCGATAAACACTACCTTGCATATGCTTTTCGAAACCAAGTTCCGATAAAAATGCTGGAATTTCATACATATACATTCTTGATCGTTCCGAGTCGGTTACTCCGGAATCTGTCATCCCCACTGTATCTAAATCAAAGCTAAATCCGAAAATCTTATTCATTGTCAATTCCTACTATAAAATTAATTTAATTAATTAGTAGAGAATCGATTTCTAATTTTCTTTAATCATACAAGCTCTCGATTATTCCAACTTAGCTTCCTCTAAAAATAGAAATTCTTTCATAAATAATCCACAGGATTTACAAAGAATTTTAGAATATCAGATTGATTATTTCGATCGAGTCTTAGATTTATTAAAGCTAAAGTAACGATTATAGGAGAGATAAGAATTTAGGTTAATGCTAAAATAAGGAACTTAGTCACTATAGTTTTAATCTGTATTCGTAAAAGATCTATCTACATGAAAAATTGCTACCTATCGACTCGGGGTAAGGATCGTCCTACCTCACCCAATGAGCATGCATAAATTGGCTTCCCAATATAATACAATTCGTTCCTATTATTGATTCGAAAATATAAACCTTCCATTCCTATTTCCGGACAGCAACCCTTGTATTTCTGATCGATTTGAAGATTGATTATTCCACCATCTAAAACCCAGTTACCTTTTACATAAGCAAGATCATGACAGAAGTTTAGAATGAATTCAGACTTTTGGCTTGGGAGAATGTTTACTTCTCCATAAATGCTTTTATCATTTCCGTAGGTTCCACGATACAATCCTAAGATATTAGATGTATTAAGAATAGGTTCTTCAGAAAGATAAGCATCAAATACATATCCTTTAGCATTCTCACTTTTAATCTTTACCCAATAACCTTCGATAAAACCAATTGTTTCTTTGACTTGCGTCCCTTCTACTATCTCTACTGCTTGGTTAAAACTTAGCTTACCAATTGACTCCATTTTAGAAGAAGGAGCACCGCGAACAATTAATCCAGAATTTGCTGAAACATATTTGATCGTAACTTTTGGTTTGCAAGAACAGAAAATAATCAAAATACTCAAGACAATATAAAGCTTATTCATGTAATTTATTATCCACTAAACTTGAGACTTCGTCACAACCTTACTCTATAAATTTTTATTAACTATTGGATGCCAATTTTTGAAAGGATTTTTAATTAAGCTGGAATTGAAGTAACGCTGATCATGAGATACTTCCTCACCTATCCAATCTGGTTTATTAAACTTCTGCTCAGGATATTCCAATTCAATTTCAGCAACAACTAACCCTAAATTATCTCCGAAAAATTCATCTACTTCCCAAACAAAATTTTGATACTCAATTTTATAACGTGTCTTTTCTATAATAGGTTTCTCACAAACTCTATTCAATAATTCTTTTGCATCATTCAGAGGAATCTCATACTCATATTCTTCGCGAGAAATTTCAACGGTGGCGGATTTAATAGTAAGGGTTGCCTTGGAACCTTGAATTCGGACCCGAACTGTCCGATTTTTATCAGAGTTTAGATAACCTTGAGAAATCAGCTCGGAACTCCCGAGCCTTTTGTATTGATCACTTAATACAAGAAACTTTCTTTCTATTTCCATTTTTGAACATTACTCTAAATAGCTATAGCTAATGGATTACCAAATTCTCTATGCGACAATGCCCATCCGCAATAAACAATAGAACGGACTAAATTTCTGATTTTTTTTTCAAGATTATTAGAATTCCCAGAAACTTGAATCATGTCATTTCCTAATTTTTTAAACTTGGAAGTAAAATCAAAATTGCTTCTTTGAATTAAGTAACGATCTCCGACCTGATCCAAACCTACCAATTCCCAAATCCTCAATCCTTCTACTAACAAAGAATTTTTAATTACCGTAGAGTTGATATTTTTAGAGAGAATAGTATCAGAAATTTTGTCTGCTAATTGCCTAAGTTTGCGAGTCGCCTTAGGCATATCCTGTGCGTCAGAAATACCAATATACCAGCTAAATTCAGAAAGTAAGAGTTTGGAGTCTTCAATAACCTCAGGAACATTATTAACTCGAACTTTAAGCAAATTAGCCACTAAACCTTCAGTATAACCATGATAGGTTACAGAAAGACTTTCCCAGCAATAACTAAAAATAGAGCAGATTGCATTCAATGCAACGTTCGAATTTTTAGATTTTAGAAAAATCTCATGAATTCCTGGTAGTGTTTTCGATTTTCTCGAAGAATATTTCTTCTCATTTTTATATTGACTCTTCATATTGTGCAATTATCTCCTTGCATTTTTTATAATTCTATTGAATTCAGTGTATCCATTGATTCCTAAGACATGCGCATATCTAAGGAATCACAGACATATGTTTATTTTATACTCATATTGGATTTTTTTCGTTTCAATTGTTCGAATCATTTCGTTTTCGCGATCAGTAATTTTTCTATACCATGCATTATATAGATTCTTGTTTCCCTTGATTGATCATAACGAAATTGTACTTTTTCCATTAGACCAACGCCGATAAAAACAAAGGATTTACTTTAATTAACTATTATAACGATATTCGGGATCAAAACCTATTCATAGAGAATTAAAATCCCAATCATTCGAACTATTCCTGTAAAATTCTGTATTGTTTCCTTTTATATCTATAATTAGGATCCTTTATACAGTAATAACCTCTAATACCTCCTTTTCATTTATTAACAGTTCTATCTGTTTAACTAGTATTTTTCTAGCATAACTAACAACCCTTCTAATAGTACCATTATCATCTCCATGTATAAATAGTAGATCCTTTAGTTCTGTTATTAACTCTTTGTTAGACTGTACCAATAATTCTAAACCATTGAGTTCCGATTCATAATGTCTTAAAGAATCTCTATAACCTTCTATTTTCTGAAATATAGTGCCTCTTTTTATTTTTCTATGTAACTGATCTTTAATCCCTCTAAAATCTGAGAATAATAAATTTTCATTCTCATGAATAGATATACTGTTCATAAACTTATCTTTTTGCTTTTCGATCTTATATTTACTAGGCAATATCTGATATTTACCTTCATTATAAATAATAAGATAGCCTATAAATGGAATTTCACCTTTTGAAGTATGGCAAATGTTGTTACCTGTTTTTTCAGAAATGAAAAGACCATACATAGAAAATTGTTTAGCAATAAAGCTTAGAATCTCAATCGCTTCTTTTCTGGTCTTTGTAAACACTAAAAAATCATCTGCATAACGACAGTAAGCAATATTGCTAAATTGTTCTGTTAAAGGAATGTCTAGAACATAGTGAAGATAGATATTACTAAGAATCGCACCAAGCAAACTTCCTTGCGGTGTTCCGATACTATTTTGGATACGTTCCTGATTGTGAATTCTGGTACTTTTTAGAAAATCTTCTATATAGATTAGAATGTCTTGGCTACGAACCTTTTCTTTCAGGATCGTTATCAATGGCTGATGTGGAATCGAGTCGAAATACTTTTTGATATCGATGACTACGGCATATTCTTTATCACAATTTTTAAGAGCTTCTTGGAGAAATTTAGAAGCCTTTTGCGGCGATCTACTCGGCCTATAGGCAAAGGAGGCATCAATGAATAAAACGTCGTAAATGGTCTCCAGAATGCAATACAGAAGCTTTTGAATAACTTTGTCTTTATTCTGAAATACACCTATTTTACGAACATTTGAAGGATCACTCGAATCTTTTTGTATCTCTCTAATCGTGTATGGACCAGGTATATATTGATAGTTTTGAATCTCGTTACTAAGTTCTTCGCAGAAATTAATACCGTTTTGCATTAAATCATAAACGAATCGAGTATCCAGACCAGGCGCGGCCTTCTTATTTAAACTTAACAATGATTCCCCAATAAGTCTCGGGGTAATAACGGAGGCAAGATTAAAATCTATAAAACCTTTTTCTTGAATTTGGCTTTCTACAAGAAATTTTAAGTCCCCTATTTGTTTAGTAGAAGAATATTTTTGATCGAGAAGTGATCGGAATGAATTGGTAATAGCAACTTTCTCGGAATCAGTATAGTACCGTTTAGAAAACTTTCTAATCTCAAGGACGAACTTTTTTTTATTATCATTTTTCAGCGATTGCTGTTTATTTTCATTAGCCAACTGCCCCCCATTAGGAATTTTTAGAACATATCTTTTTGTTTTAACTTTTTTTAGTTTACACTTTCAAAATTCCAAACTGCCTATTTACTTAAAATTTAAATGGGCATCCGATCCGTCAAGTATAAATTTGAATATTCTAGTTATTTTTTATAATCACATTCATTCATTAATTATTATATCACATTTTCAATTATATTAAGTATATATAATATTTTTCTGGATACTACCAGTCATCGTTTCGATTTATCATTTCTTCCCATTCTTCGAGTTTACTCTATATAAACTCCAAACTAAATAGACTAAATTATTAAGGAGAATTTTAATGAAACTGAGTAAATATTTAAAAGAGAAATATTGGGAGACTATCTATTTCAACATGCAAGCCATCAGAAGAAGACATGCAGAAATAATTCGACTTTCCTCATCGGTCGGAAGTAAGAAGGGATACTCTTTATATTCCGCTAATTTTTTCAGTGAGCAATTAATCAAAAAATATGTAGAAAAAGATATGTTAAAAATTCACCACGAAACCTTTTTATACTTTATTAAAACCAAGTATGCTTATATAGAAAAGGTTCATAGCAGGAAAACGTTTCCTTTATCTTTAAGGGACCACATTTTTTCAAGAGATAACTATTGCTGCCAATTATGTGGAATATCCAATACCGTTGCTATAATAAATAGTCATTATTTAGAAGTAGTACACATAAAGGATCTAAGTGAAGGCGGAAATACAAGCTTTTCCAATGGTCAAACTATTTGTTCGAAGTGTAACAAAGGTAGAAATTCGGCAAAGAAGCAGAAAGCTTCTTCAAAAAGTAAAAGAAAGTTAATTAAAACATAACTAAAAACAAAAGGCTGTATAGTTTAGATTATAACATTACAGCCATTTATGTAAACACTCTTTCATATTCCTCTAACTGTAATAGTTAAGAGTTGATCTTACACTCCTTAAAATAAATAAGGAGAAAAAAGATGACAACGGCACAAAAAATAATCAAGAACAAGGTAGGTCTTTTGAAGTTAGCAGAGACCTTAGGGAACGTCTCAAAGGCGTGTAACGTTATGGGCTATTCACGGGATAGTTTCTATCGTTTTCAAGAGTTATATGAGAAAGGAGGCGAACTCGCTCTCCAGGATCTGAGTAGACGTAAACCGAATCCTAAAAATCGTATCGAACCTGAAAAAGAAGAAGCGGTAAAAAAAATGGCGATCGACTTTCCTGCTTACGGTCAACAGAGAGCATCGAATGAATTGAAAAAACAAGGAATCATAGTAGCACCTGCGACCGTTCGTAGTGTATGGGTTCGTCACGATCTGGAGACCTTTCAAAAAAGACTGAAGGCTTTAGAGGCGTTCATGGCTCAAGGGAATTCTCCCGTATTAACCGAATCACAAGTGCAGGCATTAGAAAGAAGAAAATTAGAAAAGCAAGTTGAAGGTGAGATAGAAACAGAACACCCAGGATACTTAGGATGTCAAGATACGTATTACGTGGGCACAATCAAAGGCGTAGGAAGGATTTACCAACAGACCTTTATCGATTCCTATTCTAAAGTGGCGATGGCAAAACTTTACGATAGAAAAAATGCTTTAGTAGCAGCCGATATGTTAAACGACAAAGTGATTCCTTGGTTCGAAGAAGAAGGCCTTCGCTTGTTGAGAATTTTAACGGATAGAGGGACCGAGTATTGCGGAAATAGAGAACACCATGAATTTCAGTTGTTCCTTGCTTTGGAAGATATAGACCATTCAAAAACAAAAGCAAGGCATCCTCAATCTAATGGAATTTGTGAAAGATTTCACCGAACCATTCAAGACGAATTTTATGCCATTGCTTTCAGGAAAAAGGTATACAGCTCGATTGAAGATTTGCAAAAAGATTTGGATCACTGGATCGATTCTTATAATAACGAACGAACCCATCAAGGCAAGTATTGTTTTGGTAAAACTCCGATACAGACTTTTCTTGACACGAAGGAATTAGCTAAGAATAAGTATCTCGACAACTTACAATTTTCGTAATAAACAGGAACACGGAGTGTCAGATCTTATTTTGGCTATTACAATTAAAGCTTAACTTAAAAACGCTGTCATGGTTTTAAGAAATCTTGGCAGCCTTCTCAGACAAAGCTACCATCAAGCTGTCCAATCGTAGAATAAACCTGTAAACCTTTTCATTGTATTTTAATGCTTCTTTAGAGTGTAAACTATAACCTTTCTTAAAAAGGACTCGATCGAAACAGAACTCTCTTTCAAAACTCCGAAGCGGCAGAAGAAGTCCAATCGGCTCATTTCCTTGATGCTGGATAGCTAATCCTGTATTATATTTATCACCGTCGGTAAATCTTAAGCCATTGAATGATTCTTTGAGATGACTATGGCCTTCGTGGTCTTCTGGCGGAAGTGAATCATAGTATTCTCGTAAAAGTTCTCCATGTTTCAAGGAAAGCATTAAGAATATACATTCAGATTCTGTTTCTGGATCATAGGACAGCCACTGTTGAGACTCCGTTACATAAACTCCCCTATGGATTAGATAATCGTAGATTCTCATTTTCTACACTGATACCCGATTAACTTTCAGATATTCTTTATAACTCCTAAAGTTTTCATCAGAGATTTGTTCGAAGACATCATCCAATTTTTTAAACAATAGCTCATCTTTACGGTTTAATAAAGCTGTGCTTTTCTGATAGAAACATAGCTCCTTAGAAAGATCTCGACTCCCCTTCCATAAATTATCAGCAATTCCAACTAACAGTTCTTCTAAATATAGCTTTTCCTCTGGTAAAGAATGTATCATACAATACCTTGCAATTTTAGGAGATACGCCTAAAGACAAAAGTAAGTTTCTACCAGCTAATTCATGATCCTTCCCTGAATTACTTTCTTCGGATGATTTTCTGACCTTGCCTATATCGTGGAGACTACAGCCGATCAAAACTAAATTCCTATCGATTAAGTGTTTTATGCTACTTGGTAATCGATCTAAAGTTCTTTCAACAGTTTCAACGACTAATTCGTGATGGTTTATAAGAGATTTAGACGCCTTAAGGTCTTTAAGGAGTTGTAACCCTTCTTTTTCATTATGAATCTTCATTTTATAGTCGAATACCTGTTCCAGAAGCATCCACATTAGGATCATCTAAATCTTCGTCCCAACTTATATTATTCTTACCTGAATGGAAAGACTCTTCGGCATTCTGGATGTATAGACAGAATTCCTTGTAAATCATCCTTCTTCTAAGAACAAGAACTGAAGTATATTTTGTATAGTAAATATAGTCACCGGAAACATCTACTTGACGCTCACCGCTTTCGGTTTTAATTTTTCTTTCTTGGAATGATTGGATATTTACGACATTCCATTGTTCCAAACCACAAAGTTGTTTTATCGCTTCATCCAATTCACGAAGATAATCATAATAATCGGAGTTTGAGACAACTTCAGTCTTCCAACGATAAACGGGGTATTGCTGTATTAACTTATTATAATGGTTATCCGTATTTTCGTGTTTTTCTTTATTCTCTTCATTATCAAGAAAATCCTTAATGATTCCAGGCCCATCTATATAGTTTATCGTTCTAAAGTAGTAATGCAATGTAATCTCCTTATTCGTAATCTAAAGGTTCGCAATTGGCTTATTACATGATCCAGTTTCATACTTTATTCTGATCTAAATTTTTATTAGAGACCATTGAGTCTATCGAGATTAAAAATAAATTTTACATTTAGGTAGCAGCTTTCTAATCTTTTCTTTCTCTAACGATGGGATTGGAATGCTCTGATTATCCAAAAACAATAGCTTTAAATTTTGAAGCTGTCCAATTTCTTCTGGAAACTTTGTTATTCCGTTGCCACCTAAACTTAATGACTTTAAATTCTTGAGTTGTCCGATTTCTTTTGGAAGAGCTTCGAGTTTATTACCAATCAACTGTAACTCTTGCAAATCCTTAAGCTGTCCGAATTCATTTGGAAGATTCGTTAGTTGATTATCATTCAATGTCAAGGATCTTAAATTTCGAAGTTGTCCAATTGAGTCTGGAAGAGTTGTAAGTTTGTTGCTATTTAAATCTAACTCTTTTAAAGAATGGAGCTGTCCAATTGTTTCCGGCAGAGTTATAATTTCATTATTACCTAATGTCAACTTTTGTAAATTTAGAAGTTTTCCAATTTCTTCTGGGAGAGTTAAGAGTTCATTACTTGCTAAACTCAGGTCTGTTAAGTTCTTTAATTGTAGAATTTCATTTGGAAGGACTTCGAGTTTATTACCACTAAAATCTAATTCTAACAAATCATTAAGTTGTTCTATTTCTTTTGGAAAAGTTATGAGTGGGTTAAGACCCAAATTTAATGATTTTAAATTCTTTAGTTTTCCGATTTCTACTGGGAGACTTTCGAGATTGTTTTTAAACAAATTTAACGATTTTAGATTTCGAAATTTCTCAATTTCGCTAGGTAGACTTGTTATCTCCTGCCAACTTAAATTCAATTCTCTAACCTTTAGGGGATTTTCTAAAGCTGTTGTTAAATTCGAATAGCTTCCCGGTGCAGCCTTCTCAGCTTGTAGCTCTGTAAAGAAACAAATAAAGACAAAGATTATAAAGCTTTGAAAAAGATGTTCGAGAGTTAAAAATACACTTTGGTTCTTTGTAATGGAAAGAGTGTTTGAAATCACGGAATCTCCTTTGATTAAACTTTTAAAGTTTCAAGGAGAGAGTGTTCGAAAAATGGAATTTTATTGCAGAGGAAACGGAAAATTGATGAATGATTAGTTCAAAGTAATGCGAAATCTATAGTTCAATCTGTAAATACAGTCCCAAAGTAAATATCACTTTTTCATTCTCAATTAATTTGATTTCAACCGAATTTGAAGAGTTGATATTTGGAAGAAATAACTGACGTTTTGATAAATCTTCAATACGATCGGAAATCTCCCCATCTATGAATAATTCAGCCGTAACTCCTTCATTCTTCGTTAAGCTTAAAGATAAAAGTTGCTCTTCGGGATGGTCACTTGGGAGAACCGTCAAAGTTAAATCCTTGTCCAAGATCTTTCTGCTAATACTTACTGGTCCCTGTTGACTCGGATCACCGCTCATGATAATACTCCTGAAATCAAGAGCGTTTTGATCTGAAGTTGTGACTACTACCTGATTGCCTTTGTATCGAAGCAGGATTCGCAAATAGTTGGATTCTTTTTTCGGAAGAATGGAAGATATTAGACGATCTTCTACTTCCTTTGGAATCTTCTGTCCTTTTGATTCCAAAAATAATGCCTCTTTAAGAGATACGTATTTCAAGAATGTTTCTTTCGATTCCCGTAACGAATATTCAACTATTTCGCGGTCTTCAGCAGAGAGTTTGTTTTCAATATAATTTCGAAGAAACTCCTCTGTAATTCGCTCGTGTTCTTCTGGAGAGTGTCCCATTTAGTTTTTATTATTGCAGAGTGTCAGAAGTTTCTTTTAGAGCTTTGATCTTTTTTACTGCTCTACTATGTATCGAGAGAATCGTATTTAGATTCATTCCTAACATTTCGGATATTTCTCTGAATTTTAGTCCTCGAAAGCGAAAATAAATAACCTCTCGGGACGTTAAATCCAAATTTGAGATAAGATCCTCAAAATTAGAAATCATTTCGTGATAGAGACGATTAGCCTCGGATTTTTCCCATACTTCCCAGGATTTTCTGATCAATGCCCGGTCTAATTCCTCATTTTCTACAAATGAAGACTCTCTTCTACGCAAATTAATTCTATATTCGTTTCTAAAGGTGTTTTTGGCGATTTGGATTATATAACTCCTAAATTCAGCTTCCGTAGATCCTCTGAAATTTCTTAGTAGCCGAAAGTCATCTTCTACCAGTTTGATTAGGACTTTTTGAAAAATATCTTCAGCATCATCCTTACCGTTTAGATTAACAATGGTTCCGGTAAGGATTCGATCGTATCTTTGTATGAACTCACGCCAAGAAGATTCATTGGATAAGATACAGCCATCGATAATTCTAAGAAATTCCTCGTTACTTCTATCCGTCAAAATCTACCTCGTATTTAGAATATTCAAAAAAATTAAGCAAAAAGATGGATATTATCGATCAGAATGAAATTGTCAAGCATATCTTACACATAGAAAATCTAATGAAAACAGAACTATAAAACACGCGCAGATCTCGTTAGTGAGTTTTGAGAGTATTTTATTTTGAATTTAAAGATAACGTATCAAATAACAATACAATACTTAGTTGCTAATCATATTCTGTAGATACGATTTAAGATCTTCAATATAAACGAAATCGACATCTGTTTTTCTTTCAGGATTCAAGGTCCAAAAATTATAATTATTGGTAACAAAGAGAGATACGATTTTATACCCACTCAATTTATCTAAATTAATCCTATAATGAGTCAAAACTTCATTTTTGTTCAAACCTAATTCGTTATGCCGAAGTTCAACTTTTTCCAAGTAATTTTTCCCACTACTTGAACTTCTAAATATTTTGTCTCGGACTCTCCGGGTATCCTTTACAGAAAACGTATCTCTTATATATTTACATTCAATGTTCAATATTATCTTCTTCTCGTCCAAGACAGCAAGAACGTCAACATCTCCAATGTCGTTCGCTCCAGGAATTAAATCAGGTATATCGATTTCTTTCGTTAGATGCTTTGTAAATTCCCGAACAATACAATACGCGACATCCACTAAATGGGCCTGAAATAGTTTTTCAGCTTTATCCAGAAATTTTTCCACATTTGAAGAACTGACCGTATAAGGAAAATAAAAGCGACTAATACAACCTTGCCAGATTAATAAAGATGCATAAACGTTTCCTGTCCCAAAATATAAAAGCCCGGATTCCTCAATTAAAGGTCGAATTTCTGGACGAGAATACCGTTTTGCATATTCCCATACTGGAATATCATTTACACTTTTTATTTCGCCTTTCTTATCACCTAGAATAGTTAAAACTTCTGAGGTCTTAAGAGTCAAAAATTCAATTATCCTTAAGGTTACTAAAGAATTTATTTCCAATGTATTAGATACATGACCAATTAATTCATTTTTTGATAAACGAACACATCCATCATATTTTATATTCATTGAACTTGGTAAAAATCGAAGTATTCCCAAACACGCTAAAAAATCATCCGCCGAGAACCCGAAATCAGAAAAAAAGGCTTTATTAATTTCATTATTAAATGTCTGAGAATCAGAGATCACTCCAGAACTCTTAAAATATTTATTGGATGGATTTATTCTCTCGGTAGCATACTTATCCTGAAATTTAGAAAGTTTCTTTAATATTTCATTCGGTAAATGAAACTGAAGAATATAATCTTCCCCTATTTCAATTTCATATTGTTCAAGGACAGTATAATGTAGATTATCGCTGATACGATAAAGGTGTAGAATTTCCTTCGACACAACTAACAAATCCAACGTTTCTTCTTTTGTTAATACAGAAGTCCCAATAGGAACAAGTGAGACAAACTTAGAAAGAAGATATCGGAAGGACCTATGTAGATCGAGAAAATCATTTCGTTCTCTACTGAAAGCTTCAACTCTGTCATAATCAACTGATTGGTTTTTCGATGCGACTATTCTAGCCTCAAGATCTTTAAATTTAATATATAGAGCTTCTCCTTCTATTATAAGAGAAACAATTGAACCTTCATAATTGTAATTTTGTATTCTTCTTTCTAAATCAGAAATTAGAGAATTTCGAATCGTATTTAGAATTGTTTTAGCAGCTTCGCCTTTATAAATATTTGGAACTATCCCAAGTTTCTCGCATAACTCAGCGATTACCTTTTGAGTATAGAAAATTTCATAATTACTGATTTCGACCGGAACAAGATTTCCCGGTCGATCAAATTCCAATTTCGATTCAAATAACTTAAAACCTGGTGCGTTTCCGACATCATCTTGTAATTTTCTATAAACTATACTATTGAAGAGTAATCGTTCACCCACGACAGAAGACAAAAAGCTTAATAGCAATTCATTTTCCTTCGACCTATCTTCGAGATTTAAGAATAAATCCGATATTTGATTTACATTACCTTCAAGGATCACCTCTTCTACACCTGCATTCCTATGTTTGACAAATCTCCATCCACCCTGAATAGCTGCGGAGACTAAGTGAATAACGACTCCTGCTTTTAAATGAGGAAAATTAGATTTTATTATTTCATTTGAATATCGATTAATATTGTATATTAAGCATTCACCAAGTAAGTGGAGAATTTTAAAACTCTCGATATCTAAATCATCACCATCTAATATTAAAACTGCATTGATAAATTCATTTTTAGTAGAAAGACAAATAGTTTTTTTGTTCTTTTTTATTAAAGTAACAATTTCGCTAGAAATGGGCGAAGCGACTTTCCAGCCATACGGCTTTCCCAAAACAGGAATATTTGGAAAAGGTTCGTAAAAATTCTTTAGAAAGCAGTAACGAAAATTGACTCCCCAATGAGGATCAAGATAAACGATATTAGGTTTCGAAGCACCTTTTACAAGAATTCCCGAACTATCTGAGAATGCTCCAAAATAGTCCATTTGAGACAAACTAGCTCCGAAAATTCTACTTTCCTCTTTTCTCTTAAATTCGAAGAACTTAAATAACTGTTCTAAGGAATCCACTGAGGTTAATATCCCAATGAAATCTATAGAAAACCAAGGATGAAAATTAAGACTTTTAGGTAATGTAATCTTTTTAAGTAAAGAGACAAGCTCAACTGATAAATAAATTATTTCTAAATCCAGGTCCGAATTTTCCTCTTCTTCAAACTCGCCCGCTTTATTCTGAAGACCAAATTTACTTTCACACCCCATGACTTTAATATTTGAAAAATTGGCTGATTCCAAATTAATGCTCTTCCATTCTTCTTCAACTTCTATGGGACTAAAAATATCACCGATACGAACCAAAATTAACTTATTTGATTGCGCTATTCCAAAGTGAAAAACGCCATCTATTCCTTCTATTTCTACAAATGGGAGTATTTGTACATTCTCCAAAGCGCCATCGACAAAATTTGCGAAGGACATTGTAACAACATGTTCGATTTCTCTAATGCCAATTTCGCTTACTGATGAGAAGTTTTCCCCCCATGAATTAAATAAATTGTGAATATAGTTTCTAGGTAAAAATGGAAATAATTTTCCGTCGTGTTCTATAAGAAATTTTCGAGTAATTGATTCAGCAGAAATCTTATTTAAAAAAACATCTTCACTTAATAAACTTTCTGCGATTCCTCCGATTGATATTACTGCCGTTATCAAATATTTACTTTCACAGACTAAATCTTGAAAACCATCGAGAAATACTTTGCAGGAATCCCAAAATGTTTTCGGAGGTATTTCTAAATGCCCAGGGAGCATTTTAGTAGAGTCTAAAGATTTTTGGTCTATACCATTTATAATATCGTCCGTAAGTTGTAAGATTTCTTGTAGGGCTTCCTGTGGCAAAATACCGATTTTTTGTTCGTAATAATTAACAAATGGAAAGTGAAGTAGTTCAAATTGTGTAATATAATCATGGGGGTTTAAATAATTCCCTCCATAAAGTATTTTATAGTGCTTATTATTTAAGAAATATTTAATTTCACCCCAATCTGTTTTGGGAATAAAATCTTCAATAGTCTTAAAATCTGGAAATAACCTAATTAGTTTTCTGCAAAAATATAGAAATCTGTCGTATGAGAAATTAGGCTTCCTATCATCTTTTTCAACTTCTTTAGGTAGTGAGAGAAATATAGCGTAGGTTAATTCACTTTTGACTACAGCAGAGATGTTTGGAATCCATAAGAACAACGAGAATAAATAGTATAATATTTCTTGTCGATCATATAAAGATAAATGATCTTTAATCTTTGATTTGCTATTGTCAAACTTGCTATTCAATATTTTTCTGATAAGTTATATTATAGGTATTCCCATTGTAGTTTCAGAATCTAAACTAAGATGACTTACATAACCGATAAATAGCGAATCCGAAATAATGAAAGCATTGGGATATTTTTTCTTTATTTCAAAGTTCATCGCATATAATAATGATGCAAATGCAACACTATGAGCAGTTTGCCGATGATGTGGATTATCAGCTGGCTCCAAGATATCCGGCATCATTCCCCCGACAACCCCCAAGCCCGCTCCGATGAAGAGGCGCATTATTTTTTCATTTGTAGTCAAATCTGTACGGTCTTTATCCTCGAAAGCGACTTTTAGCAACCCTGCTAAACCACCAGCAATTTGATGATTTCTTTTATTTGCCATTCACTTGCTCCTTTGAAATGAATTCCTTTAAAATTAATAATTTCCCTTGTCTTTCCTTCTATTAGTCCAAGTTTTATAGACTGGAACACCAAACAACTCCTCCTCTAACTTTTTCCAAGAAACATTATCAAAGGTCCCCGGTTTTGCTAACTTAAGAAATACGGCACGCTTTGCTAAACCAGCGTAACTTAAAGTTGTATCAGTTTCCTTTTTTAAATTTACGATGTTTTCTGGGGAGCACCCATCATGCCCAATTCCTTGAGACAGAAGATCTTTAATAAACATTTCCTCCGGGTATAAAAACTCTGCAGAGAAAACTTCGGCCCCAATTTCTATTGCTTCACTTATATTTTTATTTGTACATACAAGAGATCCATATTCTTGATCGACTAAGTGATGTTTTAGTTCATGACCGAGCGTAAAAGCATATGGATCTCTTGGTAAATTCTTCTTAACTACTACGATAGGAAGTCCATCCTCCAAAAGATAAGCTCCCCTTAAATTCTTAAAATCGTGAAATAAGACAATCTCACTCACTCCTTCAGCTTTAAGCACTTGCTTTAAATCCGAAGGTAGAATACGAGAAGAAGCTAAATTATGATCTTTTCGAACCTTTATCGCTAACTTTTTTAATGATTCGTAGTATTCAGAACGACTCATGTTATTTATTTTTTTTCTTTTTACTTGGCTGTTTTTTTTCAGCTGTTTTATATTTCTTTTGAGCTAATCTAAACTCCGCAAATCTTCTTAACTCCTCTTTATCCTCATCATCTAAAGAATTAGCCGATCGAAAAAGGGCCTCTAATTTTACATCAGACTCATTTTTATCATCTGGCAAGAGCTCCAATATTGAAACACGAAAGAATTTAGCTAATTCATAAAGATCTTCTATTCTAGGTTTATATTCTCCTGTCTCCCATCTCGATATAGTATTCGGGGCTTTAGATAATTTCTTAGCCAATTCAGTTTGAGAAATTCCTACCCCGGAATTATATTCTTCTCTTAATCGTTTTATTGCTTTCGCTACATGCTCTATAATTTCCACCTCTTTACTATCCTACAACGGGATAAATTGTCCATCACTTTTCGTATTTTTTTATTTGACAAATATCGACTTTTATGCATAACTTTAAAAATCCTATTTAAGGATCGCATCGTTACCAATGGAGGATTGACAGATGGGAAGTTCAAAAACAGTAAAAGTACCGGGCTATGAGAGATCTAAACCAAGCACACCGGCTTATACAGGCCCAGGAAACAAGCCAGGACCGAAGCCAGTTCACGTAAACCCGCATGAGCGATCAAAGCCCAAGTAAATAAAGGAGTAAAAAATGAGACTATTACTCAACGAGAATCAGAGATCAGCTCTATACAAAGTTGATCCGAATAGCAGACCAAATGGAGGATTTCAATCACTCTTAGTTTCGTTACAAGAGAAATGTAACCCTACAACAAATGTGATTGATATAGATTCCAAAGCAAAAGAACGAATCAGGCGATATGCTAATAATTATCGAAATGGAGGTTGGCAAAATACCTTAAAGACTATTTTTCCATCTATCCTTGAATAAGATATGGATATCGCCTGGACGAGAGCCTGGTTGTTTTTCTATACTTCCAGGCACTTGCCCTAATCCTCTTAAATGTAATTTAGGAAAAGACAAAGAAATAATTCCTTACTTCGTTTTCGTTATCTAAGACGTTTATAAGTATTTAATAATTTCAGATACTTGGACAGCCTTCAACCCTGATCTCATACGCTATCTTTCAATGCTTTTTAATTGACATTTTCCTTAATCTATGTATATAGGGATTTGAATATAGGACCATTCGTGATTATATCCACAACATTACAAAAAATCCAAAATAATCGAATTTCGAAATTTCCTGTGGTTTCTTCAGGGAATTACACTACTTGGTCAGACTTATGCATATCTCCTCGCACCAATCCTCACCAAACACAATTTCATAATGGATTTATAATAGATCGAGACCTGAAAAAAAGGAAGAATAAACCTAAAAATAGCGGAGCTGAATTTACCCCGAAAATAGAGCAAACACCCTCCCTAATTAGACTGTTTGAAAAAAACAATTCACCCTTCAACATCCCTTTCTATACTAAAATTACTAAAAAGATCTTAAATGAATTCTATCCAAAATATTGCCCTCACTGCGAGAACCAGATCTTAACAAAAGAAATCTCTACCAGACCAGATGTCATTCGATGTGAAATCTGCAGATATCAGTGCTCCAGACTCAGTTATACTCCCTTAAATCATTTTAAACTTCCGTTGTGGATGTTCGGATTCGTTTTCTATGAATCACTGATCCAATATCCGAAAGTCCTTACATCATCTGAGATATCGAGAAAGCTGAAGATTAGTTACAAGGCTGCATCATTGTTAAAGAGAAGGTTTCAGTTACTTTGCTCTGATCTCTTACCGATCTACAAAGACCTCACCTTTAAAGTTTTAGAAACTCAGTTCAAGGACTTTAAGTTAGATCCTAACTCCGATTCAGCTCTCACTCGTAAAATGGCAAGGAAACCCTATGTATGTGCTGATTCTGCCGTTCTCTACAGTGCGAGTCAGAGAGCGAACAAAGGAAGAGCTCGTTACAGAAAGACAGGTCTCACTGCTTCTATATATCTCTCAGAGAAGTTAGGAGGGAAACAAGTTGGAACACTTTTTCATTCAATAGCGATTAAGAACGGACCAGCTTTCTTTACATCTGTTTCCAATACAAAGGCTGATACAATCGGCCCACTGTTAGTAAAGCAATTACCATTCTCCACTCCGCTTTTCACTGATGAAGGATATCCATGGCTCTTTGGAGTTTACAAGAACCATCGCTCCGTAAATCACAGTGCGAAGTCAAAAGACAATCGTTACAGGTTAGCGAAGAACAGATGGTGCAAGGATGGAGTTCACAATCAGGTAGCGGAAGGAAATCATCGCTTAGTCAAAGCAGCTTTCTCTGCATATGGATACATTCGTCCTGAGTTCAGTCAGTTGTATCTGGATGAGTTTAGTTTTCTAAAGAATGCAAATGTGATTGGCTTGGAAGCTCTGGGGAGTAGTGAAACAGGGGAAGATATTAGGAATTCTGATGGAGTCCACTACTCTGCCGTGGTGAGGAAGAGTGGGAAGGGATTACAAAATTCAGTCGTCTTTAAACAATTGATCCGTAAAACGTGAATCCGCAACGAGGCGGCTTTCTAAAAGATTGAAACCAACTCTTCTAAAGTAGGGCTCTATCATTTTCATATATTGTTTTTTGGTTCGAACAAAGGCATACGGATCTTCAAAGTGGATTTCTTTTTTCATCCGAATATAATCGTCTTTGGTGGGAACGGAAAAATAGAGATACTTTACGATCTTATGTAGTTTTTCAAAGACAGGTTTAAGATCGCCTTGGATGTATTGAACCACCGAGTTACAGATTCCAAGATCGAAAGGCAAATGGATAAAATAGGATAGGTCCAGATCTTGAACCGTAGTGTTTAACACGGAAATGTTCCAAGCACGGATCCATTTTTGGGCGAGGAGTTCGTCGAGCATCTGTTCGGAAGGATCGATGGCGAGAACTCTTCCGGGTTTGAAAATTTTCACCGTCTCTTTGAGAAGGATTCCTTTTCCAAATCCGAAATCGGCAACCGAGTTCACTTTGATTTCCATCAGATTAAAGATCGATTTCGCATAACGCGCATGTTCTTTTGCATTGAAGGTCGCATCTACGTCCGTTCCGGATCCGTAGATATCTCTCCAATACTCGACTTCGAACGGAAGTCCGTTTGCTCCAAGTGCAAGCTCTTCTTCCGTAGGATTTACATTCTTACGATTGATTCCAAAATTTAGCTTTTCTTTATATTGAGATAAAGAGGCTACAATTTTTTGATTCTTGGGAATCGGACTTTTATTTTTTGAATTTGTCTTTTTTTTCCAAATGGATTTCAAGGGTTCTGTTCCGGACTCAACGCTGAGGAAGAAAGAATTCCTGTTAGAAAACGATTGAGCCCCTTTTCTCCATTCTTAGAGTGAAGTTGAGACTTTGCCCTTTCCACCTGGATCTTGATCTGAGTATTTTCTTTTTCCCCGGTGATCATCTTTGCGAGTAAACCGGTGATTAAGATTTGTTCTCCGGATAAAAACACAAACTGAGGGCTTTTGAATTTATAACGTTTGAGCATTTCGCGTTTGTCCGCGAGCCAGACTTCTTCGAGAAAAAGATAATCACGACTCTTCCATTCTTTCGGCTGGATGAAAATCAATCTTTGTTTGGAATGGAAATATACGTAAGACGAAACCGCGGGACTCGCGTATATTTTCTCTTCGGTTTGGATGACGTCCCGGTTTTTCAAATTGACGAGATCTTTTACAAACGCATTCAGTTTGACGGCGTTGATTCCGATTGTCGGTTTTACGGAAAAATAGGCCGCAATCAAGATTCCGATGATAAGAATCGCACTTGCAGTAATCGTATTGAGTTCCTTTTCGGACTTTAATAGAAAACTTCCGATGTATAAGATCAGAAAAAGAGGCCCGAGGTTGATCAGATAATTCCAAACCAGTTTATAAAAACTTTCAAACGAATTGCCCCCGTAAAAATCGGTGCTTACCAAAATCGTCAAGAGCCCCAAAAAGATTCCCATATAAATCAATAAAATGAGCTGCGGAATGTTTCTCCGTTTAAAAAAAACGGATTGGTGTTTTTTTCTTTCCCGGATTCCGATCGTTCCCGCTTTGATCACGAACAAGGTCATCCCGATCAAAAAAACGGAAAAATGCGAAAAGAAACTCGCGAGGATACAAAAGGCGAATAGGAATATGTCGCTCAACGTCTCCATTCTAAACGCGAGAAAAAGAATCAGAAGAAATACGAGACTGAACAATTCGGGAAAAAAATACAAAGGCATAAAAAAGGTCAACGGAGTGATCGCGGAAAGATATCCCAAAAGATAATGGTTCGGTTTCCATTTTTCTCGCTGAAGAATCAATCCGATCAAATGAATACAAACTGAAAAAATAAATGCGGATAAAGAATAGAATGCAGTGGTATAGTTGAGACCTGTGACCGACTTCCAAATATCCAAGATGAGAAACGGAAGCGGAGCCTGGTCCGAGAAAAATTTTCCTTCTTCCGTGAGGGAACGAAGATTGGCGAGAACGGACATCGCCTCCGGGTTTAAGGGTTCCCCAAACCAGTTATAGAGCAGGCAAAGGACGATGGTAAGACCGATCGTCGAGAGAAAGAGGAAGATTGGGTTGGCTTTGTTGCTTCTTTCTAAGTCCATTGAGGGTCCGTAGGGTTTTTGCGGAAATCAGAGCAAGGATAAAAATTGAGGTGAAATTCTACCAACACATTTTGAAGTAACAATGAGAACCTCGAATCGGGAAAGAATTCATGGAAAATAAAGATCATATCCTTTACGACAAGTCCGGGAAACCATCCAAAGAACCAGCCTGGATCTTTAGAACGTATGCAGGGCATACAAACGCAAGAGAATCCAACGAACTTTTTAGAAAAAACCTCGCGAAGGGTCAAACGGGGCTCTCCATTGCGTTTGACCTCGCGACTCAGTGCGGTTACAGCTCCGATCACGCAATCGCCAGACCGGAAATCGGAAAGGTAGGCGTTCCGATCAATACCTTGGAGGATTTTAGAATTCTTTTTGACCAGATCCCGATCGAAGAGATGAACACTTCGATGACCATCAACGGGACCTCGATGTATCTTTTGTCCCTTTACGTGGCACTCGCTCAAGAACGAGGTGAAGACGTCACCCTCCTCCAAGGAACTACCCAAAACGATATCATCAAAGAATATCTTGCAAGAGGGACTTATATCTTTCCTCCCGCGCAATCCATCCGAGTGATCGTGGATATGTATGAATATTGTTTAAAGAATATTCCAAAATGGAACCCTTCGAACATCTGCTCGTATCACTTACAAGAAGCGGGAGCGACTCCGGTTCAGGAACTCGCGTTCGCACTCGCCACCGCAATCGCCATTCTCGACGCGATCAAAGAAAGAAACTGTTTTACTCCGGACGAATTTGAGCAGTGTGTGGGAAGAATTTCATTCTTTGTAAACGCAGGAATCCGTTTTGTGGAAGAGATGTGCAAGATGCGCGCCTTTACCGATATGTGGGATGAAATCACAAGAGAACGTTATCAGGTAAAACAGGAAAAATACCGCCGTTTCCGTTACGGGGTTCAGGTAAACTCTCTGGGTTTAACCGAAGAGCAACCCGAAAACAACGCATGGAGAATTCTAATCGAAGCGTTAGGCGTCACCATGAGCCGAGACGCTCGCTGTAGAGCGCTTCAGCTTCCCGCTTGGAACGAAGCCCTTTCTCTTCCGAGACCTTGGGATCAACAGTGGTCTTTGAGACTGCAACAAGTCCTCGCTTATGAAACTGATTTACTCGAATATCCGGATCTATTCGAAGGTTCTAAAGTAGTCGAAAGCAAAGTAAAAGAACTCAAAGAAGAAGCGTATAAGGAAATTCAGAAAATTCTGGATATGGGCGGAGCGATCAAAGCGATCGAGAACGGATATATGAAATCCCAACTCGTGAAATCCCAAGCCGAACGTCTTGCAAAGATCAACAACAACGAACTCATCATCGTCGGTAAGAACAAATGGACCGATGGAATCGCGTCTCCTTTGATGACCGACCAAGACGGAGGCGTTTTCAAAGTGGATCCCAAGTCCGCGGAAGAAACCCTGGAAGTGTTGGCGAAGACAAAAGCCAATCGGGATGCTCACCAAGTTAAAACGGCTCTTGCACAACTCGAGGCCGATGCAAAAGCAAATCAAAATCTGATGCACGCATCAATCGAGTGCGCCAAGGCCGGAGTTTCTACCGGAGAATGGGCTGACGTACTCAGATCCGTCTTCGGAGAATACAGACCCGCTACCGGAGTCGAAGGACAAAAACTCAATCTCGAGACAGAAAAGGTAACTCGAGTGAGAGGAAAAGTGGAAGCATTCTTAAAAGCGAACGGTTCCAGGCCGAAAATCGTAGTCGGCAAACCGGGGTTAGACGGACATTCCAACGGAGCGGAGATGATCGCAGTATCCGCAAAACACGCAGGATTTGATGTGATCTATTCCGGAATTCGTTTAACACCGGAAGAAATCATTCAGACCGCTGTCGAAGAAAACGCTGACGTGATCGGAGTATCGATCCTTTCTGGATCTCATCAGGAATTGGCCGAGCAGATTTTCCAAGAATTGGTTCACTATAAGGCGAACATCCCCGTAGTTTTCGGAGGGATCATTCCCCCCGGCGACTTTGACGCTCTTTTAAAACTCGGAGTGAAGGCGATCTTTACTCCGAAAGACTATGATTTGATGGACGTGATGGAAAGGATTATCGACATCATTTCCCAACCAGTCAAAGCCGCATAACGCGTCTTTTTGGGAACGTCGTGAAAATTCCTAGATCTGAACTCGCGGAACTCATTGCCGGAGCGCGAGAGGGAGAAAAATTTCCTCTCGCAAAGTTGATCTCCGGTGTGGAAAGACCCGATTCTTTTGAGTTCCGTAAAAATTTATTCGAAGAACTCTCCTCTTCCGGGCTTTCAGGGAAGAATTCTCTGACCATCGGTTTTACGGGAACCCCCGGCGCCGGAAAATCCTCTCTGCTCGGAGAATTGGCGACTCAATTTTTAAAAGCGGATCACGAAGAGACGATGGCCATCGTTGCGATCGATCCTTCCAGTCACATTTCGGGCGGTTCTCTTTTAGGGGATAGAACCCGGCTTTCGCTTCCGGCAAGAGAAAAGAGAATCTACTTTCGTTCCCAACCGAGTCAACTCGAGTTAGGCGGGGTCAATCCTTACACCTATCACGTCATCCGTCTTCTTCGTTGTTTTTTCCGTTATGTGTTTATTGAAACCGTCGGAATCGGGCAGAACGAAATCGAAGTTTCCAAACTCGCGGATCTTTCTTTTTTAGTATTACAACCCTTAGGCGGAGATCAGGTTCAGTTTATGAAAAGCGGAATCATGGAAGTTCCGGATTCTTTCATTCTCAACAAATCCGATGAAACGGCTCTTGCAAACTCCAGTTATCATATGCTGATCACCACTCTGGAATTTTTAAAAGACATGATGCCGGGGAAAAACCTGCCCCCCGTTTTTAAAACTTCCACAAAAACAAAACAAGGAATCGTAGAACTTCTGGATTTTATCCGAAAGGCAAATCCTGCGATCGATCGATCCTTGGAAACTCAACTTCAATTGAAAAAATGGATCAAAAACGAATATGGAAATTTCGGTTTGAGAAAGATCGAGAACCTCCCCTACTCCGGATCCAAGGACTTTGAAACTTTGGAAGCGCTTGCGCTTCAGGAAATCCAAAAAAATCTGAGTCTTTGATTCTGATCCGTCCTTAAGTAAAACCTTATTTGCTTAAACAGCGCATTTTTCGAAGGAAAAATGTTAATCGCCTCAGAGTTTATCGTTGCATAGCAACATTCCAGACAAAGAATTTTATCTCGATTCTTTCCTTTATCAATAGAAATCGGATGGATTTTGGAAACTGTTCGAGTCGAATCCTCTCATGTCTCAGAAAATCCCATTCTACATTTTTTTTATCTTATCTTTTTGTTTGAACACGATTCTGTTCGCCGATTCCGCTTACCCGGAATTGGTTTGGGAGAAAGTTGAAAGCGAGGATTATCCGCAGCTCGTTCTCCCCGCTCCCGGGGAACAAGTTCGGACCTTTCAAGGCGCTTTGATCGCGGGCAATTGGTTGTTATGGCCCGCGATTCTTCCAGGCGAATCTGAAAAGGAAAGCCACGGGATTCTTCTTAGAAACTTAAAAGACGGTTCCGCAAAACGTCTCGATCTAAAAGAACCCGTTCGCGGTTTAGCGTGGGATCGAGAGAAGAATCTAATTTATGCGAGATTGAAAAAAGAGATCGTGGTGATTGAAAACGGTTCCTTTGAGATCCAAAGACGATTCCCTTTTGTAAATACAGGGTCAGGATGGACGTCTATCGGCGTTTTTCAGGAAAAGTTATATTCGATCCAGGGAAATACATTCAGTTTTTATGATTTAGAAAATGGAGTCGAAATCGAATCGAAGATACTGCCGATTGCCAAGGTATCACAGTCGTATGCCTGTTCTGATAAGGAAATTTTTTTTTGGTATACCGAAGGGGATAAAAATCTACATTCTTACAATCCACTCTTAAATACGATCAAGGATCATTTCGGGGTCAGGATCGATTCTAAACTTGCCCCGAAGTTGGCTTGTAGAACGGGCGGCTTTGCGGTCTTAGATCCGGAAAAAGGAATTTTTAAGAATCTAGTCCGGATCGGTGATCAATTTTATCTAACATCCAAAGAGAATCAAATTCTGAAAGGGAATCTGAGTTACCGTTTTTCTCCGCAAAGAGATAAGATTCAATACACGTTATCCGTAACTGCAAAGGAAAAAGACAGCCCCGAATCGGAGATCGCGGTCGCGATTCCGCCCAAAGAAACCGCGTATCAAGTTCTGACCGATGAGTCCGTTTTTAATGACGGAAGTTTTAAAGAGGATCAACAAAACAATCGGACCTTGTTCGTAAAAGTTCCGGCCTTGTCATCGGGACAAACATGGACTCAAACCGTTTATTCAGCGAAACTGACGAGATACAATTTGGATTCGGGTCTTTCAAACTTTCAAACTTCTTGGGAAGACTGGAAAGTTCCGGGAAAATGGAAACAATTCTTAGAAGACAACTCCGTTTATAAAATCCAAGATCCGAGTATCGTTTCCCTTCGAGATCAGTTGCGTTCCGAATCCGGATCCGTCGAAGGTTATATTCGCAATGTTTATAAATATATCACAAAGAATATGGTCTATAAACAAGACGGAAAGTTCGACGACGCGCCGGTTGTTTTAAAAAATGGCCACGGCTCGTGCACCGAACACAGCTATGCTCAGATCGCACTTTTGAGAAGCGCTGGAATTCCCGCGAGGCTTGTTTGGAATTGGCTACCGGGTGCGACTAACGTTAGTTTCAATCATAAGATTGCGGAAGTATGGCATCCTTCGTTCGGCTGGATTCCGATGGAACCGCTTGCCTATCCCAGGGCAAGAGCAGGTTTGACTCACGCAAAACATATCATTTTTGCAGTTTTGAATTCCCCTTTTCATTCGATCATCAAAGGAGGAGACGTTTTGCATTCCTTTACCAAGGCTGCTGGTGGCGCGTCGAGATCCTTGAGTATCGAACTCACTCCTGAGGTCAGCGTGACTTCCAGAGAAATCGTAGAACAAGATTCTTCATTTAAGGAATTGTATGAGAAGGCCAAAGAGATTCGAAATAAAGTGATCGATAAGGACGATGGCAGAAGTGTAGAATAAAGAATGGCCGCAGTCCTGTCGGCCTTCGCGGGACTTTGGATTAAAGTAATTATTTTGCGACAAGGTATTTTAGATTTTATGAATCATATCTGTGTGGGTCGTAAGAAAATCTGTTCTTTAACGGGTTTGGTTTGAAATAGAACTCCCTTGAAATTAAGTTTTGCCGTAGATCTAAGGTCCAGATCATCCTGTAAGACTCGTGAAATATAGGAACTCCTCGATTTAAAGTTTCCACGATAGAATCCCCGACCCCGATATCATCCAACCAAAGCATATAATTAAAAAGATAACACCGCGAAACACCATGCGCTGCGGCTAAGGCTCCCAAAACGGACCAAGCCCCGGTATTGACCCGAATGCTCATTTTCCTCAACTTCCCGACATTCCGATTGTATAAAATTTTACCTCCTTTCCAATGTAATCTTTTCATAGAAGCGACATACTTAGTATATCTTCTCAACAAATACGGAAGTTTCCCAGGAAGTAGTTTTCTCTTTGTATCATCCAACTGATTCCAATAGGATTCGGGAATCAAAATAGAATCCACACTCATGCGCCCTTCGATTAAAGCCGATTGAATTCTTCTTTCTGAATTTAACAGTAACGTTTCCATACTTGAATACGGTTCTTACTACTGAACGTTTGAAACAAATTTGAAGATTTTTTTCACTCGAGATTCTTCTTTCCGACATTACTTATCCTTGACATCGGAAATTTATTTCTTACCCTTCATTCCCTATGAATTACTTCAAAATCGCATTTTCTTTTTTGATCCTCTACTTTTTATCTTTGCCCTTATTCGCACAAACTTTAGAACACCCAAATCATGCAATCGGCGAAGAGCTTCTTAAAATTTCAAAACGAGCCAATCTGCCGGATGCGACTTTTTCCGGAAACGGAATAAAGGCCGTCGCAATCGTAGGTGATGTCGATGGAGATTCCGGAAGCGGGACCTTGGGTTACATTAAGAATATGCAGGATGTCACAAAGGTCCTTCGAGCTCGCGGAGTAAAAGTCACAGAATTCTATAGTCCTAAAACTTCTTGGGACCAAATTAAGGAATCGGTTCGCGGCGCCAGTTTTGTTCTCTATGCGGGACATGGAGTCGGAAGCAATCTAACGGATTCCCCCTATCATCAAACGTATGTGGGAGGTTTTTCGCTCAAAGGAAAATTCGTTTCCAACAATGAGGTGGAAACTTCTTTAAGACCCGCACCCGGTGCAATCATTCTATTACTCGGCGCGTGTTTTGCCGCGGGCAATATGGCCTACGATATGGGCGTTATCGACGCGGAAGAAACAAAACACAGAGTCTCCATGTATTCCGCTCCGTTCTTAAAAGCCGGATTCCAAGGTTATTATGCGACTTGGGCTCCTTGGACCGCTCAGAGTATCGTTGCCGAACTTTTTACAGGAAAAGATTTCGGTTCCACATATGATACTCAGACAAATCTTTCGGAAGTTACAAAACTCGACCACCCAGCTTACTCAAGTGGAAAATTATTTTATCATAAAGGCAAACGAGGTTCGCAAGTGATCTTTGATTATGCGTTTGCGGGTAATCCCAACATCACCCTTTCCAACCAAGTTGGAGAAATATCCAAACTTCCGGAGACAACGAGTCTTACTCCGGAAGAACAGATCGCAAAAAACAACGCCCTGATCAAAGCCGTTTTTAAAAAGGATCTTAAGACATCGCTACGTTTGTTAAACGAAGGTGCGGATCCAAATTCTAAAACTAAGGGATGGGGAATTCTTCATCTCTCCGTCTATTTCGATCTGCCCGAACTTGTAAAAACTCTTTTAGATAAAAAAGCGGATCCGAATTATCAAGTAGACGGATATACCGCCCTCTCCCTCGCGACCGCTTACGAAAGATTTGCAATCATTCCTTTGTTGGAAGCGGCAGGCGGGACAAAATCCAGATCGACTTCCGGAAAGCCAAAACCGTAAGTTACCGAAGAAGTTTGAAAGCATGTGTCCAAGATTGAGAAAGAAAACCCGGAATGCACCAAAGAATACAAAGCGGTTCGATCGCCCTAGCAGCCTCTACCTTTCCAAGATCCTCGATCTCCCACCCGAAAAGATCTAGAATATCTTTTACTTCCTTTTTTGCGGAATCTTCGTTTCCGCAGATAAACATAGTGGGAGTTCCGCTCTTCAATTGCGGATTTACCATCAAAGCATTTCCGACCGAATTGAAACATTTCACGAAATTTGCCTTCGGAAATTCTTTTTGCAATCCTTCCATTAGAGATTCATTGTATGTTGTAAAATAATTCAAGACCCCATGCACAGGAGGTTCTTCGGAAATCGGATTGGTCGTATCGATGATTGTTTTTCCATTTAAAGAATTACCTCCGGCCATACTTAAAACTTCGGATGCAACCTTGCCTTTCACCGCTAATACAAGAATTTCCCCAAAATGAGCCGCATCCTCAAAAGATCCGATCGATGCCTTCGATCCCGCCTTGGACAACCATTCCGTTAATTTTCCGGATTCTCTTGTTCCTATTTTTACATCCGCACCATACTTTAAGAACCCGTTTGCAAGTGTCTGACCTACACTTCCGGATCCTAAAATTCCTATTTTCTTACCTTTCATAATTTCTCCCGCTACCACTTACATTTAAGAATCTATGGCAACAATTCATCACACATGCTTTTTTTTGTAGAAGTCCGCTCTCTGAATCCTGCAAAATAGACATTCTTCTTTGAAAAGTTCGAACGGCTCAAGATAAAAACCGAAACAATTACGGTTTGAATTCGGGATTTTTTCGGAATTTCCAAACTTTTCTGCAACAAGAAATCCTAAAAACGCTCTTATTTTTCAAATAGGAGCTAATACTAAATGGCAATTATTCTTTCTTTCTTTTTCGGGCACTGGGTTTTAGCCGCGTTTGCCCAATCATTTTTCCATCACAGATACGCTGCCCACGCGATGTTCAAAATGAACAAGTTTTGGGAAAAGTTTTTTTATCTGTTTACCTGTTTAGTCCAAGGCTCTTCCTTTTTAAATCCTCGTGCATATGCGATCATGCATAGACAGCACCACGCATACAGCGATACCGGAAAAGATCCACATTCTCCGATCGCTTCGAAAGGATTTTTGGATATGATGTGGAAAACCGCGATCAATTATGAGTCCATCCTGGATAAAAAAGCAAACGTGGAAAAAGAATTCAGGGGCAACTATCCTCAGTGGCCTCCTATCGATAAACTCAGCGATTCCTGGCCCTTTCGTCTTATCTGTGGAACTCTCTACACGTTATTCTATCTTTACTTTGTTCCTGCGGGACAATACGGCTGGTATCTTTTACTTCCGATCCACTGGCTGATGGGACCCGTTCATGGAGCGATCGTAAACTGGTGCGGGCATATGTATGGTTATAGAAATCATAAGCAAAATCCGGACCACTCAAAGAACACTCTTTTTGTGGATGTTTTGATCGCCGGTGAATTGTATCAAAATAATCACCACGCGCATCCAAATTCTCCAAACTTTGCGTTTCGCTGGTTTGAAATCGATCTAACCTATCAAATTATGAAAATTTTACATCTTTTGGGAGTCATCAAAATCCAAAGAGCCGTATGGACTTCAAAAGGAAAGAAAGTCCTTCGCGGATCCGATATCATAGTCGAAACAGCTCCTACCGTTGCGGCGTAAGCTGCTCGTGTGTCTATCAAAGCCCGTCATCAAACGGGCTTTTTATTTTTAATCCAAATTCTCCAAATCCTTCAAAACTTCTTCTTCGTAATTCTTTCTAAGCAAACTTAAAAAATTTTCCGGAAGTTCGATCTTATCGTTTAATATTAAGGAAAATAATTCGTTTAATAATTCGGAATCTTCAAAACCCGTAAATAACCATTCCAACAATTCCAAAGCGAGATCCATTTTTCCTTCGATTGCAATCATCGTTCTGAATTCGCTAACGATTTCTTTTCTTTTTCCCGCTTTTAAAAATCCTCGAATTTTCTCGGGATATAAACTCATCAACGTTTGTTTTTTTGCATTCGGAGTAAAAACAAACTGTTTCTGATCCGCAGTCAAATGGGAAAGGACCGCGGTTTCCGCAGCTTGTTCTAAAATCCCTTGATCTTTAAGAGTTCGAAGTAAGACTTCTCCCAATAAAAAATCCTGAAACGGGCGAAACGGAAACCCGGAATTAGCCGCAACATCCGAAGTCATTCCTTTTCGATCTCCACCTGTTTTCGAACCGTTTCAAACAAACTTTCCAATTCTCCGTGTGAGAATTCGCGGGTCGGCTCAAAGGAACAAAAAACGGTTCTGTAATACTTGTCTTTATGTACGAGATAAAAACCTGCCTCTTCCATAAGCGTTCTGAGTTTTGTTTCTCTGGAAGCGGTGACTACAATCGTAACCGAAGAGAGTTTACTCTTACGGTGATCAATGTGGAAATAACAAAGGGCTTCTTCCGGATCCAACCGATCGATCTCTTCCTTGATCTCGTCAAAACTCGTAACGTCCCTCGGTCCTTTCGGATCCCTGTAATTGATCAAAACACGTTTGAAGTAGTGGACCTTCTCTCCTTCCGGAGTGATTTCCACTCCGTTTAGAACACGTCTTTCGTCCGCGAGTTCTTTCATCAGGAATTCTCCCCTGCCCCGAGAACTTTCGATATCAAAAAGTTCGGACGAAAAATCACCTCGTTTTACGTTCTCGTTGATCTGAGAAAGGGTGTATTTCATCCCGGGTTGCATCTCATGTTTAAAGGACATTTTGAAAAATGGATTTACAACTTCATTATGTAATTCTAATTCGATTTCGGCGTATTTACCCTGTCCGTGTTCCACAATATTTTGTGTGGCTTCAGTGGCAATGATCCGAATCGTATCCGGGTCAAGACCGGCTAACGAGGAATAACGGTGTACAAAATTTTTAATTTCATACAGGGTTCCCAAACTTTCATCGATTCTTCCGCGAATTTCGTTTTGGACGATCTCCTCCCGAAAAATTCTGGCATAGTATCGCACGCTCGCCATTCCCTTTTTCAAATAAGGGGATTGAGCGGTGTTTTCTATCTGGCGTTTGAGTCTTTTGTTTTCATCTTCTAATTCTTGAATTCGTTTCTCTTCTGGGGACATCATAAAGCTCTTTTTTTTTCTGTAGCGATATTTTCGCATTTCCGATCGCCAAACCGGTAGATTTCTAAACTAACTTTAGATGCTATAGGTTCAAGTGATAATTCGTCTTTGACGCTGAAAAAACAAAATGGGTCGTTTTCTATAAATCCTCTTCGTAACAACCGAACGGAGCCGGCTTTACCGAAAAATTCTTGATCGTTTCAAATCAGAAAAAAATAAAATACCGAATACCCAACGCGATTTTTATGTGTTTCAGATAAAAATGTTCTTAATTCTAAGCGCAAGTCAATTGTTTCTGTTGCGGATCCCCGCAATCCCTTTTATCCAAATGATCGATCGAATCAAAAACGAACCCAGGATAAACGCGAGCTCGACAAATCCCTATACTTTCAAAAAAACTCAGACATAAGGAAGAAACAATTCGTTTGATGCTCAAAGAGTTGGAACCCGTTTCCAAAACTCTTTCGATCTTGAAAACGGGTTTCTTCAATCGCGGATTACTTGACTTTCAAAGAAATGATTTTCTTGGGATCATGAAACAATATGATCCTTCGATCTTCGAAGCGATCTTTTCTTCCGGAAAAGTTGTGTATCGTTTTCATAGACCCAGCGATTTCGAAGATAAAATTCTTCTCAATCACCCCGAGTCCGAGAAAACATTTATGAACGAGGGTCAAACCCCATTCTTACGATTGGTGGAACTTTCAAACGGAGACCCCACTGACCCGGAGCGGCTTTTAAAAAACGAGGACGAAGTTGCAGACGATCTATATATTATTAAAATTGAACATAAAATGAAATCGGAACCTCTTCGCTCCAGAGAATCGGAAAATTCCGCAATCTAAAACATTTCGTGAAACTTTATAGACTCGCAGAAAACCGACCCAAGTACAATCGATCATGACCACTCTCAAAGTTTTGGTCTCGGAAAAAGGATCCAAAGACGAGGACAGGGATCAGAACGTGTCTTTCAAATTACCGAATACATATTTATTTTCGAACGCTTTCAAAAGAAGTCCAACCTTCAGTTTAAGAAAACTCTTTACACAGAACTTCCTTTTTTAAAGTCGGGTTCTCATTTTAAAATTTACGGCACAAAAGGTCGAGCCCGGTTAAAAATGGGTTTCTGTTTTCAACCTAATCCTATACTTAGATCATTCCATGTCCTTCGAAAGATTCCAATCCATAAAACGTGTTCTCATTTTGGGAAAACGGACCAAGTTCGAATTGGATTTGGAAGAATGGGGTTCGCTCGAAGCGATTCAAAAAATATACAAAATTCAAAACGATTCGTTCGCAAGAATTCACGAATCTCATCTCAGACAAATTAAAAATCGAGAAATCCTAAAAGGACTTTTTCCCGAGGGCACATTCATCTTTCGAAAGTCTATGGAAGACCATCCTCCCGGCGATTATGACCTTGTCATCGCACTCGGAGGAGACAATCATTTCACATATGTGGCACACCACGCGGTGGATACCCTTGTATTGGGCTGTAATTCCGACCCTCCCACATCCGTAGGCGCGCTACTCTCCTTTCATATAGAAGATATCAAAGAAGCCCTTATCAATGGCTGGAAAAACGCGATGATAGAAGAATGGCCTTTGATTTCGGTAAAAATCCATTATCCCGATGGTCGAAAGATAAGCACTCTACAGGGAATCAGCGAAATTTCGATACGAAACAACAGTCCGGATCTGACCAGCCGTTTTCTTATCTGTCATGGAAATACAATGGAAGAGCAGAAATGTTCCGGACTTCTTGTTTATACCGGCGCCGGCTCAACGGGTTGGGTTATGTCTTGCGAAAATACGGACACAAATTTTGACAAACAATCCCCCTTTTTTAAAGTCTATTGTAGGGAACTTCGAAAAAAAGAACATACTCAATATACTCTCGATCATTTTACGGTAACCGATAGTTTTAGTTTGATTTCGGAAATGAAAGGAGGAATCTCGATCGATTCCTTAGCGGAAACGATTTACGATTTCCCCCCGGGTGCAAAAGCTGAATTCAGTCTCTCAGAAAAAAAATTACATGTAGTGGTTCGTAAGTTATGAGTCAAATGAACATCAAAAAAAAAGAAACGTCTGCGGGAGTTTATGTGTATTCGCTCGATGGAAGATTGGATGAAGGCAGTTTTACAGACTTCAAAAATGAGATCATAGATCCCCCTCATCCGGAAGTGGTCATTCTCAATCTCGCAGAATTAAAATATATTTCCAGTTCCGGAATCCGTGCCATCTTTGAACTGAGAAACAAACTTTCCAACGAAGGTAAAAAACTTCTTCTCACGGAAGCTTCCGATAAGGTGATTCAGATCTTCAATCTTTTAGGACTCTGGAAACCGTTCACACATCTGAAAACGGAGGCGGAAGCAATCGAAATCGCGCGCAAGTAATATTTTCTACTTTAGATAAATTGCAACTACTCCGGACTTTGGAATTGAATCTCCACCGTGCGGCCAATGACTCGTGGGATTTCGATAGTCCTTTGTGGTCTCTCCCGGATGTTGTACTGAAATAAAAAGTTCGTTTTGATCGGGAGTAAACCAGAGTCCGGTTAACTCCGCTCCTATCGGCGAGGACCCAAACTGAAACGCCCTTCCTGAATCCGGTCCGCTTGTCGGAATCACAAATACGCCGTTGTTTCCAAATTTCTTATAAACGGAACGATTTAAATTTTTCCCGGACATATCCGTTACCATCCATAGATTTCCACTTCCGTCAAACGCGAGATTGTCCGGTGCGGCAAATCCCGATCTCTTACCACCGGCGACGAATACTTCGAAATCAAATTCAAGACCCGCATGGTCCCCGTCCTTCTCCAAAATCCGGATGATCTGACCGAATAAATTTCCGTGTTTATCGTTATTGGTCAGAGCTACAAAAACGGTTCCGTCTAACGGATGAATTTCAATATCTTCCGGGCGATCCATCGGAGTCGCTCCAAGGGTCTTTGCGGCATCCGGACAATAGACGAGTACGTCCGCTTGAGATAAAAATCGGTTTTCTCCGTTTTCTTTTTTAGAATTTCGTAATATTTCACTCGAATCAAAATCCAATGACACCCAAATCCCTTTGTCAAAATTCGCGGCGTAAAGGGTTCCTTCTTCGAGTAATTTGGAATTACCCGCCCCTAAGGACGGATTGTACGAATTTTTGGAAACATACTTATAGATATGCTGGTCTTTTGCATCATCACCCATATAAACGACGAGTTTTCCGGAGGTGGATAAGACGGTTGCAGCATTTTCATGAGCAAATCTTCCGAGTGCGGTGTGTTTTACGGGTACGGATTCCGAATCAAATGGATCCACTTCGATCACCCAGCCGTAGTGGGTTTCATTCGTAAGCTTACAAGGCTCGGTCACATAGTCGTAATTCTCTTCGCAAGAAAGAACCGTATTCCAGAATGTCAATCCCCCGGAGCAGTTTGCAAAGGTTCCGAAAACCTTGTTTTTATTTCCCACCGCGGGACTTCCTGCGGCGGGACCCGTTAGGCGAAACTCAGTAAGACCGTGAATTCTCCTTCCATATTTCGAATCCGGCGTCATTGTCCAGTCACCATTCTTCTTAGAAACGGAGATCACGGATCCACCCAACGCGTAGAGATACTTTTCTATTTGTTGATCGGTTCTTAGATTCGGTCCGGGTTTATGACTGTCGTATCCGTTGACAAAATATTCCAAGGCTCCGAGGGTTTCGTGGTTGTTCCAGAGAAGTCCCGAGTCTTTCTTTCCTACAAACGGAAGAAAGCAGTTGAAGTCCGAGTTAAAACCGAACGTATCCCCTTTGGAATTGATCCGATCCCCGTACAATGCGATGGTATTGTATCGATATCCATCAGGCAAGATCAAAGAGTCCCGATCACTCGGATCGATCGGTTGAAACTTAGGAAATCCACCCTTTTTTGCAGCTAAGGAAGGCAAAGTTCGAAATTGTTTGGAAGAGCCGAACAACATTCCCGATTTCGCCAGAGTCAGCGCTCCGATTCCCTTCCCTAAGTATTTTAAAAATTGAGAGCGAGACAACTTCATGAATCGAACTTTTTAGGACCTGCGTTCGATCGCCATCCGTAATTTATCAAACCCGTTCGATTTTATCTGGTTGTAATAATCGGATGAAATCTAAAACTATCAAGGTAGAACTTGATTCGTTTTTTATGAATTCTCATTCCGATTCAACCCCATTTTACAAAATTCTTTTCATACTCGGATTCAGTTCCGTGATTTTTTTTCTTCCGTTTTATCTGATCATTTCCAGTGAAAACGCACATCTCAACCAAGCCTATCAAAGTCTTAGGGGGCCCGGAGAAACCGTATTCGGAACGCTCACCGAATCGGTTCGGATACAAAAATCCGGACAAAGGGCTTACCTCGTTTCCTATCGGGTTCCGGATGAATCCGGCAAATTGCATGAAATTACGGAACAAGTGGATGCAAATCTCTATCAAAGACTTAGGGTTGGAGATAGTATCGAAGTTCGTAGAAAAACGTTTGAAACTTTTGGAAAAGTCCGAATTTTAGCGAGAATCAAAAAGAATTCTCTGTTTATCAATGATCTTGATTTTTTAGAGATATTCTCCCTTGCCGGATTGACTTTTTCTGGAATTTTGATTTTAACCGGAAGCTACTATCTCATTTTTAGGGGTCGGGCAGCTTGATAAAGAAAGGATTTTCCTTTTTGAAAATCAACTGAACCTGAAAAGGTTCCATAACGTAACGGGAAGGGTTTATTTCATAAGAAATATAGCAAAAATATTTGTCATAAATTATAATATACATATATTCTTGAAATCTAATGTGTTGCATCTGACTTCGGATCCCGCGCATCCAAATGGAATCCGATTTTACCCTTTCATAACGCACCGAAGAGGATTTGATCCCTTTGAGATAAGATTGAGACGTTTCGGGTTCTCTTTTACGAAGTTCCAACTTAAAAGAACGAATTAAATTGTATTCCAGCTTCGCTTTTTCTAGGGAGTCCACATCCGGAATGGTCCGAAAATAGTATTCGTAATATTCTTTATCAAGAGCCGAAGCGTCCTTATGGACTTCGACAGGTTCATCGATTGTGCTCGTTTTAGGAATCGGAGATACAGGAGATACGGGGGCCTGAGAATACAAAACCCCCGTAAAAATCATACAAAGATAAACGATCGGTTGAATCCAAAATCGGATCATAAAACGCACATTATATGTATCGGTCCGACTTCAAATTCCCAAGTATTTTTTTCTTTGATTTTAGGGGGCGCTCAGGTCCTCCAATGTCTCCGTAGTCCGTTTGATGTATTCGGCAAACTCCGATTCGTCAAAGATTTTGGAAGAAAGAAGCGCCATGTCGTATACAGTCCGAACCAGTCTTTGCGCCTTTATAGACTCAGTCCCTTTGGAAAGCCCCAGAATATTCCTTACAAGACCTGAACGGGTATTGATCACGAGAGTATGATTTTTCAGAAGATCCGTCGGTTTTTGACCGCCCATCAGATTCATCTCGCTCAATCTACGCATATGTTCCGGAAGCAAAACCACCGCCGGAACTCCGTCCGCCTTGAGAGGTTCCGCTTTGATTTCCAATCCGTCTCGTTTTAAAGTGTTTTCAAAAAATTCTTGAATCCGATCGCCTTCCGTTTTATTATCCGCATCCACGATCGAAGAGGAGTTTTCCTTATCGATCACTCCATCCGCAAGTTCGGAATCTACTCTCTGAAATTTCATGTCCGGATTTTTCGATTCTAAAAATTGAACAAAGTGAGAATCGATTCTGGAATCGACAAGAATCGCTTCCAAACCCTGAGACTTGAGAAGATCCATATAGATCGAAGAAGTTTCGGATTCGTTTGCGTAAAAGACCTTTCCGTGATTTTGATCCTTATTTTTGATCCAATAGTCTTCCAAACGAAGAATCTCGCCGTTGGATGTTTTAAAAAATATGAGATCTTTTGCAGCATCGTAGAATTTGTCGTCCGTAAGCATTCCATACTTTACAAAGATGGAAATCTCATCCCAATTTTTACGAAAATTTTCTTCGCTCTTTTTGAATTCCTCGTTCAGACGATCCGCAATTTTTTTTACGATATGAGCAGAGATCTTTTTTACAAGAGGATCACTCTGCAGATACGAACGGGAAACGTTGAGAGGAAGATCGGGAATATCGATCGTCCCCTTTAATACGGTAAGAAACTTAGGAACGAGTTCGTTCGCGTCATCGCTTACGAATACATGATTGCAGTAGAGTTTGATTCCCGACTGATTGACGTCCAGTTCGTGTTTTAGTTTAGGGAAGTATAATATCCCCTGAAGACGAAACGGATAATCCACGTTTAAATGAACGTAAAAGAGAGGTTCTCCCGAAAAAGGGAAAAGATAGTTATAAAACTCGTCGTATTTTTCCTTGGTCACGGATGCGGGAGTTTCGGACCAAAGCGGAGTTTGTTTATTGGCCTGTTCGTTCTTAACAAAAATCGCAACCGGAAGAAAATCGCAGTATTTACGGATTAATTCTTTCAACTTCCACTGATCCAAATATTCGCCCGAATCCGCATCCAGATACAACGTGATCTTCGTGCCTCGTGTCGTTTTCTCGGAAGAACGCATCGCAAATTCCGTTCCGGATTCGCTTTCCCAAAGAACCGCGGAAGAATCTTTTTTATACGATTTGGTTTCGATCGTCACCTTCGTGGAAACCATAAAACAGGAATAAAAACCCAAACCGAAATGTCCTATGATCTCCGGTTTACCGCCCTCCCCTTGGAATTTTTTTACAAACTCTTCCGCGCTTGAGAACGCGATTTGATTGATGTATTTCTGAACTTCTTCGGAGCTCATTCCGATTCCGTTGTCTTCGATTGTAAGAATTCTTTTTTCCTGATCAAAATCGAGATCGATTCTATAATCCGAACCGCCTTCAAATTCTTCCGAAAGAGAAATCTTTCTTAACTTAGTGATTGCGTCGCTTGCGTTGGAAACAAGCTCGCGAATAAAAATATCTTTTTCCGAATAGAGCCACTTCTTTATGATCGGAAAAATATTCTCCGTTTCAACGGAAATTCTACCTTTGATTTCTTCACTCATCGGTCTTCCTCCTTCAATTTTTTTAAGATTCTTTTTGAGATATGTAACAAACTCTTTCTTTGATCGGAGTTTAAACGTGCCAACACTTCCACAAAGTTGGTTTCTGTCCGGGATAAGTTTGCCAGAAAGGAAGCGTCCGGTTCAGAGATCCCCTTTGACAGCAGAGATTGCTTTAATACCAAGCCTCTTTTACTGCCCAGGCGAAGGTCAAGCTCTTTTAAAGTCGGAAGGGCAAAGATCGAAAAAACCCAGGGAATGTTTTCCAAGGAAACCCAATCCCCATCCGAGTTTCGCGATCGAAACCGAATCCAAAAAATAAGAAGAATCAAACCTAAAAATCCAAAATACAAAAACGGATTTGTCCAGGATGAATTTTCATTTCCTCGTTTTTCTTTCAAAGAATCTCCGTGACCGGAGTTTTGTTTTGTTTCGGATACGTTTACTTGGGGAATTTCCAAATTTATGTTTTGATAACTTGCATTGTCCGGATTGAAAAATGCGAAATTTACCGAGTCTCGCTTCCAGACACCCGCTTTTGTCATCGGAATACCGTATTCAAAACGCGCGGTGGAATAAAAGCCGTAACCCGAATTTTCCAATTCGGTGAATTTCCAGGACCGATGTGTGTCATACAACGTGGTTCGAAAAGCGCAATTTTTTTCCGACTTACAAACGTTAGAGAAAGGATCGGAAACTGCGGAGAGATTTCCTTCTCCTTCCACAAGCAAGGTAAGATAAAGAGTATCTCCGACAGCTATATCATTCGGATCGTTTTTGATTTTAACATGAGTTTTAAACTTACCAACCGCACCGCTAAAACTTCCTTCATACTTAGGAAGATTCTTCACGTTGATTTTACTGGGAGTCGTCGAAATCGTTTTTACGTTAAAATAGGATTGAAGTTGTCCTTCCAAAGAAAACGTAGTTTTACCCAGATGAAATTCCCCGGGTCTGAGCGGAATAAGAGAGTAAATTTCTTTGTTGTAAACCGCGATATCGTAGATGTTTCCTTCGTAAAGAACCTGATCCGGAACTTTAACAGCGACTCCGGATAAAACCTCGCTTCGAAAATAAGGAAACTGAATCGAGTCCGCGGGATTTCGATCAAAGTAAGGTTTGCGAACATCCCGGTAATAAAGGGTAAAGTATCCGATGATCGGCTCTCCCACCCAGGCTTCCTTTTTGCTCGTTTGAAACAAAACACGGAGATCCGCGTTTTCCGGCAGATCCTCTCCTTCGAATTGAAAAAACCGATCAAAAAAGGATCCGTTCCCGCTCTTCGCGGTTTGACTTCTGGGCAGAACCTGGATCTGGACGGATCCCGGTTGGAATTTTCTTCCGTTTACTTCGATTGAAATCGGTGGAAGAAAAAAAGTTCCGTGTTTTAAAGCGCGGATTCGAAACTTGAGAAGTCGTTTTCGAAACACCTGAAAGTTAACGATGGTCGTGTTTTCTTCGACTCCCGCATAAACCGCGGTCAGTTCAGAATTGGAAAACGAATTTTTGGGAATCGTATATTTAGAACGAGTATCCATCTCGAAAATCGCAAACGATTCCTCCCCGAGATGAAATATATTTCGCGTAACGTAGAATTTGGTTTCATCCGCGGCTAAGGATTGGAAGGTAAATAACAAAACGATAAAGAAGCAGATTTTTCTCACCAGAAGACCTCTCGATCTCTACTTTTTCTGCTTTTTCTTCGAATCTTATTCAAATCCAAAGAATCCAAAATTCTTTTTGCTTCTTCTTCCGTCAGTTTACCGCTTCGATCCGGAACGGATTCTTCCTGACCTTCCCTACCCGATGAGAAATCGTTTTTACTCTGAGGTTGTTTCCCATTCGGAGACTGGGAATTTTTCGGATTTTGTCCCTGGTTTTGAGGAATTGAGTTCGAGCCGGATGGGGAAGAAGGCGGTGACGCATGACGCAGATATTCGAGATTTTTACGAGCCTCTTTGAGATCCGGATTGAGTTTTAAAGCTTTGATGTATTCTTCAGCGGCTCGTTTACGATCTCCGACTCGCATATAAGAATTTCCTAAATTAAATCTGGATTTCCATTGTAGATCGGTCGAGGACGAAGTCGCCGATTTTTCAAAATGACGGATCGCCTTCTCCAAATTTCCGGACTTGAACTCCGCAGTTCCGCGGTTGAATTCCAATCGTGAATCTTCCGGGAAATAAGATTCGGCTTCCTGATATTTCCGTAGAGAATCCTGATATTCCCCCTGATTGTAACTCTCCAAACCTTCTCCGACCCGATTGCCTCCCGGATCCAGTTCGATCGCGGACAAATTTACGGATAAAAACATAATAAAAAGAACAATAGAATATTCTAATATAAGAATCAATTTCATACGAGCTTGCCTACGTTCCGCTTTCTGAATAGAAAAAACTCGACACCGATCCAATCCAAAATCAGAAATAAAATCGCAGAGATTAAAAATTTTCCGGAACCTTCCGCGCGTTTCAGATCCTTTTTTCGGGAATATAAATTCTCCTCCAAAGAACGAATCTCTTTACGAAGAGACTCGATTTCCGGCGGATTTGTTTCCAAGGAATAAAATGATCCTCCGTTTTTATCCGCAAGATCCCTTAGAAAACTTTCGTTCATCCGGGAATGAATGATTCCCGGAGAATTCAAATTCGGGCTCAAGGTTCCGTCTTTCAAGAGATACCCGCTAAGCCCCGAATTCTCATCCTCATATGCAATCGGTCCTCCGGATTGTTTACCCGCGGCCCAAATTTGAAAATTGGCCGGAAACGCGATCGGCTCCGGATCATTTTGATCTTCTCCATCCGTAACCAATATCAAAATTCGATTCCGAAATATCTTTTCCGAGTTCAATAATTCTTCCGCTTTTTGAAATGCCTTACTCAAATCCGTACCTCGATCGCCGACCATGTCCACGTCCACACCGCGCACGTAATCGGAAAAGGCGGCCACATCTCCGGTCATAGGGCAGTATAAAAACGGACTGGCCGCAAACACGATCATTCCAAAACGATTTCCGTCCAGAGAAGGCAACATCCGAAGTAAGGTCTCCTTAAAACGAGCGAGCCGATTTGGCTGACTGTCAATTGTCTGCATGGAAAGACTTACATCTACAAGAAAGAGTATATCGACTCCGCGAAAAGATTCTTCCTTTTTTTCATCCTTATAACTCGTTTTCCATCCTGAGAAAAAGATAGAAACAAAGGTCAAAGACAAAAGCAAAATTCTTGCAAACACCCAGACCGTTTTTGGAAACAAAGAAACTCGCTCCAGACCCGGATATAATTTTCGCCAAATCGAAACTCTCCACAAAAGATACATTCTAATAACGGAATATACAATCCAAATAATGACAACGGCTGTGAAAACATTTTGCAGATACTCTGAAAATTCGTAATTCATACGTAGTACCTGAGAAAAAAAGATCGGAGAATCAGATCCATTAGTAAGACAGCAAGCGCTCTATAAAGCCAGATCTCATATTCCGTTTCCCTTACTTCCTTCGGCGGAGTTTGAAGCGGATCTTTTTCCAAAGAATCGATCGAAGTCAAAACTTCTTTCATTTCCTCGGGATCTTCGGCCCTAAAAAATTGCCCTCCGGTGCTTGCGGACAATTCCTGTAAAATTTCAAAATTGATTTCGTACGAACTGTCCTCCTTTCCGATTCCGATGGAATAAATTTTTGCGCCGATATGTTCGGCCAAATCGGTTGCGGTTACCGGATCGATTTTTCCAGTATTGGAAACCCCGTCCGTGATCAGAACAATCAACTTAGAACGAGCCCGTGAATTCCTCAATCGATATGTGGAAAGGATGATAGCGTCTCCGATCGCAGTACCTTGCTCAGCCACTGTTTCCTCTTCGATCATACCCAAAATCTCGTTTAAGGATTCGCGATCTCCCGTAAGGGGCGCCTGCAAATACGCGGCACCCGCAAATACCACAAGACCCAGACGATCGTTTTGCCGTTTTTCGATAAATTTGCGAAGCAATTTTTTGGAAACTCCCAGTCTGGTTTCCGGAAGAAAGTCCCTGCTTCTGGACATCGATCCGGAAACGTCCAAGGCAATCATGATATCGACACCCTCCTTTTCATCGGGAAGAAAACTCACTTTTTTTCCCGGACCCGCAAATGCTATAATCAAAAAGCTGATCGCAATCGGACGCAATATGGGAAGAAACAGACCGATTCTTTCCAAACCGGAAAAGTCTCCTCCTCTTCTTCCCGGAAGCCTTACTTCCATACGAAGCAGATACATTTTATTTTTATAATATACTATAGCCCAGACCCAAACAGGAATGAGAAGAAGAAGCGCATAAGGATATTCTAAATTCATTTCTGATCCCATACTCCTTTCCAGTATAAGAACTTTTCCTCCGCGTCTTTCTTGGTTAAAACGTCCTCTCCCGGTCTGAATTTTTTTTCAGTGAGAAATCGTTTCCATGTCTGGAGTTCTTTTTCCTCAAACGGAAATTGATCGTATAAAAATCGGAACAATTCCGCTTCCGTAAGAGAGGAGGTTTTTCTTCCCGAAAGATCGGCTGACTTTTCCCGAATATAACCGGAAAGGGCTCTTGCAAATTCTCTCGCCGGAATCGGGTCTTTTTTTAAGAGTTCATCGATTCGAATCTCATAGATCTCCATTCTTTGAAGCATCGGTTCCGCTTGAATGATCGCATCCAAAGGAAATCTCTGTTTTGAATAAAGTCGATACGCATAAACTCCAAACGCAAAAATGAGAAATACCAAAATGAAAAAGACAAGAAGGCGGCCCAGATAAGATCCGGAAAATGTCAGAGGAGGAATGATATCCGCGGGACCGCTATCGTTTTCGGGAATCACGGATTCCACGAGAATCTTTTTTTGGGAAACTCCTTTTTTTCCGTTTGTCTCCGTCCATGCGACGGGAATCGGATATTCTCCGGTAAGATAAAATGCAAATTCGAGAACCAACTTTGTGTCTTTCTTTTCAGAGTAGATAATTTCGTACCAGGGAAGATCCGGAACTCCCTCCGAAAAATGCATTCCCGGCTCGGGAATTTTTATATCCTGGATCTCGTCCTTTTTCCAGCTTAGTTCGAATCGGATCTTTTCTGCGACAAGAACCTTTTCCGAAGACAATGTTTCCTCGATCTCAGCGTAAACGTGCGAAGAGAACATTAAAATCCAAGAATATATAAAAATTCGAATTCGATTTTTCATTTGGAAAAATACCGGATCAGACTTTTTGTCTTCAATTCGCTTTCATTTAGATCTAAAAAAGAACTCTGAAAAAAAGAACGCAGTGATTTCGCCTCAAATTCCGGCGAAAGGCTTCTACCCAGAAGTCCCCCTTCCTTTTCTTCCGGATCCCGGATATAAAAAAAAGACAAAAGTGTTTTTGGGGGATCCAATTCGATCGGATCCCGAAATCGGATCGCATGCAAAGAATAATGTTTTTTTAGACTCGAATACTTTTTTAAGGGACCGATTCCGATAAAGTCGCTTAACAAATAGATTTCCGCGTGTCTATGCACCCTGTCTTTGAGATATCGAAACGGCAATAAGGCTTCCGATTTTTTAGGAGTTAATTTTCTTACCGAAATTTTTTGCAGGACCGGAAGCAGTTCGTCTCTCGATCTTAGAAAATCGGTTTCCCATTCTACCTTGTCGCAATATAAGACGATCTTGACACGGTTTCCTTTTTGGACATAGAGTAAGGAAAGGAGAGCCAATACTTGAAACGCATTTTCCGCTCTGGAGAATTCCCCCGATCCGAATTCCATGGATTCCGAAACATCGTAGAATAAAATGGCCTGTCTTTCTTTTTCTTCGTAAAATTCTCTTACATAGAGTTCTCCGAATCGGGAAGTTACGTTCCAATCGATCAGCCTCGTGTCGTCTCCAAAACTGTAAAGACGCACATCCTTAAAATCCAATCCTCTTCCTTTTTTGGAACTTTCGGCGCTACCCGCTTTTTCCTTAAAGGAGCGGGATTTGCGACCCAATTCCAAGCTTGAGAGAATGGATAAAAATTCTTTTCGGATCATGACGATGTTTAAGGAACCGGAGTCGCCTCCACAACGGTCCGGATCAGAGATTCCACATCCAATTCTTCCGAAATTGCCTCAAAGGTAAGAAGAATTCTATGTCTCAGAATTTCCACAAGAGAGACTCTTACGTCTTCGGGAATCACATACGTTCTTCCGTTTAAAAGAGCATTTGCTTTAGAACTTTTTAATATACTCAAAGAAGCTCTCGGCGAGGCTCCGTGTCTCACGTAGGGAATGAGTTCGGGAATAGTCCTTTCTTCCGGTCTTGTGTTTCGGACAAGACGAACGATATAGGATTTGATTTTTTCTTCGATAAATACGTTGTCCAAAAGCGAGGAAAGTTTTAGAATTTCTTTGGAAGATACGACTTTTTTGATCTTTCCGTTTTCGGCGTTCAGACGTCCGTGTTGATCCAAGATCGCCACCTCTTCCTCAAGCGCCGGATATCCTACATTGACCTTCATAAAAAAACGGTCCATCTGCGCTTCGGGAAGCGGATAGGTTCCATCCTGATCGATCGGGTTCTGGGTCGCAATGACCAAAAACGGTCTATCCAATTTGTATGTTTTGTCTCCGATCGTGATCGTTTTTTCTTCCATGCTTTCCAGAAGAGCGGATTGAACCTTGGCGGGAGCTCGGTTGATTTCGTCCGCGAGTAGAACCCCCGTAAAGACGGGACCCTTTCTCGTTTCAAATTCGGTTGTTTTGGGATTGAAAACCACAGTTCCGACCAAATCGGCCGGTAAAAGATCGGGGGTGAATTGGATTCTTTTGAAGTTCAAATCAAGTGCGTCTGCAAGCGATCTTGCGAGCAACGTCTTTGCAAGACCCGGCATCCCTTCTAAAAGAACATGTCCTTGACAAACCATACAGACGAGGACATTTCGGATTACTTCATCCTGTCCCGTAATTTCTTTACTCAATTCTTTTTTGAGAATTTCCAGAGTGATCCGGGAAAACTCAACGTCTTCTGCGGATAGCAGATCTTTTTCCATAAGGTAAGAATTCAACGACCGGGGATCCGGTTCAAGCGAATTAGGAAGCGGCTAAAGTCAAGAAAATCTTTTTTAGTCGGTGGGAGTTCCTACGCATGGGCGTGCCCCTCGTAAATTTTTAGAGATACTAAAACAAAACGGAAGAACTCGGGTCAGGCTACTTCGGGCTCCGCGTTCGCTCCGGTCCTACAAAACGTCTTTAATAAGTAAAACTTTCAGTAGACTCGGACCAAGCCCTCCGTATCCTTCACGCGGAAGAGAAAAACAATCCGTCCTCAAGCGTAATTTTTCCGAAATCTGCGGGAATTCCTACAATTTCAAAATCTCCACTCTTCGAGCGATTCGAGAATTAGAATATTCTATCTTTCTACTTCTTTCAAAAATATTTGAAGACAAGATTAAAATGTTATGTTTGTTCTCGTTTTTTAAAAATAGCCTGTCTGAGCAAACGACTGCAACGGATTCGGAATGAACTCAAGACTACGACTGATCTTGTTGCGATCCAATTCTAATTGCCAGATATATCTGTAGACCTTATGAAAGGTTGGAATTCCAACATTCAAAACTTTTACGACGGATTCCCCTACTCCCATTTTATCTAAAGACAAAAGAAAATTAAAAAGATAGCATCTAGAGACCCCATGTGATTGTGCCAAAGCCCCTAAAAGAGACCAATAGACAGTATTCATTCTTACATTCAACTTCTTCATTCTCCCTTGATTCCTCTGGTAAAGGGTTGTGACGGCTTGTTGATCGTTCAAACGACTATGAGAACTCATGAACTTGGCATATCTTTTTAAAAGATAAGGAAGTTTTTTCGCCAGTCTCTTCTGGTCTTCACTCGACAATAAGTTATAGTATTGTTCGGAAACTAACAAGGTTACGACCTTCTCTCTCCTTTCGATCAAAGCCGATTCGATTTTTTTATCTGAATTGAATAGAATTAGGTCCATACCGGAAACGGTTCCTGAACTTGACTGCAAAATGCAAAATTCTAAAAAAATAACTCAACAAACAGAAAAATTTAATAGTAAACTCTGGCCGTAAGAATTCCTACACTTAAGAATTACGGAAGATTTTTACTCAATCGCACGAATTTTCTAAAAACCTTACTTTTGGTTTGATCCCCCCGTTCCGTCGAAAGTAGGAACTCCTGCAAAAAAATCTCCTTCAATCCCCCGTTATCTCTTCGCGTCCCAGTTCCCGGAACTGTTATTGCCTCGATAGGTTCCGGAGATGGAGCGACCTTCCAGAACACCCGTATATTTTTGCGTAAAGGGAACATTACTCCCGATCTCGGAACATTTTACGCCCGTGCAGGAACGAACAAATTGGATCTGATTTCCTTTTACAAAAAGACCTCCCAAAAATTCCGGCTTTCCCTTTCCCCAATTTACAAACTTAAGATTTCCATAAAGCCTTCCATTCTTCCCTCCGTAGAGTTGCAAAGTACCCTTATGCGGACCCACGGTGAGTTGATAGTTACCGACAAAAAGTTTATCGTTCGCTGAAAGTTCTGCGCCATCCGTCGTTTTTTCTTCGGGGAAAAATTCGATCTTTTCCACGGTATCCATGGGAATTTCCTGATCTGGATCGATGATTTTCAGAATATTCTGATCGATGGAAGTAAGGGTTCCCTGCGTAAACGAACCGCTGTAAGTCACCTTTGCACTTCGGTGCAGACCTTGTCCGCAGGTTCTCAGGAAAAATCCCAATACAAAAAATAAGATGGCTGTGGGGAAAAAAATAGATAAGTCACGTTTCCAAGAGGAACGGGTAGAAATTTCAGTGCTCATACAATATTATCGACGATTTCCGAAAAGGGTTCACTCTTGAAAATAAAAAAGCAGAAGACGTTTAGCCCTCTGCTTTTGCAAATCGGAAAATGAATCGGTTTTTCTAAACCAAAAACGTCCTTTTTCTTCCAATCGAAATCGTGAAAAAATATTCCGTAATTTTATCCAACGGCGGACTTGAAGTCCCTTTTTGCAAGTATTTTTTCAGCAAACCCCTGTCGTCGGAACAAAGAGTTCAAAATTGATTTCGAATCCGCTCCTACTTACGGCCTGCAGAGCGATCTGAATGCAACCTGAAACGCGAAAGCAATTCACTGAATTCAGAGAGCTCTGCATGAGTTTTTTTGAAAACAAAATCTCGTTTCGAGAGATAGAGTCTCTCACTTACAGCCTTGCATTTCTCCCATTCGTTTGTTTTCATTTCCGTTGATGTAATACATCTTTCCGGAAGCGAGGGTCCAACAACCGTTCTTCTTATTGGTTCCTACCATGATCGGACCTTCTCCGATTTTAGAACCGTTATCGTCATATTCGATCGCCTTTGCATCGCTTACAATTTCAAACTGTTTGTTTCCGTTTTTGTAATATGTAAACGGAATATCGGGTTTATAACTCGCTTTGAGTTCGTTGGTCGCCTCGTCTATGTTCATGATCGAAAACTGAAGTTTTCCCTTTCCGATCAGTTGTCCTTCTTTGTTATACGCTTCCGCGGAGGACATCATAAACTCGTTCATCATTTCACCTTTGTAAGCGGGGTTTCCGTTACTCCAGTTAAACTTCCAGACTCCTTTGCGTGTGTGTTCTCTCTGACCTTCGGCAAAGATATTTCCATTTTTATAATATTCTTTCCAATAACCGGAACGAAGCGCTTTTTTTTCCTTAGGATCTTTTTCTTTTTCGTCCGCAGGAGCAGGCTTTGGTTTGTAACCGCCTTCCATCTGAACGGAACCGTTGTCATAATATGTTTTCCAGTTTCCGGTCTTCAGATCGTCCTTATACGAACCTTCGCTTTGAACCGTAGTTCCGTCTTTATGATAGGAAGTTTCCGGGCCTTGTTTCTGACCGTTGGAATACGTAGTAACTTTTTTCTTCGCTCCGTTTTGTCCGGGCTCAGCGTAATATTCAGTCCAGACAGCGTCTTTCTGATCCTCTTTATAAGCGCCTTCTTCGTCCATCTGCCCTTCGTTGTTCTTTTTCCAATAAGGGCCGTTTTTCTTATCCGCTTTATAAGCTGTACTTTCTGTTTGAACTCCGTCTCTTTTGAATTTTTTCTCTTCGCCTTCTTTCAAACCTGCGACGTAAGGGGTATCGCGAAGTACTTCTCCGGTTTCATAAAGGGTTTTCCAAGAACCTTCTCTTTTATCGTCTTTGTATTCTCCGGTGCGAATCAGAACGCTAATTTTCTTTTTGGTTGCGGAGTCTTCTTTTTCTTGGTATTCTTTCCAAGCTCCGTTCTTTTTAAACTTTTTGATTTGATCCGGTTTTAAACCGTCGAGTTGTTCCGGAGTACAGGGTTTTCCCGCGCAGTCCGTAGTCACGGGTCCTTCCGCTTTCATATTGAAAGTTTCTTTGTATTTTTCCACACGGATGTTCGGAGGAAGGATTTGAATTTCCTGATCCTTTCCTTTCTTCTCCACTCCCGGAACCGTAGCGCAAGAAAGAGCTACGGCCGAAAGAATAGCCGCTAAGCAGAGTCGTTTCATGATTATTCCTTATAAGTTTGAAAACTTCCCACAAACGTTAAGAAGCCAAATTCAAAAGTCAAGAAATTCCGAAGACGAGACGGACCGGCTTCGAAATTTTACTTTGAATCCAGATAGTAGTGAAGCAGAATGAATCGAATAAAGGGACGATAACAATCCAATGAAATGTGCCCGCTGTCCGCATACGTATTGCATGCGTAATATGCATCCTTGCTCATGTCGATCAGAGGAATCCCTGCCTTTTCATGAATCGGCCTTACGATTTGAAACCAAGGTTCTGGAATATTCAAATCGTCCAAAACCTTCTCCATGGGAGGCGAAACTCCCGGTTTTACAAACAAAGCCCTCCAACGGTTTTTCTGAAGCAAATCGAGAATCTTTTCATAAAACGTATATTGCATTTCGGAAGGAGCATACGAAGGGTATATCCATCCGATCGTTTTGACGGCGGACTCCTGAATCTTACCAAAATCTCTTTCGACATAAGCGCCGGCGGGGGAGATGGAATTTCCTTTATCGCTTTTGAGAGTTTCGATCGTCATTGTCTTGAGCATTTCACCGATTTCAAAATTTTCATTCTTCAATCGTTTGATCACGTTTCCGATATATGGTTTGTTATAACTCACACCAAAAAGAAAATTCCCAAAGTAATAGTTGAAATTTTCCTTACCCAAAATCCAGGCATATCGGAGAATAAAAACCGGATCAAAGCTGTTTGCTAAATTCGATTTTTTGAATGTAGTGCTGTTTTTGTTAAATTGAAACGGATCGGTTTCGATGACGACAAGATCCGGATTGACCCCGCCCTTTTCAAGACCTTCCAAAAAATAGAGATAATACGCGGGAGTTGTCACCGCCGAGGAAAGATTGTAGATATCCCAATCCGGATAAAACGCTTTTAGTTCCGCGTTTTGAAAATAGAGCATCCGAGACGACCCCATAAGAATCATCAGTTTCTTTTTTTGTTCTGGGGTTTTGCTGTATTCTCCATCCTTACCGTATTTGGCTACGATCTCTTTGAGAAGTTCCTTTTTGACATCGTAGTAGATGTAAGTGAATTCTTGTTTTACGTAATCCCTTACTGCATCTAAAAAGAAAAGTTTATCGAATAAAAAAATCGCTAAAAAAAGTAAAACGGGATACCAAAGAAAAGGTTTGGACTTCAAGAGATTCTCCCGGGCGAATGCATTAATATAAAAAGAGCCGGTGCGGACACCGACTCAGATTCTTAGAGAAGCGGGTAGCTGTCAAATGAAATCAGGCAGTTACCATATCTTTCTGGGAGAACTGTTTGCGTTTCTTTTGCAGCTCCGCAAACCATTCTTCCGCGTGCTTATGATAAGCAACCAGTCGTTTTACATAGATTCTTCTTTCCTGAATAAGGACTCGTCTCGCTTCATGAATGATTTCTTCCACAATCTTAGTATGGAATGTAAAGTGACTGGAAAAAAGATTAAAGTAACTTCTCTCCGAAGTTTCCCAGGATCTGGAGACAATATCTGAAAAATACTGCTCTAACCGTCCGATATCATGGTCAAAGTCTGATTCGTAAGGAGAATTGATGACCGCTATGGTATCAGTGAGATCTGTGAGTGTTTGAAAATAGTTTTCTAAATCGGGTAGTTCCACAGGTAAAATCACCTTTCCTATAGGTTCCTTTTACCATCTTTTTTAGAGGCCTTGCCCGCTCAAGTTTTTTTTAAATATTCTCTCAAATGTTTTTCCTCTTCATCCCATCCTTCCGAGGCGGCTTCGATCCAAACGTCATACTTTTCACCGATCGGATAACCTGAATTGGTTACGATGAGCTTGGAAGAATTCTCACCAAGCGCTTGAAATTCCAGTTTTAATTCGATCTCGCCCGCGGGATGATCCTGCCAGAGCAGTATCAACTCTTTGAGAGGGATGATCTTTTTATAAATACCGTTTGTCGTCAGATCCCCTTCCATTCCAAGCTTCCAAGTCCAAGCAAAACTCGCTCCTTCTTTGGGACGACCCGTCACCTTGTCCGCAAGCCAGTGGATCAACTCCTCGTTAACCGTCACCGCGCTCCATACTCTCAAAAGAGGATATTCGAACTCAAATTCTTTTACGACGCTTCTAGTTTCCATGTTTTCCTTTTAGTGAAAATCTTTATAAAGTTTTTTGAATAGAGTTCGTTCTAAAAACGCGGGTGCTAGATTGCGAAGCCATTTCAAAAAGAATCCGGAGCTATCCATGATCACAAGCCTGGACTCCGGATCTTCCACTGCGTTTATCATCTTACCCGCAACTTCTTCCGGGGTTTTGATTTTTTTACTCGGATAATAACCTTCGTTTAAAACGTTACCGTCTCCGTCCAAACCGCTGGTGCGGAGTTTTGTTTTCGTATAAGGCGGACAAAAAATGATAAACGAAATGCCTTCTTCCGAAAGTTCGATTCTGGCTGCCTCCAACGCGGAATGCAACGCGGACTTCGAGGAAGAATACGCGCTTCTACCAGGGATTCCATAAAGACCGCTTACGGTGGAAGTTGCAATGACGGTTCCGGTGTTTAATTTGATCTGGGGTAATAATCTTTGAATCAAATAAATCGGACCAAAAAAATTGATATCAAAGGTTTTGCGGAAGGTTTCAATCCTAGTTCCGTCAAAGCGGGAATGAGTCGTGACCCCCGCGTTTGCAAACAATACGTCGATTCCTCGATATTCTTTGGAAATTTTTTTAACGGCTTTATCGATTTCTTTTTCAGAACCGATGTCCGTGGGAATGTGTATGAGGTTTGCAAGAATGGAATCTTTTTTTTTGAAAAGACTCGGCGGCGTTCTGGAAAGATTGATCAATTTACAATCGATCTTTGAAAGAATCCCTAAAATCGCCTCTCCAATTCCCGAAGAACCTCCGGTAACTACGATCGTTTTGCCTTTCCATAAATCCGGATTCATTTCAGAGCATGATGTCTATCTGAAGAAAGGGTTCAAGAATTTTTTTAAGGGGGCAAACCGACCTTATATCGAAACGGGGTTGATCCTATATTTGACTTCCCTTCACAAAGCAGCTTTAAAGGTCGACTCTAACTTGATTTCTCAAGCCGGTATAACTTATAACTCAATATTCCTCCTAAACACGGTATTCTCATTTGATAAATCAAAACAGAATTTTCTTTTTCGACATTCAAAGCATGGCGTCTCCTTCGCGACATCTACAAAAACAAAGCAGAATCGCAAAAGGCTCAGGCCGGGCTCTCCGCTTCAGTCAACAAATTGTAAATTTCTAAAAACAACGATTTCCTTTCTGCAGGCAATTTGTTGACTCCGCATCGATCCCTGACGCGGATTTACGCGAAAGGGAAAATATACGACATTTTTTTCTCATTGACATTCGTATGTATCACCATACATATCTTAGTATGATCGCTCAAACGAACGACAAACGAATCACCGCAAATCTTCCCGAAAAACTTCTGAAAGAAGCTCGAATCGTAACCGGCAAAGGAATCACGGAAACAATCGTGATGGGATTGGAATTGCTGCGAAGAAGCAGAGCGTATGAAAAAGCGCAAAATCTAAAAGGAAAGATCAAAATTCAAATCGATCTGGATACGAGTCGTGAGCGCCCTCGTAGTTGATACTTCCAGCTTTATCAGTTATTTCTTAAAAGGAAACGAACTCATAGACGACGCCCTCAAAGAAGGCAGAGTGTATTTATCTCCGATCGTTGCCGCGGAGATTCTGAGCGGAATCCGATCCAAAACCGACCAAGATCGTATGTTGGATTTTTTAGAAGACCTACCGGTATGCGGAAACGAGATCGATCAATGGTTTCAAGTCGGAATTCTCAGATCCAAACTGTATGCAAAGGGTTTGTCAGTCTCCGTCCCGGACGCACACATATGTCAGTGTACGTTAAGACTGAACGGATCCTTGATTACCGAAAATAAAATATTTTCGAAAATCGCAAAAATTACGCCGTTAAAGCTAATCGGATGACCCTATCAGTCTTTATCGTTTGTCGCACTGACCTCGTCTTGAATCACTCTTGCTTCTGCGCGAAACGCGATATAGGACCAGACCCAGGTGATTAAGATCGTCAACTTATTCTTAAATCCCACTTGATAGAAAAGGTGAACAAAGAGCCATGCCAACCATCCGAACAAACCTTTCATTCGCAGAAAACCCATCTGAGCGACCGCATCCGTTCTTCCTATCGTAGCCATCGATCCCTTGTCCGTATAACGAAATCCTTTTCGTCTTTTATTCTTCAAATCGTTTTGAATCAGAGCGGCGATGTATCTTCCTTGCTGCATCGCAACCGGTGAGACTCCCGGCAGAGGACGTTCCAGGCCTTTTCCGAAACTCGCAGTATCGCCGATTACGAACACTTCCGGATGTCCTTCTATATTGCAAAACTCGTCCACGATCACTCTTCCGGAACGATCGATAGGAGCGCCTAACGTGGCTGCGATCGAATTCGCTTGAACACCCGCGGCCCAAACCACTGTATCGGTCGCGATTGTTTTTCCTTCCAGATGAACGCCTTGTTTGTCAATATCGACAACTCTCGTTCCCACAAGAACTTCCACACCTCTAGTTTCCAGGCGACGTTTTGTAAATTCTCCAAGCGAAGGATCAAATGCCATCAAAAGACGAGGAGCCGCTTCGATTAAAGTAATTTTGGAAAGAGCGGGATCGATGGAATGAAATTCGTCCCGGATGATTTGGTGCGACAATTCCGCGATGGAACCCGCAAGTTCCACACCGGTCGGACCTCCTCCGATGATCACATAATTGAGAAGAGCCTTTGCAATTTCGGGATCTCCGGAAAGTTCGGCCTTTTCGAAAGAGATCAAAAGTTTATGACGAATCTTAAGCGCGTCCTTAAGATTTTTCAAACCGATGGTATATTGTTCCCAATGATCGTTTCCGAAATAACTGGACTTAGCTCCAGTCGCCAATATAAGATAATCATAATTTGTGGATTTATTTTGATAATAAACCGTTTTCGAATTGATATCAACTTTTGTCGCTTCTCCAAGAACCACGGTCACATTCTTTCTTTCTCCGATCAAAGAACGAGTGGGAATCGCGATATCCGCCGGACTCAAAACCGCCGTCGCCACTTGATAGAGAAGAGGTTGAAAAAGATGATGATTCTTTTTGTCGATTACAGTGATGTCGAGATTCTTATTTTGAGATAGTTTTTTAACGGCTTGTAAACCGCCAAATCCCGCGCCAATGATAACTACTTTCTTTTTTCCGGATTCATCCATTTGTTAAAGAATCTTCCCTCCCGGATTTAGGCTTTCAAATCCAACTTTTTAGAGAGGAGAAATTCCAGAAAGTCTTCTGCGACATCCGCGACAATATTTTGCACTTCGTCAAAGTCTTTCAGAGTTCCATAATACGGGTCCGGAACTTCCGAATCCTTTCTGGAATCTTTTTGAAAAAAACGAAAGAGCTGAACCTTTTTTCTTTCCTCGTCCGAAGACGCCAAGTAAAGCACATCCTTCTGGTTTGATTTATCCATGGTAAGAATATAATCAAATTCACGAAAATCTTCTTTCCGAAATTGACGTGCGCGATGTGTGAGCTCGATCCCTCGTTTACGAGCCGTCTGTCTGGTTCTCGGATCGGGAAGTTCTCCGATATGATAGCGGGAAGTCCCGCAGGAATCCACGGTAAACACCGATTCTAAATTTCGTTTTTGAATCAAATCAAGAAAGGCGCCTTCGGCTGCGGGCGAACGACAGATGTTTCCAAGACAAACAAACAAGACCCGGATCGGGCTTTGAGTCCCGTTAGATTCCTTTTCAAACGGTAAATTTATTTCGGATTGATCTTCGACCATAAAAATTCAGGAAAACGTTTCATAAGATATCCCAGAATCACCCAAGGGAACCAAGGAACTGTAGCCGATAAAACTTTGTTTTCAATTCTTTTATAAATTTTTTGCGCGCCGAGTTCCACCGAAATCACAAAAGGACGGGATTTCATTTGATTGTTGATCGGAGTATCGATAAATCCGGGATGAATCACGGTGACTTGGATGTTAAACCGCTTTATCTCGCCCCGAAGCGCTTCCATATAGGTGGAAAGTCCCGCTTTCGAAGAAGAATAACTCGCAGAACCCGGAAGTCCTCGAAAGGAAGCGACCGAAGAAATCGCCGCAATTTGACCCGATTTTTGTTTCTGAAATTGAGGGAGCGCGGCTTCCACTCCTGCCATAGCTCCGATCAGATTGGTTTCAATGACTTTTTTATCTGCTTCAAAACTTCTGCCTCCAAAAGAAGAACTGGTCGAAATTCCCGCATTCAAAACGATCAAATCCAACCCGCCGAGTTCCCGGATCAATTTAGGAATGACTTTAAAATTTTGAGCCGCATCGGAAACATCAAGAGCCGCGAAAAGGATTTTTCCTTTCGCACCGGAAGCCCTTAGGTCTTCTACGATTTTTTTTAGGGATTCTTTTCTTCTGGAAGTAAGAGCGACATTGGCTCCGGATTCTGCATAGAGTTTGGCTAATTCTTTACCGATTCCGGAACTGGCCCCGGTGATGATTACATTTTTCATTAAGACAACTTAGTGTAGAATTATAATTTGCTTCAAATACTAAATTATAAAAACAGAAATGTTTATTTGATTTACCTCAAAAAGCGAGAGGCGATAAATTTGTAAATTACGCTTCCCGACGGAGTGTCAAATGCGGAAAAAGGCGGTAGGGTGAATGGACCTGAACCAGCAAGATGAAATCACGAGACTGAGAAATTTGGTGGAACTCTACGAAAGAATTTCCAGGCTCAGTGAAAGAGAACTTTTAGAGTCCGAAAAAACGCGCGAAGCCCACGAAAACACCGCGGGTATGGCCAGACTTGAGTTGATCAAGATGAATGAGCAACTCAAAGCGATCCGAAAGATAGGGCCGGATCTGAAAACTAAGGTCATTTCTCTTTTGCACGATCACGAATCCGGACTTATCGAATTTCGAGCTCGGATCGTCGAACTCGCGGAAAACAATCCTTTTTTTTATTCCGATTTTTTTAGAATCATCTCCCACTTGGAAATACAAGAAATCGAGGCCAGAGAACTCTGGGAAGAAATCTATAACCACGGCGAAAGTATGAGCGCCTCTTTACAAAGAAGCGTAAATTTTGTAGTCTCGATGCTTGATTATATTTTCAGTAAAAATAGAATCATAGAAAATCCGAAAATCGTCGAATTGTATTCTTTTGAAGAGATCATCCTGAACACAGTCATCGACGAAACGAGCGGGATTTACAATCGAAGATATTTTAACATCATTCTCAATAAAGAAATCAATCGAAGTTCGAGATACCAAAGAGATTTTTGTCTTCTGATTTTTGACGTGGACAACTTTAAAATCGTAAACGACACATACGGACACGGATTCGGAGACGATATTCTCAGACTGATCGCGGGCACTATGTTGTATTCATTTAGACAAGAGGACATTTGTTGCAGAATCGGAGGCGAAGAATTTGCAGTCATTCTTCCCGAAACTCTGAGAGAAAGCGCGTTAGTCGCCGCCAACCGGTTTCGGAGTTATCTTTTAGAAGCGGCCATGAGTCAATACGGCTTGACCGTGACAGTTTCCGGCGGGATCTGCAAATTCGGCGAAGACGGAAAGGATACAAACGAACTGTTTAAGAACGCGGATAACGCGCTTTATAAGGCCAAAAAAAGCGGTAAGGATAAGTTCTTCGTTTACACGACCGATCTTTGATCAGATCTCTTCCATTTTATATTCCAATTCACCCGAATATTCCTCCAGTTTTGAAATCAAGATTTCGTTTGTGTTCGCGAGTCTGTCCGCAAGAATCCGGACCATCTTTGCCGAAAAATCAGGATTTCGGAGCAGAAATTTTTCCAACTGTTGTTTACTTTCAATAACGGCCAATTCGCAACCCAAAACGCTTCTCGCCGTGGCCGTTCTCGGCATGGCCCTAAAAAGGGCCATTTCTCCGAAAAAGTCCCCTTTTTTCATAATCGCCAAACGTTGGACTATATTCTTTCGAGTAAAAAAGATTTCCACAGTGCCAGACAAAATAATGTACATCGCGTTATTCGCCTCCCCTTCTCGAAAGACGATTCCACCCGCTGGGATCTGCACCTTGTTCATTTTTTAAACCGACCTAATAAATTTGATTCTTTACCAAAAAATTGCATCATACTAGATGCTTCTAAGATGCCTACCCCAAACAAAAAATTGGGTCTGGAACAAGCAATAAACTCTATCCGGGAAAAATACACTATTTTATGAATTCATTTCTTCAACTTTCGATGGATCTTTTCGGAATCGCAATCCTGTTCGTAATCTACTTTCTCTCCGAAAAACCATCCCAAATTCTGATCTCGGCTCCTTCTAAAGCAAATTTGAAATCCGGAGACAGAAGCGAATCCATCGATGTCATACGCGGACTCGCGATCACCGGAATCGTATTTATACACGTAAATTCATACTATCAGTATTTTGGACCCGACAAGATCGCTTCTATGTTCACTCTTTTGATATCCAATCTGTCCCGGTTTGGAGTTCCCGCTTTTATACTTTCGTCGGGAATCTTTTTAAAACCCGCAAATTTTAGAGACTATTGGAAACCGAAGATCCTTTCACTTCTAGTTCCTTATTTCTTCTCAAGCCTTCTCGCCGCGTATATCAAACTCGGCTCTTTTCCGGTTTTTGGGGAATTTATATCCGGCTTGCTTCTCGGAACCTGGTGCGCGCCCTATTATTTTGTTCCTCTTTTATTTTGTTTTTATCTCGCCTTCCCTCTTTTATTGAAGATTCGCGAAAAGTATAACGCCAAAATCGGAATTCTGATTTTTTTATCCCTAACTCTGATCTTAAACTTCGTTTCCAATCACATTTTTCAACATTTTGCAAACGCTACTCTAAAAAACATAGAACCGATCTTGCCGACCGGTTTTTTATTTTTTTTCACCTTCGGATTGTTAGCGGGTAAATGGTTCAAAGAGCCGGTAAGTTTTCGAAACTTACTCGAAGAAACATCCTCCCCCCTACCCTACTCTCTCGGGAGAATACTCATTTTCGGATTGATTCTATATGTGACCGGGATGATCGTCGCAGGCTGTCTATGGAAATTCGACTCTTCCAATCATCTGATTTTTTATCCATTAGCGATGTTTCTATTTCTTTTTTTATGGGTGGAAAAGTTTCACGCCGAAAAGAGACATAAAACAATAATCAAAGTTTTTGCGTTTTTGGGAAAGAACAGCATGGGAATCTTTTTATTACACCCGATCCTAATTCATCTTATGCACACCTGGAACCCGTTCGAATTTGGAACGACCTCTTCCTGGATCTTGATCCCGTTTATCGGTCTTATCAACATTGTGATTCCCCTCTCGATTTGGTTTTTTATAAATCGGATTTTTGAGTCATTTCAAATCGTAAAAAAGAAAATTTTCCCTGGATAATACGGATCTTACATTCCATTTGAGAATTCTTTTTTGACTGTGATCCCCGACTCCCGGATCGGCTTCAGCGCCTCTCCATAGCTAACTAAAATTTTGAGCGCAAAGTCAATCCTGTCTCTGAGATAAGAATCGTCCGCACCTGCGGACTCAGGTCCGTTGAGCATTTTTTCGGCATCCCTTACGATGATATGTTCGGGAAGATAACAAAGTTTTGTATTTTTATAACTGCTCATCCGGAGCTCGGCGATCGGATAACTTCCGCCTCGGCTCGCGGAAACGGCCGCAAGAAGCACCGGCTTGTGACCCACAAGCGGAGAACTACAATAAAGAATAAAATTTTTAAGACCGGGAGAAGCCATTCCGCTGTATTCGGGAGTCACAAAAATCAGGGCATCCGCGCTTTTTAGTTCCGCTTCTATCGGCTTCCAGATCTTATCCCAATCCTCTCCACCATCCCAAAAAGAGTCGTCCCAAACCGGAAGTTTATGATTTCCAAGATCCAATGTCCAGGTCTGATGTCCAAAAATTTGCAGACGTTCTTTAAACCAGTTTGCGACCTTTGCCGACTGGGAAACTTTTCGATGCGACCCTGTTATGATTACAATTTTCATTATCTCTCCGTTATTAAAAAACGTTTGATTTAGTCTTTAAGTCCGTATTTTTTTTTCAAAGTTGAAAGTTCTTTTAAAAACTTTTCTCGTTGTGGTAAAGTCAGCTTTCCGAGCTGTAAAACGACTTTTATAGGACCCGATTTTCGGGGTGAAATCATTTCACCCCCGCGCCCTTCTTTTTGCTTCAAAAGATCTTCCAGATTTTTTATCGAAGCGTCTTTTCCAGACTTGATCAGATCGGCGACCGATTTTTGGTCCAATCTCGCGATCGAACTCAATTGTTTTATGTATCTTTCGGAAAACCCCAAAACCTTAGAAACCTCCTCGGCGGTTTTACGTTTTTCCTTACGCAGATACTGGATCGCACGGCCGACTTCCCATGGATTTAAACTTTTCCGCTTTTCGTTTTCGGCCAGAGCCATCTCAAAACACTTTTCTTCGGATGCGGAAGTTTCGATCGAAGGAATCGTGTTCCACTTTAGAATTTTCGCTGCTTGATATCTTCTTTCGCCCGCGACTATCTGATATTTTTTTCCCGATCTGCGTATCACGATAGGCTCGATCAGACCGAGACGTTTCATGGACTGGACAAGATCGTCGACTTCTTCCTTTCCGAAAACCCGTGGCTGAATCGGATTAGGAACGATATCCGAAAGCTGAATTTCGGATCTGGAGGATTCCTTTTCTCCAAATGCAGTGAGTAAGTCCATGCCTGCAAATTCGGAACGTTTAGCCATTTGAAATTTTCTCCATCAGTTCGTCAGCCAGGGATGAAAACATCTGCATTGCCTTGTTGTCATATTCCCCTAAAAGCTTTTTTTTTGCCTGAGCTTGAGGAATTGACTCTCTCCTGTAAATGACGGTATCAAAAACCCCAAAATATTTTCGAATCGCATCCGCGAGACCGGCGAGAGCACGCGCATCCTCATATTGATTGAGCACCGCTCCCAAAAGATTTAGGGACGGATTTGCTTTTTTCTTTATCTTTAAAATTGTGGAATGGAGATCCTTTAAACCCTGGACGCTAAATGCACGAGTCTGGATCGGAATCAGAACGTGATCCGCTGCAATCAACGCGTTTTCAAGAATCAAACCGAGAGACGGAGGGCAATCTATGATCACGTATTTATACGAAGAACGAAGCGGTTTGAGCGCGTCCTTTAAAAGTTCAAAATCATCTCTTTCATACGGCGTGGTAAAATTCGCCAGATGAATCGAAGAAGGAAGTAAATCTAAATTCGGAGCGAGAGAAACGAGCAAATCCTTTGCATCGACCGGCTCCTCACCTCTGTAACCCAGCGCGTGAAAGACGGACCTTTCCGCCGAACCGAAAAAAAGTTGAGTGATGTTCGCTTGGGCATCCCAATCCACAAGCAACACAGGCGCGGATCTGGAAAGAGCTTCCGCAAGACAAACAGAAACCGTCGTTTTTCCTTCGCCGCCTTTTTGATTGGAAATCGCGATGATCACGGATTCATAAACATTACGATCCGCCTTTTGAAAGTATTTTTCAATCACTCCGCGGTCATACTTCCCTTTACCTAAGGAAGGAATCTTCCATTCTTTGACCTTGGATAAAAACTCGTCTTCCGAAAAGATTTCGTATTCTTCTATGATTTGACTTGTAGTAAGAATTTTAGAATTCATAGCTCCGCGCTGTGATCAGAATCATTCAAACCCGCCGTCTTTGTCAAATCAATACTATGTCCCATTGATACGATAACGTTAAAAAACTGAATTGCAGGGGTAGAGTAGGGCGGCTATTTTGTCTTGATTTGCTGGTAAATCGTCCGATAGGGGTGAAATCGTTTCACCCCTCGCTTTCAGCTTGAATCCGAAAAATAAAACTTTATGAATATAAAAAATCAATCGATCAAAACATTCCTCACCTTCGCAATCATCCTTTCCATCTCGCCTCTATCGATCAAAGCAGAAAGCGAACAACCCCTAAACGTGGAGCCGCCCAGAACGGTCCAAGAAAAAGAACATCCGATCCCAAAAGAAGATTCTTTTTTGACAAAACTTCTTAAACAATCCTCCGTCACCCTTCTTGCTGGCCAAAACGGAGGGGATAATATCTTTGAAACCGGAACCAAATACGCAAATTTATCCGGCCTAAGGGGCGGATCTCGGATCACGTATAAAAGAAATTTTAATTATGCCGGTTTGGGATTTACACTCCGTTGGAAAAGATGGGAGGTCAACTTTACCGGCAGAACAACAGGCTGGTATGTAAATGCGGGGGAGGGGAGGGACGAGGACTTTTTTCTTGGAGACCCCACAGTCGAACGCGGAACAAAAATATCGACTAGAGAATTTTCATTTTACGATACACCTTATACCTTTATCGGCTCCAGAAATTTTGCCGACGGAAAGGGAAGGCTTTCGATGAAACAGGACAGACACGGACTCATTTTACGAAGATATTTAGGGGATTCCGATCCCGACGCGAGAAAGGAAGGAAAAGGTTTTTTTCTTACGGGAGGATTTCAATATACTTTTATGAAATATATCCTTTATGATGTGTTTCAGTTTTTTGATTCGGCTCCCGTTTTTTTAAATCGGATCGGATTAGGTTTAAGTCTTTCCTATTCTATTTACGAGTTTCCGATAGGGTTCGGTTATAGATATTCAATTGCCGGCTGGTTTTTCGAGACCTCCTTTTCCGGAATTTTTTGGAGCGGTCATTTTAGGGATTTCCACTATCAACGAGCTCTTAATTTCATCGGAGACGTTTCGGGTTTTGGAATCGATTTTAACGTGGGCGCCGGACGAGTTTTCGGGAACTATCTTCTATTTATCAAACTCAATGAGCATCGACTTTTTGGAGACGGTCACTTTACCACAAAGGGAGGACTCAATTATAACGATATGCTTTCGCAACACTTAGGACAGTATAAAAATTATATGAATATGAAAGAATGGAACGTCGAATTGTCGATCACAGGTTACTTATATTAATAACGGCGGACTCATTTGAAGAACAAGATTTTGTTGATCAATCTCGGCGGACCTCGGGATTCTTCCGAGATCGAAAAATTTCTCATCGATCTTTTTACAGATCCTTATGTGTTTGATCTTCCGGTTCCGGAATTTTTTAGAAAACGATTAGGAATACGGATCGCCAAAAAAAGAGCGCCAAAAGTATCAACGACATACAAATCGATGGGGTTCGGCGGGGGTTCTCCAATTGTTTCCGAAACGGAAAAACAGGCCAACGCAATCGCAAAAGCTTTAAGCAGGCTTACTGGCGAGGAGTGGGAAGGCGATTTTGCGATGACTTGCGGATATCCTGATATTCGGAAATTGAATAAAGAATCCCTGACGCCCACAAAACGCAATATTCTACTTTCTCTCTACCCGCACTTTTCAAGATCCACGGTACTCGGCACGGCAAAACTGATAGAAAAAACCACAAACGCTTGCCCCGTTTCCAAAGAAGGTTGGGTTGCCCCGTTTCATTCTTCTCCGATTTATTTGGAAGCAATTCGGGATTTGATTTTGGATTTTTTTCAAAACAAATTGGATAAAAGGGATTTTTTACATTCGGAGTCTTTTCAGGAAATCCCGGACTGGAAATCAATCGATCTAGTATTCAGCGCTCACGGGATTCCTCTTCGATTGATTTCAAAAGGGGACAAATACAGACAGGAAATCGAAACCAACGTCGAAAATTTGAAAACACTTCTTCGCGAAAAAGGGTTTCAAGGGGAATGTCATATCTCTTTTCAAAGTAGAGTAGGTCCCACAAAATGGACTGAGCCAAATACGATCACGAAACTTGAAGAACTCGGTAAAAAAAAGATCAAAAGAATCGCCGTTTATCCGATCAGTTTTGTCAGCGATCATCTGGAGACCTTAGAAGAAATCGGCGAACAATTAAAAAAGATCGCCCACAAAAACGGAATCGAAACATACTATCGAATTCCCGCTCCCGGAATTTATCCCAAGTTTATAGAAGCAATCGCCAGAATCAGTTTAGAATCGACTCTTTCTCCAAAAAAAGAATGTCTATGCAAAAAATTCGGCGGGCACAAACCGAACAAAAAATCCGGAGAATGCTCTCTTTGATCAAAAACAAATCCTGAGTTTGAAATATCTCAGGGTGCGGCGAAAGTTTAAAAAAAATAGATCGCCGAAAAATTTATCTTGGACGGACTTTAAGTCCGCTTTCAAGAAGTTTTTTAGAAAATTACTTTGTCGGGGAAATTAAACCCCAATAAAAAAGGTTGCAGTTTTCCGAACAATCCTATTTGAGAGGAGGATCAATCAAGCACGCATAATGTTCCAGGCTCTTTTTAAGATAGAACTCAGCCCGATTCCATATCGAAAGTTTCCTTCGACGATAATGCCTTCCGGCAGACTGCGATCCAATTCTTTATTGAACTCAAGCAAAGCCGCGTCGTAAACCGGAAGGGCTGACTTCCATACGGTAACATAGTGGTTGAGAGGTTCGTCCTTTTCGGGTGAGATTTTTTTTCGATCTTCCTCCAGGATCATAACGATCTCATTCTCTTTCATCCTTGAAATTTCCGGATCCATGGCACCTCCAAAAATATAAGTTTCGGAATATTGACCATCGAAAACCCTTCCCGGAAAAATGGACGAGTTTAACAAAACCCCCCTGGCGCGAAACCCGGAATCAAGAGGAAACAAAATTCCGAAACCGGTTTTCGGACCCAAAAGAGACCTTTTTCCAAAACGGGTTACGGTAACAACACCTAACGTTCTACAAATTTTTTGATACCTTTTAAAAACCGGAACACTCGAAGACAAGATGGAAAGCGAGGAATCGAGACCGCAGGCGATCGTTATTTTTGCGTGTGGAAACTTTTTTCGCAAAACGTTTAAAGAAGGCGCCTCTTCGGAATATAAAATTTTAGAAGTCGGAAACGATTTCACCTTTGTTTCCATCGCAATCAACAACTCTCCGAGTCCTCCGCGAAAACTCACCGTTCCTTTTTTATGTTTCGGAATTTTTGATTCCTTTTTTATTTTAAGCAATTTCTTTCGGATATTCTTCCAAAGTGGCACATCCGAATCGATCCAATCACCTAATATGAGTTCGGCGGACATATGTTTGAGATCCCCCGCGTAAATTCCCGAAAGCCCCGGCTCAAAAACGTTTTTCACCGCCTCCTCCCCCAGGACTCGTTTTCCCCATTGGTATACGGATTCTTCTCGACGAATTCCGGAAGGGATCGTCAAAATTCCGCACAGCAGTCGCAATACACCGATCGGAGAAAGTGGAATTCTTCTCGGAGCTCCGTTAACCCACAGATATCTTTTTTTTGAAATTTTTTGAGTAGGAATAATTTCCAAATTGAGATAGGAAGCAAGCTCCTCCAGTTGATAGGAGTTTAAAATTCCATTGGCGGCTGTTTCCACCAAGCCGAAAGGAGTTTGAACGGATTGAATGAGTCCTCCGGATCGACTTTGTTTCTCATAGAGCAAAACGGACTGACCTTTTTGAACTCCAAGAGTCGCGTACAAAAGTCCGGTAAATCCAGCGCCGATGATGATATGATCCGGTTGATATGCCACGGATCTATTTTTACGGGAATCCCAAAGATTGTAAATCGACAATCTTTAAGGTTCGGGAATCTGAAGGTATTCCCGAAAAACAACGGAAGACAGGTTAAAAACTAAATCGATAGCCGAATGTATACTTGGATTCGAACGTGGATCCCGAAGTCGCTCCTGTATTTCCGGAACTGGCCATCGGATTGTAATCCAGCATTAAACCTTTGCTCGTTCCGTCGGAAATTCCCACAGTCGACGCAACCTTACCCGCAAGAAAAAAAGCGTCAAACAGGTTGATCATATAAATACCGGCCAACACGCCGATACTAGTCTGTAAATTTTTATACGCCTTGTCCACGGCTTCTCTTTTATCTTGAAAAGGACTGATTTGATCGTTATAAACATACAAAGCAATTGGGTCGAGTATCACCGGCGCCAGAGTGGGATTTTGAACTCCTATAGCCGAAAGCAAAATCGCTTCCGTCGAATAAGGATTTCCATAGTTTTCGTATTCTTTTCTTGCGATTAAATACTTGCGATTGTTTTCATAAACAGCATACCCTGCCGCCAAAAACAAAGTTGGATAAATGATCGCCGAAAATTTTCTTCCACTTGCCCATTGCCCCCAACCCGGTAGAGCCGCGGATCTTCCAAGCGCACCTGCTTTGGAAATAGCGGGTTTTTCCGGAGGGAGAGGCGGGGGAATCTGTTTATTTTTTTCAGCGTTCTCTTGTTCTTTTTTAAGACGCTCTTGCTCTTCTTGCTGTTTTTTGAGATCCAAATTTCTTTGTTTTGCAAGTTTATCATCTTCGAGTCTTTTAATCTCTGCGTTTCGGATTCTCTCTTCTTCGTCTTCATCTATATCCTTATAAATGACTTTTAAGATTTCTCTTTTTTGTACGACTCGTTTGCCTTCTTTTGTTTGAATCGTAATGTTCTTTTGATTTTGTGTGACCACTTTTCCGCGAAACGATCCACCTTCGTGCAGCAGAACGGTTTCGGCAAATAGGGATGTGTAAAAAACAAAAACGAGAAGAATAAGAATTGTTTTGAATAATGACATCAATATGGACCTTCTCCAATATAAGTAGCTCTGAAAATAAAAACCTGTTCTCAAGCGGATAACAGGGAATTACAGTTTGACCTTTTTATCAAAATAAAAATTCCATACGTCCGCTTTTTGCGAACCGTTTTACATATTTTGGACCCACTGTAACGGGAGCTCTTTCCTTTAGTTAACAATTTATTTAGACGACTTTTTCATTGAAATCAGATTAAACGTCAATTTTAAATGGCACGCGAAAAAACTCTGGATTCGGGGCTTTTTCTTCGGAGTCTTAGATCCAAACTTGTACAAGCATTTCGGAGAAAAGGCCAACCTCTTTCAGTCAATGAGAGAAGGTTTTCCTCCCATCTAATTAGAGTATCGTCTTCCATAGAGGCCAAATAGAGCCTCACATCTTCTAAAATTTCCGCAGGAACCGTGACTTTACCGGTCGTCGATAATTCTAAAATCAATATACGCTGATTGAGGTCTTCCAAATCCAATTTATGTCCCCTAAACGTGGCAAATCTACTTTCATGGATATGTTTCTGATATTTTTTTACAATCTTTTCGTTCTGATGAAAACAATCCCAACTGTCGGAAATCGCAGAGACCCCTAAGCCCAAAAGCATTTCCGTTGTTTTTGTGGTATAACCCATAAAATTTCTATGCAATGTTCCGTTTTTCGCGGCCTTCGAAAGAGAATCCGATTCCAAAGCGAAGTGATCCATCCCGATTTCTTGATAACCCGCTTTTAAAAACATTTCTCTGGAAACTTCGTAGAGTTCTCTCTTTTCGGTTCCGGAAGGAAGATCCGCTTCTGTAAACAATCTCTGCGCGGCTTTGATCCAAGGAACATGCGCGTAACTGTAGAATGCGATTCGATCCGGACGAAGTTCCAAAGTTTTTTCAACGGTGCGTTTCATGCCGACCAGATTCTGCTTTGGAAGACCATAGATAAGATCGAAATTTACGGAAGTATATCCGAGCTTGCGGGATACGTTTGAGATTCTTTCCGTCATTTCAAAGGGTTGAGTGCGATTGATCAGCCTCTGAACCTCTGGATCGAAATCTTGAACGCCGAGGCTGATTCTTCTAAATCCAAAATCGTATAGAATCTTGAGCTGAGCGTCCCTTGTTCTTCTCGGATCCACTTCGAGAGAGAACTCCGGTTTGGAAGATATATTCATTTTTTTTAAAATAGAATTTAGTAAGAACTCCATGTGTGTTTCGGAAAGATATGTAGGAGTCCCGCCGCCGAGGTGCAACTCCCTCAGCTCCCTTTGTCCGATTGCGGGAACGTCTTTTAGATAATTTTCAAACTCCAGCAAAAGCGCTTCTATATAAGGATCTTCGACGGAATGATTTTTTGTGATCGATGTGTTACATCCGCAAAAAGAGCATAACGTTTCACAAAAAGGAATGTGAATATACAGAGACAGGGAAGAATTTTCCGGACTCAAACGGTTTCGAACCTTATCTAACCATTCTTCCGTGCTTGGATTTTCGGTCCAATAGGGGACCGTTGGATAACTCGTGTATCTGGGTGCGGGAATATCGTATTTTGCAATCAGCTCTTTTGCGGTTTTCATCGAAACGTCTCTCTTACAATTTCTACGAAGGTTTTCACGTTGTCCTCGGGTGTTTTCGGCATAACTCCGTGTCCGAGTCCGCATACCCAACCGGTTCTTTCTTCCGGCGAAAGTTCCAAGAACGGTTGCAGCCAGTTCTTTAGATTTTTTTTAAATTCTTCTTTTTCCAAAAACAATAAGGCCTGATCAAAATTTCCCTGGATCATACGTTTTTCTTTTTTTAAAACTTCAGGAAGATTCCATCGATGATCCAAACCGTAACCTACCAAATTGGAAATGGAACGAACGGATTCAAATTGAGGAGAAGCGGTCCCTCTACTATAATATCCGACCTTTCCCGGAAATGTATCGGCGAGAGTTTTTACCCCCGGAACCACGATCTCGTCAAAAAAATCGGGGGAAAGGTCTCCTCCCGCGGTATCAAAGATTAGGATCACGTCGGCCCCGCCTTCCAACTGAAGCGCGATATTCTTTTTTAAAAATGCAAGAATGGTTTTTAAAAATTCGCTTCTGACTTCTGTAAGAATTTTTGGAAGAGAAAGATTTCCTTCGTGTTTTCCGGAAACCGCATACGTAAACAAGGTCCAAGGCCCGCCCACAAATCCGATCAGGGATTTATCTTTTGAAATTCTTTCCCTCGTGAGTTTCATCGCATCCTTCTGAAACTCCATAAAAGAAATCGAATCTTCTACGGACTTCAGTTTGGCAAGATCCTCTTTGGAACGAATCGCAAAACTCAAGCTGGGGCCCGCGTCCGTATATTGCAGTCCCATTCCCAACGCTTCCAACGGGAACAGGATATCGGAAAAAAGAATCGCGGTATCAAAATCAAATTCGTCCACGGGACCAAAGGCGACTTCCGCTGCGAGCTCCGGAATTTTACAGAGTTCTTCAAAAGAATGTTTTTGTCTCAAAGCCTGATAGTGTTTGTGATAGCGGCCCGCTTGTCTCATCATCCATACCGGAGGAATTTTTTGTGCAATCCCTTGCAGAGCATTCGTATAACGCTCATTCGACATTTTGTATTTCTCCAGTCCATTGATAGCCGACACTTCTTACGGATCGGATCACGTTTTCTCCGTCTTCACCGAACGCTTGTCTTAACCTTACGATCGAATTATCGATCGTTCTGTTTGTGGGAAAACTTTCCTCTCCCCAGAGTTTATCCAAAATCTCCGCTCTACTTACGGTTCGTTCTCTTTCCGTTACGAGAAAGTGGAGTAGGGCGCAGTCCCGTCTTGAAAGCGGAAATTCTTCCGATCCTTTTTTAATCTGAAATCCCTGAAAGTCCAAGATATAGTCTTTGTAACGAAATCTGGATTCTTCGATGGAATGTTTATGAGATTCTAATACGTGTTTGACCCGAAGCAAAAGCTCCTTAAGATGAAACGGTTTCGGAATAAATTCTTCCGCACCGAGCTCGAAACCTCGAAGTCTTTCCGGAGCGCCCGCTTGTGCGGTTAAAAATAAGAATGGGGGACAATCCTTACTCTCCTTCAACTCTTCCGCAAGAGTAAATCCGTCTCCGTCCGGCAAACGAACATCCAGTAAAATCAGATGAGGCTTTTCTTCTTTGACCAATTTTTTTGCCGAAACTGCGGAGACGGTCCAGAAAACTTCGTATCCTTCTTTTTGCAGTCTTTCTTGAAGAGTTTCACCGAGAGAACGATCGTCTTCGACTAACAAAAGTTTGGCCTTCATATCTATACGACCTCCGGAAGAATCAGATCCACTCTAAAACCGCTGGATACGGGAATGATCGACATACTTCCTTTCATCTTTTTCATCAATTTTTTGATGATATAAAGTCCGATCCCGGTCCCGCTCGTGCTGCCGTGTTTGGTAAACGGCTCTCCCAGAGTTTTAAACTTTCCGTTAAAACCGGATCCGTTATCCGCAACCGTGATAAAGATCTGACCGGGCTTTTTTTTCTCCGAAATGATTTTTAATACGGTCGCTTTTCCGTGTTTTATGGAATTTTCCGCGAGATTTTTAAAAATACTTTCGAGAGCCTTTTGATCGGCAGAAACGAAAAAATTTTCCAGTTGAGACAAATCGATTTTTAATTCCGGGAAATCGTCTCCTATGGAACTTAAGATTTCTTTTATATTTGTTTTTTCAATGTATAAAATTTCGGATCTTGTCAGACTCGCAAGATACATCGCGCGATTCATCTGAGATTCGATCCGAACCGAATCCATTAGAAGCCTGTGAATGAGTTTATTCTCACTCGGATTCGGCAGTTCTTCCTGAAGACTTTCCGCTTGCAGACGCAGACTCGCGAGAGGGGTTTTCATTTCGTGTGTTACCGTGGAAAAAAAATCGTGAATCATTTTGTTTCGCTGTGCGTCCTTATATGAAAGCCAGATCAGAGTGCTTCCTCCGATAAAAAGCATCGCGAGAAAAAAATGTCCTTCCATTTTGATCATGCGGCTCTGTCTTTCCAAAACCAAAAGACTTTCCGAAGCGGTGGCTCCGTCCAATTTTGCGCTAAGCCCGGCCACAGTATTTGTAAGCTTTAGTCCTAAAAGAAACCACCAGACTCCGAGAGAGAAGGTCACTAAAAGCCATACGACCGCAAATAGAATCCTTGTGTTTTTCCAGAGAGAGGACATCAGTTTTTTGTAAGAGCTTTTTGTGCAATCTCCAGAGTTTTTGAAATAACGAGATCCGTATGTGCAAACGATAAGAACCCGACCTCGTATCCGGAAGGAGCGAGATAGATTCCTTCGTTTAACAAAGCGTGAAACACCTTTGCAAATCCTTCCTTATGTCCTTCGGAGATCTGATCGACCCTGCGAACCGGTTCGGAAGTTTTTTTACGCAACCAAAACAAGGAAGAATGGATGACGGCTTCCCATTCCTGATCGCCTCTCTGATTCAAAATGGAAACCAAACCTTCCGTAAGGGTTTTGGTTCTTTGTTCTATAATGGGATAAACGTTGTCTCTTTGTGTTTTTTTCAGAGTTGCAAGACCCGCTCTCATCCCAAACGGACTCGCGCTCAACGTTCCTGCTTGATACACGGGACCGGAGGGAGCCACAAGATCCAAAAGATCCTTTCTTCCCGCATAACATCCCACCGGAAAACCGCCGCCGATGATCTTTCCATATGTCACAAGATCCGGACGAACTCCGAGCAAACCGGACATTCCTTGAAATCCGGTTCTAAATCCAGAAATCACCTCGTCAAAGATGACTAACGTCCCATGCTTTTTTGCGGTCTCGACTATCTTTAAAAGAAATTCTTTTCTTTGAATCAGAAGACCGTAATTGGCGGGAAGCGGTTCTATGATCAGAGCGGCGATATCCTTTCCTTCTTTTGCAAAGAGTTCTTCGACGACAGATTCGTCGTCGAGAGGCAGAACCAGCGTATTTGCGATCGAGTGCGCGGAAATTCCCGCGCTGTCAGAAGAAGATTCTCCCGCCAAACCGGAACCCGTCTTTACGAGAAGAGCGTCAAGATGACCGTGATAACATCCGTCAAACTTCAGAATTTTTTCTCTTCCGGTGGCGGCGCGAGCGACGCGTAACGCGCTCATCACTGCTTCGGTTCCGGAGTTTACAAAACGAACCTTTTCGGCCCAAGGGATTTGGTTTGTGATAAACTCTGCGAGTTCGAGAGAATAGGGCTCTGCGGTGCCGAAACTCCAGGCAAGTCCTGCGGTTTCACGAACGACTTCCTCCACTTCGGGATCCCTGTGTCCGAGAATCAAAGGACCGAAACTCAGACAGTAATCGACGTATTCCTTTCCTTGGATGTCGGTTAACGTGGCTCCGTTTGCGGAAGCGAAAAAAACGGGAGTACCGCCGACCGATCGGAAAGAACGAACCGGAGAATGAACTCCTCCCGGCGAAACCAATTTCGCTCTTTCAAAAAGTTCTTCCGAGGTTTTACCCCTCCATGTATTTCCGATTAATTTTTCTTGAGAAGAATGTTGACTCATCCTAAAATTTCCTTTCCCCTTCTTGCCGCATATGTGATCAGATACGAGGCGCTTGCTCTGGAAAAAACCTGCCAGGCCTCTCGGATCGCCGCGTCAAAATCACAGAATCCGCTTTGAGCCAGATAATGAATCGACGCGTATTCTCCGCTGACTTGATACGCGCCCGTTGGAAGCCCCGTTCGTTCTCGGATCGGTCCGATCAAATCGATCGAAGTCATTCCCGGTTTGACCATCAGAAAATCCGCACCTTCCTCCTTGTCACGAATCGAAGACAGAATGGAATCTTCCCGATTTCGAACGTCGATCTGATACGAAGAACGGTCCCCGTGAGCAGGAGCGGAATCCGCAGCCGCACGAAAGGGTCCGTAAAAATTACTCTTGAACTTTGTGGAATAACTCAGAATCGGAATTTTAGAAAAACCGTTCGTATCCAGAATGGAACGATGACTTGCCACCCTTCCGTCCATCATGTCGCTGGGAGCAATTCCATCCGCACCGGACTGAGCATAGATGAGAGCGATCTTAGAAAGATGTTTTACGGAAGAAGGATTGTCTATATTCCCGTCGGAATGCAGAAGTCCGCAATGACCGTGAGTCGTGAGCGAACACATACAGGTATCGATCCAAAGAAAGGATTCCGGAAATTTTTTCTTGAGGGAAGAAATGGAACGTTCGTAAAATGATTTCGGAATTTCCGTATTGGATTTGAGTTCGGGAACGAGAAAAAGAATAAAATGAGTCACTCCGGATTTCAGATCCGACTCCACTTGTTTGAAAACGGATTCTTCCGTATCTCTAAAAACTCCGGGAAGAGCTTCCATAGTCTCCCTTCCCTTCAAACCTTCGACGATAAAAAGTGGTTGTATTAGTTTTTTGTAATTGAGACTTTCCGAAGACGCCAAATCCCTTAGCGCTGAGTTAAGTCGAATTCTTCTTTGTTTGGTTTCCAATCTTTGTTCCTTTGAATTCTTTGAGTCCCAGACTTGCAAGCCAGGACTCATAGTGTATAAATATGGATAGGTTTGCGGATTCTCCCAGAACTTTTCGGATATGAGAGGAAGTAATTCCCGGCCCGCAGGAGTGAAATCGATCCCGGATCTGCGGGAATAAAGCCAAGGCCTTATCAAACTGAGACGCGCTCATCCAGAAAAAATGGGTTTTATCGGAAAGATCCGGATGATCTTCCAGCGGTTCCGTCTGATACGTCAATACACGTTCCAAACCGGATGCGATCTCGGTGGAACCTACATGTGTGCATTTTACAAAATCGATCGGTTTGTTAAAAAGAAATTCTTTCGGCAATTCCTCTTCGCCGAGCGCATCCAGACTTCCGTGGACCCAGATATCCCTTTCTGCGAGCTGATACCACGTTTTCAAACCGGAGGTCCAAACCAAACCTTCGTGAATCAAAGACGGATCCAGATTCGGATACGCGTTACCTCTGGTCACGAGCCAATCCTTATGGATCAATTCTTCCGGCAAGATGGTCCTCTCTTTTTTCCCATCCGCAGTCAAAACATAACCTTGTTGAGACGAAAGGGGAGTTCGTTTTTGTTTGATCGCTTCACCCGGAACCGGATAACACTGACCCACGGACTGAGCAGGACGAGCAGAAAAATCGAAAAACTGTTCCTCCACTTCCAGCGTCTGTCCAGAATCGGTAAGACCTTTCTGATAGAGGATTCTACCATACGAACGATTGAGAATGGAAACCCCGATCTTCTGATGACATCCGCCGCCGTATTTGCGGAGAATTTTTCTTTCTTCTTCCACCGCGGAAACTACGACCGAATTACTTAACGTTTCTATAATGTTTTTTGACCAAACATCGTCCGATCGGACCTCCGCGGCCACCGCACCCTGAGCCGGCGCGGAAGGGTTGAGAGACAAAGGAAGCACCTGAAATACGGATTCCGCAAGGGACCCCATTAAGAATTTTCGTATTTCTTGATATTCTAATTCTTCGGAATTGAGAAAATTTTTGGATAAAAGACGATCCAAGGCGGCTTTTGCTAAAACAAAACCGTCGGAGTCGGATTCCTTCCATTTACGGATCCGAGTCTGGATATTTCCCCGCACCGGCAAAAAAATCAGATTCGCATCTTTATAACGGGAAGGAAGGGACTTGGGCAGAAATTTTTTGAGATTGTATTCTCTTCGAGGTGAAGAGGTCTGAATTTTCAGTTCCGATGGAGAATGTTTTGAAAGGGATGTTTTTTTCCAGAGAAGAACGTCCCTTTGATCCGCTCGGTCCAAAACCCCAAGAACCGTAGCTCCGGGATGACCTTCCAGATCCAAGTCCTTCCAAGAATGAATCACAAGATCCACTTTTCCATCCACGAGATCCTGGGTGAGATCCTGAGTAAAAACCCCTCGGGTTCCCATCTTCCAAAGCGGGGTTTGTAAATCCTGATCCCCGGAAGCTTCTCTAAAATGAAGTTCCACGATCAGATCCGGAAACTTTTTCCGGAGGGCACCGAGTACAAGATACGTTTGAAGTCTGGCGAGAGCGCTTTTGCGGGAACCGATCTTTAAAACGCGGGACAAGTCAGATCTTCCCAACCGAAAATGAACTGCTGCGCTTCGAGTTCTCTTTCCTCCACCAGCTCATCCAGAGCGGGCTGAACTCTTTCTCGAATCTGGATCGCTTTCTCTTCCGTCTCACGAAGAGAATCCAACATCGCAGCAAACGAAATATAAGAAACTTCATCCGGCCATTTTTTTTCCAAGACGATCTCTCGAAAGTCGACCACGATCGTTTTGGGAATAAAATTCTGCAAGTGAGAAGAAAGTTCCATAGGAGCCGCGATCACAATTGCAGAATCATCGGGTTTCCAGTCGCTTAACAATTGAATCCTTACGGTAAAATCGTCGGCAAGTTTGGAAAGACGGGTTTCATTTCTACCCACGAGAGTCACTTCTCGGTTTTTCAACCAGGGAAGAATTTTTTCAGCGAGCTGACCCGTGCCCAACAAAGTGATGTGAGTCGAATCTTTCAGATATTTATTCGCAAGACCACCGTAGGATTGTTCGCCTATATTTTGAAGATAACGAGAGCGGATACTCCGAGAGTCTTGGATCAAACTGTCTCTGAGTTTTGCCAGATATTCCCCGAAAGCGGAAGAGGGAAGCACAGGATTTTTAAATTTCTCTCTAAACTGCGCGAGCACTTCGGTTTCACCCAAAAGTCTGGAATGAAGACCAGAGATCACTTCAAGAAGAAACCGATATCCTTCATAACCGGAATACGATTCCAATGGTATAGAATGTTTGGAAGGTTCGTGATGAATCCGTGTGTCTGCAATCCAAATCGTACGCATACAGGTCATCCAGGAATAAGAACCTGGAATTTCCATCGTCTCTCTCTCTTTCTGAGTAGAATGGTAAATCCTGAGCGTAGACCACATATTGATAAAAGAACTATACCGGTTTTACCGCCCTGATTGTCAAAGAAGTGTCACCAGGGTAAAAAACTTTCCATTGACTTTATTGAGACTGATTTTCAATTTGGTCGTATGCACCTCGAGATACAAACACAGGATTGGATCGTGTATGGAATCGTAAGCCTCACTGCGATTCGACTTTTCTTTCCTTTGTTTTCCGTAGTTCGGGAGTTAACCGGAAATACATCCGATTCTTCCGATGAAAATTTCGGATGTTATGCTCAAGCCTGCAAAGGATGCGAAGTAAAAACTCCTTCAAAAGGAAACGATCCGATTCTCCACTAAGGCGAGAGCAACTCCGTCCTCTTCGTTGCTGTATCGCGTAACGTGTCTCGCGGAATTTTTGATTTCTGAAATCGCATTCTTCATAGCAAACCCAGCTCCGCTGTGCAATAACATCTCCAAGTCGTTTCGTTCGTCTCCAAAAGCGATCACTCCACCGCCATCCAATCCTTTTAAAGCAAGAAAACGGGAAATACCGGACCATTTGGATACGGAGACGTTGATGATCTCCACACAATAAGAAACTCCCGGGATTTTTGTAAGAATACAACGCAAACCGGCAGCGGAAGGAAGCGCCTCGATTTTATGAATCAAAGAATCCAGATCTTCTTTTCGAAGAGATAAAAAACAAACCACGAGAATTTTTTCCAGATCCGCAGAAAGGAAATCCCCGATCGATCTCGTTCGAGAAAGATCCCCTCCGGAATAATTATGATACATTTCGTCCGTGATCGGAACTTCGGTGAGCATGTCCACTCCTTCCTCAAACCGATCAACGTGAAGAATGGGAGGAGTATGAAATTCTTTTCCTAAAAGAAGAATGTCTCTAACGAGACTTGAGCTCAGATAATTTTCCGCGATTCGTTCCGCATCCGGAGACCTTCGTAAGATCTGCCCGTTATTGGACACGACGTGCACTTCTCCCTGGAACTCTTTTGCAAAGGAGAACGTGGAATAAAATCTTCTTCCGGTGGCGATCACAAGATTCTTACCCTGATCAATTGCTTTTTGTAAGATCGCGTGTGTAAGAGGGGAAATCCTGCTCTTTGAATTGAGAAGGGTTCCGTCTAAGTCGACCGCGATGGTATGAATCAGAGCGGGATCAAAATGCATAATGGATTCTTTCAGTAAACCAAAAGGCGAAAATTAGAGAATCATTTTTTATCATCGAAGATACGATAGATTACATTTGTCGGTCATCTGCCTGTAAATCCACAATCGCCGCATAACCACCGAAGATATAAAAACTTGTCTTTTTCGAATTTTCATGTTATCGGGAGGAACCCGTCCGCTTTTTTCGTTTGGCGATCGGGGTAAAGCCATCGAACGGATTCACGATCCGCATCCCGTAAATCGACAAACCGTCCTGGAAATCTTCACTTAACAATGTTTTACAGTTAGCCTCGAGCGCCGACCCGATCAAAATCGAGTCATAAAAAGAAAGTTTATATTTATCCCTAATTTCAATCGCCTTTAAAATATTTTCATTGGTATAATACACACTGCACAGAGGGAACATGACTTTTTGAAGATACAATTCCAAATCCTTTGACTTTAGAGGGACTTGAAATTTTTTCAGAGCGACATTTGAAAACTCCTGAATGACCTGATAACTGATCAAATAATTGGTTGTAGACAAGGCTGTGGAAATGATTTCTTTTGACCTTTTCTGTTTTGTTAAATCCACAGTGTCGAAATTATAAACAAAAAGATTCGTATCTAAAAAAATCTTATCTTTCATTCATCTCTTCGCGTGTAAACCTTCGACCCACTTTTACGTAGCTGAATTGATTCAAAAGAGTTTCGTACTCCGATGCGTCCTTTATCGAATTCGAATAATTTTTCAGAAATTCGTTAAAGACGTCCGCTAAGGATTTTTTTTCCCTCGAAGCACGCAGTCTCGCCTTTTCAAGCAATCGATCATCCGTTCGAAAGGTGATATTTTTCATATTTCAAAAAATGCACGAAATTCGTGCATGGTCAAATACTTTTCAACCTTTTTGATTCAACCTGTCCTGAAAGCCGGCGAATCCAACGAACAAAATCTACAAACACCGCGAAAAACACCGAAGATATAATGACCCGTCTTTTTCAAATTTTCAACATCCCAGCGCATTCCCTTTTTTAGAAATTCATTTTGCCTTTCACCCAAAAGACCCGGTTCCTCAAAAGACTCCTTAGAAAAAAACGGAAGTGACTTTCTTTTTTAAACAAAATCCAAAAGCATGGGATCTAAAGAATCAACTATGGAACTCAGCTTAGCCTATTCTCCTTGCCCCAACGATACGTTTTTGTTTTACCATCTCGCGCATGGAAAAGCGACCGATCAATTTCAGATCCGAGAGGAACTTCACGACGTGGAAGAACTGAACCGAGCGGCCTTTGCCGGCAAATACCAAGCGACAAAACTTTCCTTTGCGGCCTATTTCTCAGTGATGGATCAATATTCCATCTTGGATTCCGGATCCGCCTTAGGAAGAAACTGCGGTCCCTTGCTCGTCTATAAAAAAGGAAAACATCCAGGTTCCGCAAAGGGAAAAAAAATTCTCATCCCTGGAGAATTTACCACGGCAAACCTGCTCTTGAAACTGTTTTTGGAGAACGATTTTCAACCGGAAGCGGTTCGTTATGACAAGATCATTCCTCTCCTCTTATCCGGGGACGCAGACTTTGGAGTTTTGATCCACGAGGAACGTTTCACTTATGAAAAACAAGGTCTCGTAAAACTTCAAGATCTGGGCGAATGGTGGGAAGAATCCACAGGCAAACACATTCCATTAGGCGCCATTGCTTTTCGAAGAGATCTGGGCGAAAAATTAAAATTAAACTTTGATCATTCCCTCAAAAAAAGTCTGGATCTTGGTTATCAGAATCGAGAAGAAACGTACGAATATATTCTCAAACATTCTCAGGACACAACCAGGGAAGTGGTAGACGCGCATATCGGATTGTATGTAAACGAATTCACTCGTTCTCTCGGAACGGAAGGAAGGGACGCAATTCTTACACTCTATCGAAAAGGTGTAGAAGCCGGCTTTCTGCCTGTGGGAAAAGAAGAGGTTTTGTTTTAAAAAATGTTTTGTTGGAGATCCTACGCTTTTCCATAAAACGTCGTATCTGAATATTTTTAAACCCTACTTTTATACAAAGCAATTTCCGAGCCTTGTTGGAGTTCCTACAAAACTTGGGCCCAAAAATATCCTTTACAAAAGTAAATTTTTCTGATTCAGAAAATCTCCCGATTCATTCCCCGTAATACTCTCCCTAAGGAAGTGCTACATTGAGTTAAAAGCGCCTTACCACCTGCGGAGCGACCCATAGGAAGCGACGCAATCAAATGCCGTAGGCGTTGATTCTCAGCGCAGCCGAGATTGAGAGATTCATATTAAAATTTTACGGCGGATTTTGTAGTGATACCTACAATTTCTTTCCTACAGAAACCTCGTCTTTTCCACAAGAATTCTTGATCCTTGCGAGGTCGGATAAAAATTCTATCCTTTTAGTTCCCGCACGATATCATAACTCGCGTGACTCTGATTGAGAGTATAAAGATGAATTCCGGGAACTCCCATCTTTAATAACTCTCTGCATTGTTTTACGGTAAAGTTTAAGCTTCTCCGATAAAATTCCTCCGGACGATGTTCCACTTCCTGCAAATCCGCAATGAGAGAGGAGGGGAATTCGCATCCCGCCATGGACTTAAACCTTTCAATCTGCGCAAACGAAGTGATCGGCATAATCCCAGGAATCACAGGAACCCGAATTCCGACCTTACGAACAAAGTTGAGAAAATTCTCAAAGATAGAATTTACAAAGAACAACTGAGACACCAAAAAATCAGTTCCCGCTTCCACCTTGAGCTTGAGATGACGCACGTCTTCTTCCAACGTTTTTGCGTCGGGGTGTTTTTCAGGATAACAACCACCGCCGATGCAAAAGTCCAACTTTTCCGATCGGATAAAAGAGATAAGCTCGGTCGCATTCTCAAACCCGCCGTCGGTCTTTTTAAATTCTCCCTCTCCCCGAGGAGGATCCCCTCGAAGCGCCATCAAGTTGACAATTCCCTTTGAACGAATTCCCTGAAGCGTCTCCCGGATCTGATCTCGGTTTGCCCCCACACAGGTAAAATGAGAAACAGTCGGCACGGAATAATTTTTAGAAATTTCCGATAGAATTTGTATGGTCTTGTCTCTTGTAGATCCTCCGGCACCGTAAGTAACGGTCACAAAATCCGGATTGAGACGCGAAAGCTCTCGAACCGTTTCCATCAACTTAACATCGCCTTCGGAAGTTTTAGGCGGAAAAAATTCAAACGAATACACAGGCCCCTTTGCGGAGACGTAAATTTCAGATATCTTTTTCATAGATCCCAATCACTGAAAACAAAGGAGCATTTGAATTTGTCCTCGTCCGCCTCGAAGCGGAGTTAAGGCCTTTCCAAAAAGGGAACCGGGGCGCAGACTTTCTGCCGAAACTCGAACAGCGTGCCCGCCGGTCAAACCGGTTACGAGCAGATTTCCCGGTTGAATCGGATACGCAGAAGCGTCTGCATTGACGGTCACAACACCCGACACCGCGACCAACCAATGGGTTCCTTCTGTTGGAGCCTCGCCTCCAAAAAGAAGCGCCGCCGATTTTACGGCGACTCCAATCGCATGGGTCGCGTTAGCCGATTTTGCTTTTTGCAATCTCCCATCCTCGCCCATTACCAAAATGTCACCTTCGGAAATCACATCCGACGAGTTGACCGGAAAAAATCTTGCGATACAATCCGCATTCTTTCCGGTCGAAATTCGTACCGTCCCGGAGAATTCGGATTCCCCTTCGGCAAAAAAAGCTTTTCCGGATCCGGTTTCGCCCAAGGAGGGAATTCCCTTTCCAGTTGCATACAACGCGACTCCGGATCTCGAATGAAACATTCCGCCAAACCCTCGTTTGCCGAGCCCGAGAACACCTGCCGATTCTCGGTCACCGGAAGAAGAGTCTCCTCTGACTCCAAACGTTTCGCCATACCCCAGAACCCCAGAGTTACGCGCGGATCCTACGATTCCGGCTCCTTTTTCACTGTCATTCCTTGCATAAATGGGGGAATGGTTCTCAGGCGGGGGAGAGATGTTTGCGTAAGCGGCTTCCGTATTGCCTTTTACTTTCAGAAATCCGCTATGCGAACTAAAGTCATGATCCAGCGGAGCGTATGCGTGCGCATGCGGCTTTGGATCTCTTTTGTCGGATAATCTCGGATCGTCCGCAGAAACTACCTTTCCGGAAGCATTGCTTCCCAGATTTGCAATTTCGACGATCCCGGGATACGAAGTGGTGGCCGTTCTCAACCTTTGATCATTGCCCTGAACCACAAGCCCTTCCTTTGTTTCTCCGGATTGTGCAAGCTGAACGATTCCGTAGGATTCCGTACTGGCCACTTTTAGGCGTTTATCACTTCCTTGTACCGCAGCTTCCGAAGAATCTTCTCCGCTTTTTGCAAACCGAGCAATGCCCGGAAATTCGGTATTTGCTTTTCGAATTCTTGGGTCATCCGCGGTGACCGCCTTTCCCGGCTCCGAACCACCCGGTTCGGAAAGAATCGCCAATCCGTATTTTTTCGTAGTAGCGATTTTTAGACGATCGTCGTTTCCTTGGACCGCAACGCCATCTTTTGTTTCTCCATTTTCAGCCAACTCCACAATTCCAGGACTGGATGTAGTCGCCGCCCGCAAACGGTCATCGTTTCCTTGGACCACTCTCTCAGCCCGATTTTCGCCGTTGGATGCCAATCGAACCAATCCATGGGCGAGCTCTGTAGAATGTCGTAGGCGTTTGTCATTCCCCTGAACTACGACTCCTTCTTTTTCCTCTCCGTCTCCGGCCAGTTCTACGATTCCCTTGTATTCCGTAGATGAATCTCTCAATCTCCGATCGTTGGACTGAACCGCCACACCTTCGGAATTCTCTCCGTCCACAGCAAGGCGAACCAATCCGGATCTAAGAACCGTAGCATACGGCAACGGCTCGGAAGTAGGTTTGTTTGTAAGATCACTCAGATACGGCGTTGCATAAAGCTCCACTTCTACAATTTTTGTATGATAGAATTCTCTGCCTTTTTTTTCTTTCTGGCGAGCCACCAGTTTTAGAAAGCGAACATTCGTGGGAAGAAATCTCCATTGATACCAGACCCCCGGTTCGGATAAAAATTGATTTTCTTCCAAAAGCTGATTCCAAGACAAATCGTCTTCGCTATAAAAAACGGTAAAACTTTCTGGAAAAAAAGTAGGCTCTGTCTTGGGTGTCAAAAGCCGGAGTTCATTGACACGGCTGATGGAGCCGAGATCTAAAAGCAAAAATTCTTCGTTTGGTTTTGGAGATTCTTTTGACGACCATCCGTAATCCGGTCTCTGATCAATCAGATTTTCTTTTACCCAAAAACGATCCTGCTCCGAACTCACATTGATTTTTACGATTCCGGAAATGCCAAAATCCAATTGTCCCAGTGCGATCTTGTATTTTCCGGAACTGTCTTTTTCCGAAACCTGACTGATCAATTTTAAATATTTTGCCTGGACTAAGGAAAAATTCCATTCTCCGATTTTTTGATTTAAACGCCGAAATCCGGTCTCTTGTAAAATCGGCTCCCAGACAATCCCATCCATCGAAATCTCAAATCGAAACGTGTCCGGAAAAAATGCAATTTCTTGCGGGTTCGAATAAAGTCGAATTTGATTGAGACTGGAAATCCCTTCCAAATGAAGAGTGAGCGCCGAGATTCCTGGAGAATCCTTTGTTTCAAAGTAGCGCAAAAGTTTTCCTTCTTTTAAATCGTAAGTTCCCGAAGATCTGATTTCGCGGATTTTTACAAAACCCGGGTGGCTGATTCGAATGGATTCGGAGTTCATCAAAAATTTATCCTGGTTCTTTTTTAATATTTAGAGGAAATAGTTCGATTTTCTTCAGTTTTTGCGGAAAATATAACCAATATCGGAGGACGGATTTCCTCTGTGAAGTACTTTGTAATGATCATCTGCAGGGGTTCGGGTACGGAATTCAAGATACAGAGAGTTCTTCCATCCGGTTCCACTTGGATTTGTTCTAAAATTTCAGCACTGGATCGAGTTAATTTTTCTCGTGCCCATAGTAAAAAACCCTTCCAGGTCGGATCTTTTCCGTTGTAGCTCGCAGAATTTTGCTTAAATTCGGGCATCGTTTGCCCTTTTGTATCTGTGAGATTTTTGCAAATGCCGTTTACATATCGCAAGTTTCCTTCCATTCCTCTTTCTTTAGCAATTCCAAGAGCCTCTGATAAAACAGGGGCTCCGTATTTTTCTTCTATGGACGACAAACTCAAAGGCGCCTTCTTTTTTTCTGGTTCTTGATTTTGATTGTTGGTTATAGTTATATTGATATGGTTTGGGTTTCCCTCTCTCATCCCCTGAGGCTTCCCGTCTTCACCCCCCGGGGGTTCCCAAGCCCCACCTCCTGAGTATCCCCTGGTATACCCCTGAGGTGGAATTTTGGAACCTTTGTAGTTAAAGCAGAAATAGTATCGCGAGCTCGTATGCCCGGTTCCGGGTGTGACCTGCAAAAGCCCGGCTTGAATCAAATCACGTTTTCCTTGTATGATTGATTTTTTGGTTTTAAAGCCAGTTAGTTTGAGTAGAATTTCTGTGCTAGGCCATACTGGCTTAAAATGCTGGTCGCTAAATTTAAGCAGGACCAAATATAGAGTTTTTGCGGCCGAAGATAGGCCGCCCCAGACACCGGAATCGATGATATCCGCAAAAAATTTGATGTATGGATAATGCTCGCCCATTTCTCTTCGGGACCCTCCTTTTAGGAAAGTACATTAATTTTAAGCAAAAAATTCCGAAGGGAGTTGACATTATCTGACATAAGGATACTTATGTCTCATCCAACAACATTCCTTCGGGAAAATCCGGCCCCTGGGTATCCAGGGGAATTTTTTTTATCCGGATTCACAAAAATACACCTACGGCCCGCATCCTTTCCGGATTCGAGTTCTGTACTATATTTCCGTTTACTATATTATGTCACATTAAACCCGCAGATTGAGGTTTGTCAATCCCATTGGATTCTTTCCTTGGGGTTTTTGGAAAATTCTTTTGCTAAGTACTTGTATGTACTTTTTGATGTCGTTTAACAATTTTGTTAAACGACATCAACTGATTGATTCGGAGTCAAATTTTTTGCGGATTTCTTTTTTGATCAATTTGAGGATTTCCGCTAATAGCTCTTCGTTTTCAGAACGAATCTGAATGAGTCCCGTTTTTTTTGTGATTTTATAATCCCCGGATTTTGAACCCTGGCTTTTGGATTCGGATGGGTTCAGGGTTTTGGGGGAGAATAGGGTTTCTTCTTCTCGATTGAATGATTTTGCATCCTTGACTGTCTTTAACGCGCCTGTGGAAACTAATTTCAAAAACTCGGAGAAGGTCCCCTTTCTAGAAGCGGAAACGGCTTGGATCAGCAAATTCTTGCTTTCAATTCCTGCGTTCTTACAGGCCTTGAGTTCATCCTTGCTCAAATCGGAAATTCCCAAAAGCTCGGTCATATAACTTCTGCTTTTTCCAAAAAGTGTGGCTAATTCTTGATCCGTATATTTGAAACTGGTCTTTAAATGAGACATCGCTTCCACTTCTTCATAGGGGGATAGGTTTTCTCTTTGTAGGTTTTCTATGATTGCAAGTCGGAAGGTTTCTTTTTCGTCTCTGTCTAAGATTTTACATTCTATTTCTGTCCAGTTGAGCTGTTTCGCGGCGTGATATCTTCTTTCTCCCGCTACGATTCGATAGTGCTCATCGTCGGGATTTTGTTTTGTGACCACAATCGGCTGGAGAAGTCCGTCCGCACCCAAGCTTCGAGCGAGATCTTCGACCCCTTTTTTTCTTTCCTGTCTCGGTTGGTTTTCGGAAGGAAATATTTTTTCGAGTCGAATTTTGCGAATCGTCCCTTCTAACTTTTCGGCTTGAAATACGTCGGCAAGGGAACCCAGTCGTTTACTTTTTGAGCTCATTCAAAAACTCCTCAATAAAACCTTCGTATTCTTGAGCCTGTTTGCTAGACTTATTGTATTCAAAGACTGATTTTTTTGCGAGATGAGATTCTCCGACTGCCACCCCGTCCGAAATGCTCGTCTCAAAAATACGAAAGTATTTTGTGAGAACGGGAACGATCGTTTTTGTCAAAAGGGTTTGGGGTTTTAATTGGGTAATCAACGCACCTAAAATTTCAAGACTCGGATTGATTCTTTTTTTGATACTGGTAATCGTCTGTTGCAGTCCTACGATTCCATCAACCGAAAATTTTTCCGCCTGCAAGGGGATGATTACAAAGTTGGATCCGACTAAGGCATTGATTGTAAAAATCGATAAACTTGGAGGGCAATCGATGATGCAAAAATCAAATCCGTCTAATCCTTGTAAGGCGTCTCTCAAAATATAGGGTGCGTCGACGGAACTTCCTGAGAGAGTTTCGACTTCTGCAAGATTGGTTTTGGAGGGCGCTAAAAAGAGATTTGGAAGTTTTGTATCTACCAAAATGTCTTTAATGGCCATTCTTGAATTGAAGACTCCGTGCATGGACTTGTCCAAGCTTTCGGGGTTGATAAAAATGCCGGTTGAGTTTGCCTGTGGATCGATATCGACGAGCAACGTTTTTTTTCCTCTTCTTGCGAGCCCCATGGACAAATTGAGAGACGTTGTCGTTTTTCCTTCTCCGCCTTTCTGGTTTGCTATCGATACAACTATCA